>JACSRF010000150.1 GCA_014879875.1 Anaerolinea sp.
CCCAATCTCTCTGTGAATCTCCGTGTCTCCTCTGTGTTCTCTGTGTAACTGATGACTCAGTGTAACTGTAGAATCTGCGGATCGATTTTCTTTGACATAACGCAAATTCCAATAACGTCTAATGATTACCTGTTTACTGAGCGTTGACGACTGAATCAAGAGATGGTGGTAAATATATGGGAAAAAACAAGCATCTTATTATCGTGGCCGCCCTTGTCATTCTGACAACACTGGTCTTGCAATTTCTCGTCTTTGGTCCCATGTTCCGCTTGCCCACACAGGCCAGCGCCGAAGGCATTCTCATTGACAGAATGTTCCAGGGGCATTTCTGGATGATCTCTTTCCTGTTTGCCCTGATCATGGTGATCATGATTTACGCCGTCGTTGTCTTTCGGCGGCGCGCCGGTGACGAGGAAGAAGGCCCCCACGTTCATGGCAATACAGCCCTGGAAATAATCTGGACCATTGTGCCTACCATTGCCGTGATTGGTTTCGGCGTGTGGGGAACCGTGACGTTGGCGCAGCTTTTAGAAGCAAAACCCAATGAAATGGTCGTGGAAGTCACCGGCAAGCAATGGCAGTGGAGCTTTACCTACCCGGAGCAAGATGTTAAAGCGCCGCAGCTTGTCTTGCCGGTCAATCAGCCGGTTGTGCTGCATATGGAATCTCAAGACGTGCTGCACTCCTTTTGGGTGCCCGAATTCCGCGTCAAACAAGACCTGGTTCCGGGACGCACCACGACCCTCCGCTTCACGCCAACCCTGCCCGGTGATTACAAAGTGCTTTGCGCCGAAATTTGTGGGCTGGAGCATACCGGTATGGTCGCCGACGTTCATGTAGTCAGCGCCGCTGAGTTTGCCAGTTGGGTTGAAGAGCGCTCCGTCGCCATTCAGTACGCCGATTTGACGCCAGAGCAGCGTGGGGAATTTTGGTATGGCCCCGAGGGGGATGGGGGCTTTGGTTGTAATAGCTGCCACAGCCTGGATGGGGTAGCTGGCGCCGGCCCCAGTTGGCTCGGCCTTTGGCTGCGGCAAGAACAACTGACGGACGGCAGCACGATCACGGCCGATGAAGCGTACATCCGCAATTCCATCCTCAACCCCAACGATCAAATTGTTGTCGGGTTCAACGCCGACGTCATGCCGCAAAATTATGAAGAACTATTTGCCGCCCGGCAGGCTGAGATTCTCGCCAGTGATGGGATTGAGATTGATATTATCGCCGACATTATTGCCTACATTCAAAGTTTGGAGTAATCGCTCTAAGTTGGTAATCGGTTGCAAAGTGGGAGACATTGTATGAAATTAAGAATCTGGCTTACTTCCGCATACGTTCGTGGCTTGATTGGGCAGCTTGTGGGCACGCTGTTGGGCATTGGGTTCATTGAAGCCATTCGCGGGGCATTGGGATTGGCGCCAACGGGGGCAACGCTCAATTTGTTGGGCACGGCCGTCGCCGAGCCAAGTGTCGTCTTTGGCGCCATCATCGGCGTCGTCGGGTCGCTGTTGGCGGCAGGCGTGTTCACAGATTGGCTGAAATGGACGGTCGGCAAAGAAACGCCCCTCAAGCATGGCGCGCCCGCCGGTAAACCAGAATGGTCCCGCTACCTGAACGTGGATGTGAACCACAAGGTCATCGGCATTCAGTATGGGATCACCAGCATCCTGGTACTGCTCGTTGGCGGCTTGTTTGCCATCTTGTTCCGCATTGAGCTGGCGCAGCCGGGAATGCAGTGGTTAAGCAACCAGCAGTACAACACCCTGTTCAGCGCGCACGGCATTGTCATGATCGCCAGCATCTTGCTCGGCGTCGGGGCCATGAGCAACTACCTGGTACCGCTGATGATTGGCGCGTCGGACATGGCTTTTCCGCGCCTGAACGCCTTTAGCTATTGGGTGGGCGTGCCGTCAATCGTATTAATCCTGGCCGGGATGGCGGTTGGCGGTTGGGACACCGGTTGGGTAGGCTATGCCCCATTGAGCCTGCGGGGGCCGTTGGGCGTGCAGTTATTCTTGCTCGGTTTTTGGTTGAACGGGTTCTCGTCCATTGCCAGCGCCATCAACATTCTGGTGACGTCCGTGACCATGCGCGCCAAAGGCATGAAATGGTTCCGCATGCCGATCTTTGTATGGGCGGCCATCGCGGCGGCCCTCATTCAGTTCACCGCCACGCAGACAGTGGGCGTGGCGCTGATGATGAGCATTGCCGAGCGCGCCATTGGCCTCAATTTCTTCGGCCCGGAGGGCGGCGGCAATCCAATTTTGTACCAGCACCTCTTCTGGTTCTATTCCCATCCGGTTGTGTACGTGTTTGTGCTGCCAGGGTTAGGCGTGATCAGCGAACTGCTGCCGGTTTTCACGCGCAAACCGTTGTTTGGCTATAAATGGATCGCCTTCTCCAGCCTGGGGATCGCCCTGGTTGGCTTTTTGGTGTGGGCGCACCACATGTTTACGTCGGGCATGGCGGACGCACTGCGCGTGCCGTTTATGATTTCGACCATGTTTGTCGCCATCCCCACCGGCGTCAAGTTCTTTAGCTGGGTGGCGACGATGTGGGAAGGGAAGATGACTTTTGAAACGCCGATGCTGTTTGTGCTGGGGGCGATTTCTGTCTTCCTGATTGGCGGTATCAGCGGTCCCATCCTGGGCACCATCCCCACAGATTTGCACCTGCACGATAGTTACTGGGTGGTGGGGCATTTCCACGCCACCATGTTTGGCGGCTTTATTTTCCCCTTCTTTGCCGCCCTCTATTACTGGTACCCGAAGATGACCGGGCGCATGTACAAGGAATCGCTGGGGCGGCTCCATTTTTGGTTGATGACGCCCGGTTTTTGGGTGATGAGCTTTGGGCAGATGAGCGTGGGGCTGTTGGGAATGCGCCGCCGTATTGCTGATTATGACCCGCTGCTGGGCATTGAGACGACGCACGTGTTGATCACGCTGGCGGCGTTGGTCATTGGCTGGTCCATTTTGATCATGGTTTACAACTTTATCGTCAGCGCGCAAACACAGGAAACGGCCGTGCGCAACCCCTGGCGCTCCCGTTCCCCAGAGTGGCAAATCCCTTCGCCGGTACCGGAATTCAATTATGACGTGCCATTTGAGGTCGTCGGCGATCCATATGATTACGGGTTGGCGGATTCCCGTTATATCCAAATGATACCGGCTGTGCCTGGGGATTAGGGAGTCGGTAATCGGTGATTCAGCTTACGACTTACGGATAACGGCTTACGGCTTACGGAGGAAGAACGACGTGAATGCAGAGAAGAAAGCAGCAGCTTATCGCCTGGGGATAACGACATTGATTGTGCTGGCAGTATTAACAGGCGTTGAGTACGCCATCGCTGTCACCCTGAATTCGGCCGTGCTTTTGTTTATCATTGCCTTGATTAAAGCGGCCGTCATTGTGCAGAACTTCATGCACGTTGCGCGGCTGTGGCAGCAAGAGGAGACACATTAATGAGCATGGTAACGACGCATAAAGACGCCCCCCATCATGACCATGCGCATGGGCCAGAAATTCCCTGGTCTGTGCAGTTGAAGAGCAACCGCCTCGGTTTGTGGCTGTTCATGTTTTCCGAAGTGTTTCTGTTTGCGGCGCTGCTCGTCGCCCGTTTTGTGTTGTGGTACGACGCCGACCTGGGCGTCACCCGGCCAGAATTGAGCCAGGAGATGGGGTTGATCACCACCGTCGTCTTGTTGTTGAGCAGCTTTTACATGAACCGCGCCGAAACAGCGATGGAACATGGCGACCGCCAGCGATTCTTGAAGGGGCTGCTGGTCACGGCCGTTCTGGGAACACTCTTCTTCATCGGCGTCGTCGTCATGGAGTGGAACGTCTTCGGCCTGCAAGGGGAACTGTTGGGCATTGAGTTGTTCGGCCATCTGAAACCGACAGATGGCGTCATCTCCGGCATCTTCTTCGCCATGACCGGGATGCACGCCCTGCACGTCCTCAGCGGCATCATTTTTATCCTGATCGTGTGGAACAACGGCCGTAACGGGCATTATTCGCCGGAAAAACATTGGGGTGTGGAAGCATGCGCCATTTATTGGCACTATGTGGACGTGGTCTGGGTATTTTATTACCCGGCGCTGTACCTGATCGGTACGGCCGTTCACGCGATGTAAGGTAATCGGTAATCCGTGATCAGTCACCGGTTACTGATTACCGACCACGAAACAATGGATCCCATCACACGCGCCGCCCTTTCCTCCTGGGATTGGCGGCCAGAAGTCATCATTACCCTGGCGCTGGCCGGGACGCTTTATCTAACGGGGTGGCGGCGGCTGCGGCAGCGCACAGTTGGCGCAAATAAACAACAAAGCGACCGGCGGCAGCGCGCATCACGAAGCCACTGGCGGCTGACGGCGCGCTGGCGACCCGTCGCTTACCTGTCAGGACTGGTCGTCATCGGCATTGCCCTGCTATCCCCCATAGACAGCCTGGCGCAGCAGCTTTTCCTGATGCACATGATCCAACACCTGCTGCTGATCATGATCGCCCCGCCTTTGCTGCTCATCGCCAACCCCCTGCCATTTATCCTGTGGGGATTGCCCGCCAACGGCCGTGCCATCGCCGGCAGAGCCTTGGGGAGCCTGCTGCACCGCGACAGCCGCTCGCGGCGCTGGCTGCGTTCGGCAACCTCCCCCGGCATCGTCTGGATGTTTTCTGTCATCGCCATCGTCGGCTGGCATGACCCCAATGCGTACAATGCGGCGCTGCAATACCAGACGATCCATGATATAGAGCACCTCTTTTTCTTTGCCGCCGGGATGCTGTATTGGTGGCACGTGACCGGGGCCGGGCCGCGCATTCACAAGCAATTCGGGTTGGTGGGGCGCGTCATTTTTGCCCTGGCGGCCATCCCGCCCAATATGGCGCTGGGGGCCGTGCTGGCCTTTGTCAACGAGCCGGTGTACACCTATTATCTGGCCGTCCCTCGCCTGTGGAATATCTCCGTCATTGACGACCAGCGGATTGGCGGGGTGATCATGTGGGTTCCGGGCAGTATGATGTACATCATCGCCGCCCTGATCCTGGCCTCCCGTCTACTCGATCAGGAATCGTCCAAACCGGCGCTGCCGGAAGCGAATTGGGCGACGCAGGACAATCTGGCCGCCCCTGGTATCAAGAAATGAAGCTGTTGCGGACATTGTTGAGCCGTCGCTGGCTGTTGGCGACGGTGGTCGTGCTGGCAGCCATAAGCGTTATGCTGCGGTTGGGCGTCTGGCAGTTAGACCGGCTGGCGCAGCGGCGGGCGGCAAACGAGGCGCTGCGCGTTTCGTTGGCGGCCAATGTCTTTGTCTTGCCAGGCGCAGACATACCCGCAGACGTGGCAAGCGTGCAAGATCGCCGCGTAACGGCCGTCGGCGCATTTGACCTGACAGCGCAAGTCATCCTCAAAGTACAAGATTGGCAGGGGCAGCCGGGGGTGCATTTGTTGACGCCGCTGCTGCTAGGGGATGGGGAAACGGCCGTCCTGGTGGATCGTGGCTGGATTCCTGAGTCCGACGCCGACCACGCCACCCTGCCCGCCTACGACGAACCGGGCGTGGTGACGGTGGACGGGGTGGCGGCGCTGCCGCAAGTGATCACTCGTGGCGGAACGGCCGTGCAGCCCG
>JACSRF010000149.1 GCA_014879875.1 Anaerolinea sp.
CAACGCGCCTCAAGACAGCCAGAGAGAAGCCCTGGGCCGGGCTGGAATTCTTCCCGGCGCCATAGAAGCCGTGTCAGGACACCATCATTCCCTGGCGCGCCTGACGGGTGAATAGGCCGGGCGGCATTTCGCTTCATTTGTTTGGAGGGTGTGCCATGGGGCAGCTATCTGGGCACGGTCAGGGAATCCATCGGGCGGCGGCTATGGTCAGCCCTCTGTCACTCTTTCCCCCAAATCTTCAGCGATCAGGCGGAACTGTTCCAACACCGCTTCCAAATCTTCTATGATCTCTTCCGCTAACACGGCCGGATCGGGCAGACTGTCTGTATCCTCCAGCGACTCATCCCGCAGCCAGAAGATGTCTAGATTGACCTTATCTCGCGCCAGGATTTCATCGCTGGGGTAGGCTCGCCAACGGCCGTCCGCATTCTCCTCACGCCACGTCGCCACCCGTTCATGCCGGTTGGCCGGGTTGTAACAGGCCACAAAATCATCCAGGTCGGCGCGGGCGAGCGGGTTTTGTTTCAGGGTGTGATGGACGTTGGTGCGGTAATCGTAGAACCAGACGTTTTCTGTCCACGGCCGTTCCCGTCCCGGCTTGCGGTCAAAAAACAGCACATTCGCCTTGACCCCCTGAGCGTAAAAGATGCCGGTGGGCAGGCGCAAAATGGTGTGCAGGTCGCTTTCTTGCAGCAGCTTGCGCCGCACCGTCTCCCCCGCGCCGCCCTCAAAGAGGACGTTGTCGGGCACGACGACGGCCGCTTTGCCATGAATCCGCAGCAGCTTGTGGACGTGCTGCACGAAGTTAAGCTGTTTGTTGCTGGTGGAAGTCCAGAAATCGTCGCGGATGATGGTTTGCGCTTCCCGTTTGACTTCGCCTTGTT
Source organism: Anaerolinea sp. (assembly GCA_014879875.1). Lineage (GTDB taxonomy): Bacteria > Chloroflexota > Anaerolineae > Promineifilales > Promineifilaceae > JACSRF01. Next base: position 885 of record JACSRF010000149.1, read on the forward strand.
CAGTGATGAAGGTGACGCTGGACTTTTTGCCGAAGGGGGGATTGGTCAGCACCATGTCGTAGGTGGCGGATGGTTTGTTCGCCAGGGCGTCATCCACGCGGATGGGACGGTCAATTTCTTGTCGGGCTTGTTGTTCTGGCGTCATGGTTATTCTCAATCAAGGACAAAAAAGCCACCCAACGATTACCTGAAGTGTGCGAGTCTGGTAACGGCCGTTTGGATGGCTGATTCAAGGATTCAATTGGTCTGTCAATAACTGCTTAAGCCCCACGTTGGGCAGCACGGCCGTTGGTCTCTATTTGGAACTCGCGCACTGTAAAGATAGCATAAACAGGCTGCTCCGGCTACTGCGACGGAGCAGCCAGGGGGGAGGTTTCCCAGGGGAGTGGTGTGGAGTAACGGCCGTTACCCCACCCCACCCCTTTTCCACTATAATGGAAGCGACAAGAAACAAGCTGCACGAGGTAAAACACATGAACGTGATGCCGATTCAGGTGGTACAGCAAGAAGTCCGTATCCCGCTCGCCTATTTTCCCAAAACAAGCGAGCTAGAGTTGGTGGTTAGAGGGGATATGGCTGTAGTCCGTCCCAAGTCTTTGGCGACGTTGCCGGCCCTGCACCAAAATGAGCGCCGCACCGAAATGTTGGCGCAAACGGCCGTTTTCGAGGCGCGCCTGGCAGAATTGCGCCAGACACATCTGGGCGAGTATGTGGCTTTTCACGAGGGCGAATTGGTGGACCACGATGCCGACCATCACCAGTTAAGTCAGCGCATTAAAGCGCGTTTCCCCAATGCCATCGTCTTAATTCGTCAGGTGACAGCGGAGCCGGAGCGCCTATTGCGTCTTGGATCGCCCCGTTTGACGCATAACCCATGAAAACGCAGACCTTTGCTTACAACACAAGCTATGCACCAGCCGCCCCCTTTGCCGAGCTTTTGGTGCATGATGATGATGGTCGAATCGCGCCAATCCCCATTGCCGCGCAAATTGATACAGGAGCCGATATGACGATGCTGCCCATTGCTGTATTGGAACAGGCAGGCGCGCGCTTTGAGGGGACGCGCGTGGCTTATGATTTTTCTGGGCAGCGACACATCGCCGACTTGTATGCGGTGCTACTCAGCTTTGCTGGCCGCAAGTTCTACTTGCCGGTCATTGCCCAGGAAAATGTATCAGAAGGCATTGTTGGGCACGACATCTTGAATGACTTTGTATTGACGCTGAACGGACTGGCTCATGTGATAGAAATCCCGATGGAATGATGGGGAACTGTGAAGTTTGAATTGTGAATTGTGAACGACACCGACGACAAAACCCGCTTGATTTCCCTGCCCGCAGCTGCTGAGTTGTAGACGGGTAACGGCCGTTACCCCTCCCCACCCCTTTTCCACTATAATGGAAGCAAATTGGCGCAAAAGATAAGGAATACCCTGCTGTTTTGCAGCTCAGGAGTTGGTGATGCGGGTTTATTTAGATGTGTGCTGCCTGAATCGGCCGTTTGACGACCAATCACAAGAACGAATCCAGCTAGAAGCGGAAAATGGCCGAGCCGATGTTTTTTTGACAACAGATGACCGTTTGCAGCGACGGGTGAGCGCGATCAACCCACCGCTGACCGTGCGGGTGGCAAATCCTTTAATCTGGTTGTTGGAGCAGCAAATATGATGAATGTACAGACAATGAGCCTGAAAGAAGTGGAGCGCGCCGGGCTGGCGGCGTTGTCCCGCGAATTGGGAGCGGTTGGCTTGATCCGTTTCTTGCAGTTATTTGAAACTGGCTATGGCGATTACACCACAGAACGTCACCAATGGCTGGATGATCAGTCGCTAGACGAGGTGTTGGCCCGCATTAAAGCAAGTCGCAGAACAGAAGAGTGAATGGGAAATTGTGAACGACACCGACGACAAAACCCGCCTGATTTCCCTCCCCGAAGCGGCTGAGTTGTAGACGCCAAACGGCCGTTACCCCTCCCCAACCCTTTTCCACTATAATGGAGACAGATTGATACCGTTATACATGACGGCGCTGCCCGCAGCGCCCGGTATTTGTTGAGGATAAGTGTGCATGGCGATGATGGCATCCTATCAGGGCGTGGTGAAAAAGGGGCGTATTCGGCTCGCGCCCGGAACTGATTTACCCGAAGACAGCCGGGTTTATGTGGTGGTCGCGGACGATGAACCGGCGCCGTTGCTTGATGCGCACCTGGCGCGCCGTAAAGCCAACGGCTGGCTCATCAGCTATGTCGGCCATTTTATGGCGCAGCAGCCGAGACTGACGCAGCTTGCCGACCAGCTGGTTTGGCAATTTGGCGCCTTCCTTGCACAGCAGGGTATGCCGCGCGTGGGGCCAGTCGGTTTTGTCTATGTGGATGCCTATGGGGGCGAAGTGCTGAACACGCCAGATGAGGCGGAAGAGATGATCACCCATGCCACAACGCTTGTCGCTTCCTTATCACCGGCAGAAAGCTGACGGTTACTGCCTGGCGGCTTGCGCGCAGATGGTTTTGCACTACTGGGGTATCCTTAGCGAGCAGAACCAGTTAGCCGGGCAAATGGGCGTCATGCCAAACATCGGCGTACCCGCCAGCCGGATTGTGCGCCTGGCTTCCCGTGAGATTACGCCGCTTTATGACGTTGGCGAATGGGAGCTTCTTATGGCCTGGTTAAATCGCAGCGTACCAGTGATAGCGATGGTGCAGGCTGGCGAGTTCACCCATTGGCAGGGCGCAGAATTTGCCCATGCTGTTGTGGTTGTTGGTTATGATGCAGAGCAGGTATGGTTGTTGGACCCGGCGGCGTTGCCGGAGCCAATGTCTGTGTCTATTGACGAGTTTATGCTGGCCTGGGGCGAGTTGGATTATCGCTATGCTGTGCTGAAGCCAAATGCGTCTGAATGATAGATTGTGAAGGGTTGGCTGCAAACTGTGAACAACACCGACGGTAAAACCCGCCTGATTTCCCTGCCCGAAGCTGCTGAGTTGTACGGGTTCAATGCCAAATATTTAGGTAATCTTGCCAGGCGTGGCAGGTTGAATGCCCAGAAAGTCGGCAACAGTTGGATCACTACCCCAAAAGATATTGAAGACTATATTCGTAGTCGGAAGGAGATGGGGCTTTACAGAGACGACATTCAGCTAGATTGACTTTAGTACCTCAAGCCACTATAATGCAGTCAACCGAATAGCCCTAAACGCAACGTGCGCGAAGTGTACTACCACCTCACGCACGTCTAACCCCAAGACCTGCTGGACACAGGCCGAGGGCTGGCGTTGATGATACCACAAACAATTGCGGATTTCCGATTTTGGATTTCGGAATTGCCAGGGTATTGCCACTGACAGCGCAAAGCCGTTCCTACTCAGGAGCGGCTTTTTTTATCCCCCACCCTTCCGAGTGGAGGGATTAACGGCCGTTTTCTGCCTGCAACACGGGTGGGGAACGGCCGTTGTGCGTTTCTATGAAACGCCGTTGTCAGCGGGGTTATTTGGTCATCTCAGGAACCGCGTTCCTCGGAGGAACGCGGTTCCTAATGGAGGCCCTATGCAAAACCAAAACATCATCCGCCTGGACAAGCTAACCAACTGGCTGTTGGCCCTCATCCTGGTCATCCCCTTCCTCATCAGCTTCGGCGCATTGGCCGACCTGGCCGCTAAAAACGGCGTCAGCTACCCTTGGCTCTACCCCATCATGATAGACGGTGGCCTCATCATCTTCAAGGCTATCGCTCTGCGCGCCAGCCTGCGCGGCAAGCGCGACAACTACGCCTGGGGCATGGCGATTGCCGCCACCGCCATCAGCGTCGGCCTCAACGTTGTGCATGTCCCCCCCACCCTCTCGCAGTTGGGGCTGGCGCGCTTCATGTCCGCCCTGCCGCCATTGGTCATCCTGGCCGCCTTCATCGCCGTCAGCCGGCGGGTGGAAGAGAGCGCGAAGTGGGAAACGGCCGTCTTCACCTACGAATCCCTGCTCCAAACCATCCAAAGCAAACGCGCCGAACTGGACAACTTACTGTCCGCCAAAACCGCCGAACTGGACGCCATCGTACAAAACCGGACGACCGAAATCGAACGCCTGACCGGTCAAATCGAACGGCTGGTCGTGCAGAAATCGGAACTGCAAGATGAAGTCCGTGAACTGAAAATCGAACGAAAACCGTCCGGTACTGACAGTATCGGACGCGCAAGAGCCGCCAGACTGTCCAAAAAAGAAGAATCCATCGCCGCTTTGCTCGCTTTCCTGGACAGCAACCCGGACGCCAGTTTAGCGGAAATCGCGTCCGAAATCGGACGCTCCAAAAGCACAGTCGGCGACTATATCACGGAACTAAAACAAAACGGCCGTCTCCACAAAAACGGACACAGCTGGGAAGTGTCAGGCTAATTTCAAGAGGTAGAACTATGCGAAGCGCCCTTTTTCTTATCCTCCTCCTCCTTTTCCTGGCCGTGACCATCGCCCTCAGCCGCGCTGCCGCACGCGCCGTAGATGTGTATGCCGACATGCAGACACGGCCGTACTCGGCCACAGCCGCACCGCCGACCACCAATGGCTGCTCACCGACCGGCAGGGGGTGTTATACCGGCGGCAGGGGCAGGTGAGGATAAGAGACGGCAGTCCCGGTCTGCATCCGGCGCGGTGCTCGGGCGGGAGTGCTGACAGG
>JACSRF010000419.1 GCA_014879875.1 Anaerolinea sp.
TGTAGTCCGAACATCCTTGTGCGGACAGCGAACAGGGATGTTCGCTTTACATCTGTAGTCCGAACATCCCTGTTCGGACATCGAACAGGGATGTTCGCTTTACAAAGAGGTGAACAATGCACAATAACGAGCTTCCGCAGCGACTTAGCAACCATTTACGGATACAGGCGCTAACCCTGGGCGGGTTTCTGCTGCTGTTTTGGGTGTTGGAAATCCTGGATTGGCTGATCTTCGATGGCGCATTGAACCGGCTTGGCGTGCAGCCACGAACAGTTATCGGGCTGCGCGGCATCCTCCTGGCCCCCTTTTTACACGGCAATTTTGCCCACCTGATAGCCAACACGCTCCCCTTTTTGGTGTTAGGCTGGTTTGTGATCGTGCAGAGCGTGCGTGATTTTTGGCTGGTGACGGGGGTGACGGCCGTTATCAGCGGTCTCGGTATCTGGCTGTTTGGGCGTACCAACTCAGTGCATATTGGCGCCAGCGGCCTCGTCTTTGGCTATTTCGGTTTCTTACTGCTGCGTGGTTACTTCGAGCGCAGCCTGCGCGCGATCCTCTGGGCTGTTGTCGTCGTGTTGCTGTATGGGGGGATGTTATGGGGTGTGCTGCCCTTACAAATGGGCGTTTCCTGGCAGGCGCACCTGTTTGGGTTTATTGGCGGTGGCGTCGCCGCCTATTGGCGCACCCGTCAGCCACAAGACCTGGAGCGTCAAATTATATTACGCAGATGATCAATTCCTACCCGAATCCACTTCAACCCAGAGCAGAAAATCGCGCGTTAACCATCAGCCGCCTGGCAAATCTGGCGGCCAATGCCATTTACAGCGCGTTTGTGACCTATCAGGAAACCTTTACGGCTATCACCCGCCGCGCACCCACACGCTTCGCTGCCCAAGATTGGCACGGTATGCAAGCGGATGCTGCGGAACGGCTTGACCTTTACACGCACATTGTCAATGACATTGTGCTGGAAATCCGTGACCTGTTGGCCGACCGTGTTGAGCAAAAATTGGTGTGGGCGAGCATGAAGGCGGTTTACTCTGGTCTGATTGCCGACCGCGATGATTGGGAGCTTGCGGAAACGTTTTACAACTCGGTGACGCGCCGTATTTTTGCCACCGTCGGGGTGGACCCCGACATCGAATTTGTAGATACTGACTTTGACACGCCGCCCACGCAGGTACAGCCGGTGTATGTCAAATACGGCCGTTCCGAATCCATCGCCGACCTCATTACCTGTATTCTCAATGATTACGCTTTCTCCGATCCCTATGAAGATTTGCCACGCGACGCCATTTTGGTAACGACCGCCGTGCGCAAGCGGCTGCAAGAAGCGGGCGCCTTACAAAGCATCAGTCGCATCGAAATGGTGCAGCCCATCTTCTTTCGTGGCAAAGCCGCTTACCTGGTTGGGCGCATTTTCAGCGGCATTCACGTAATCCCGCTGGTGCTGGCGCTGCTGAACACGCCACAAGGCATTGTGGTAGACGCCGTGTTGTTGGATGAAAACGACGTCAGCATTTTATTCAGCTTCACCCGTTCCTACTTTCATGTGGACACAAAACGGCCGTATGACCTCATCCTCTTTCTCCGCGCCATCATGCCCCGCAAACGTATTGCCGAACTGTACATCTCCATTGGCTACAACAAACACGGCAAAACTGCCCTCTACCGCGACATCTTGCATCACCTGGCCTACTCCAGCGATAAATTTGAAATCGCCCAGGGCGAAAAAGGGATGGTGATGACCGTCTTCACCATGCCCGATTATGACCTGGTGTTTAAGCTGATCAAAGACCAGTTCGCCTATCCCAAACGCACCACACACGAAGAAGTGAAAAACAAATACCGGCTTGTGTTCCGGCGCGACCGGGCGGGCCGCCTGGTAGACGCTCAAGAATTTGAGCACCTCAAATTTGACCGCAGCCAGTTTACCGAGGAATTATTGGCTGAACTGCAAGCAGTTGCGACCCGTGCTGTCACCGTGTCGGCAGAACACGTCATCCTGAAACATTGCTACGTAGAACGGCGCGTGACCCCGCTCAACATTTATATCAGCGAAGCCGATGAACATGCGGCGCAGGCGGCCGTTATCGAGTATGGCGCTGCCATCAAAGATATGGCGGCGACCAATATCTTCCCCGGTGATTTGTGGCTGAAAAACTTTGGCGTGACACGACACGGCCGTGTCGTCTTCTACGATTACGACGAACTGCTGCTGCTGACCGACTGCCGCTTCCGCAAAATGCCCCCGGCGCGCCATTACGATGACGAGCTATCTGCATCCCCCTGGTTTAACGTGGATGAAAATGACGTTTTCCCGGAAGAATTTGAAAGTTTTCTGGGGTTCCATGGCCCCTTACGCCACGCTTTTATGGCGCATCATGCCGACTTGCTGAACGTCGCTTTTTGGCGCGATTATCAGGAGCGACACCGCGCCGGCGAAGTCATTCACTTTTTTCCCTACAGCCAGGAACGCCGCCTCAACCGGCATCACATCTCCTAGCGAACAAAACCCTTTGGGGCTTATACCGCCCGCATACATCCACTACAAATGTCCACCAACCTCTGCGCGCGCCAAAACTGCGGCAATGGTCTCCATCAGCGCCCGTGCCGCGTCTGCACTCAGTTCGACAGCGACTCGCGCTCCTGGCCCCTGTGCTTCGTTGACAAAATCAATATTCAGTGCGTGTTCCAGCGGCGCATGAAAGGGATGATCATAGGAGACATGCGCCTGATGCAGTGGAAACCATCCGCCTGTCCCCTTGCCACTGCCATCAATTTCAACTTGCTGCACAATCATCGTACACATCATTTACTCCCGTTTTGCCGTCAACTCGTCGGCGTCTTGATATATTTTTCAAGAAAGGCAAAAATCTTTTGCCACCCATCTACGGCCTGCTCTTGCCGGTAGTTGGGGCGGTTGTAGTAGAAAAAGCCGTGCCCCGCCTTGGGGTACATGTGGAACTCATACGTTTTGCCGTGTTTCTTGAGTTCCTGCTCGTGAATGGCTACCTGTGCCGGTGTTGGGCTGTGATCCTCTTCGCCAAAGAGGCCGAGCAGTGGACAGGGGAGGTCTGCCGTGTAATCAAGAGGGGCAACGGGGTATTTGGGAGATAGCTCTTCGCGGGACATGACAACGCGCCCACCCCAGCAATCCACGACAGCGGCGAAACCAGGCACGCGGCAGGCCGCCAGATAAGCGTGACGACCGCCGGAGCAGGTGCCAAATACGCCAATCTTGCCGTTGCTGGTTGGCTGCGCGCGCAAATAATGCAGAGCGCCTTCCAGATCGGCCACCACCTGATCATCGGCTACGCCCCCGGCAGCGCGTACCTGGACGGCGATGTCTTCTGGCGTACCGTGCCCGGTGCGGTAATATAGGTTTGGCGAGAGTGCGGCATAGCCGTGATGGGCAAATTTGCGGGTAGCCTCCCGGTACCACTCATCCCAGCCGGGCATGTGATGAATGACGACCATACCAGGGAATGGGCCAGGCCCTAAGGGTCGGGCAAAATAAGCATTAATGAGTTCGCCATTCATGCCAGGAAACATGACTGTCTCGGCGATCATCCCTTCATACGCATCTGTCTGATACACGGTTTACCTCCATAAATAATCATTATTCATCGTCAGTGCCAGCCAGCAGGCGCAGCGCGACCGCATACGAACGCCAGCCAAAACCAGTGATGCTGCCCACGCACACCGGAGCAATATATGAATGACGCCGGAACGACTCGCGGGCATGGACGTTGGATAAATGCACTTCAATGACCGGCAGCCCAATTGCCGCCACCGCGTCGCGCAGCGCCACCGACGTATGCGTGTAGCCGCCGGGGTTGAAAATGACGCCATCGGCCCAGGCGCGCGCTGCGTGCAGGGCGTCAATGAGCGCCCCTTCGCTGTTAGCCTGCAACGGCCGTATCTCCGCCCCTAGTTGTTCCCCCAACGCCGCCAACTTTTCGTTAATTTCTGCCAGCGTCAGACGGCCGTACATCTCCGGCTCGCGCGTCCCCAACAAATTCAAGTTCGGCCCATGCAAAACCAATATTTGTTTCATCATGCTTTCCAATTCCCTGTCTGAATGATACCCTCTATGGCTTGCCGCCAACCGCGTGGCCCAACGGCCGTCACCCGCTCCAACCCCACCACGTCCATCTCATTCCAGACGCCGCCCGGCCTTTGTACCAGGTAGGGTTGGTCAACGGCCGTAAGCAGCGGCGCATCATTGGCGCTGTCTCCCACGCCAACGGTGACAACCGCGCCAAGTTGCTGGCGGTAGAGCGCGGTCAGGTGGGCGACGGCCGTGCCCTTGTCACTGCCTGCCCCGGTGACGGTGTGAAACTTGCCGCCAGAGACCACCGCCAGTCCGCGCGCCGCCAGCGCCATTTGCAATTGGGCTAACTCCTCTGGCTGGAAAGGGGTGACGAGCGTCTCGCTGTATTCGCGCTGTTGGGCGCGGCGGGCGGCTGCTTCGTCCAGGCCAGTGACGGCGGCGACTTCGGCCGTGCTGAGGTCGGCGAAACCGTGAAAGACCAACCCGGTTTCCTGGCGAATGGCGGCGAGAGTGTGGCGGATGGCAACGGCCGTGACGCCCAACTCCACCACCTGCCACCCATCTACCACCCGATGCGAGAAGTCAAACGAAAACACGCCCGGCGGGATGAAGATGGCGCTGCCGTTTTCCACGATGAACGGGTCGGGAATGAACAGGTCGCGCCGCAAACTATTCTGCTCGGCGCGGGTTTTGGAGGAGCAGAGGATGAGGGGGATGTAGCGAGCAAGCAGGGCGGTAACGGCCGGCGTTGATTCTGCATAAGAATACGTGGCAAAATCAATCAGTGTGCCGTCAATGTCACTAAAGACGAGCAATTGGGCCATCGGAAGAAGTGGTTACACGGAGGATACACGGAGATATACGGAGGGCCATATTCTGTGAACCTGCGTGCCTCCTCCGTACTCTCCGTGTTGCTTTTTCACCTTACGCCGGTTGCAATTCCAGGCGGACGGCATACCCTAGTCGGTGCAGCATGTGGGCCAACTCTTCCCAAGTTAGCTCAAAATTTTCCGCATCAGCGACGCCTAACCGGTGAACGATCTCAGACTCAATCGGATCTGCTTCAAAGCCATCCATGACCAGACCCTCAGCCCAATAAACCAATTCTTTCAGACCAACTCGACCTTCAAGATAGGCGCTGATTTGTCCTACAAGTTCAGTTTTCATAGCTTGATATGCCCTTTATCTATCGGGTACTTCTCGTGTATTTCCCGCAGATTTCCCTCTTGGTCTTTAATCTCCTGCCAAAAACGAACTGTGTTCTCTATCGCGTTAACTTGCTTGTAGTAGATCGCCAACCAGCCATGCTTGCCTGGTACGATTTTTTCATAAATGCGTCCCCCATCGGCCAGGTCAAGCCATGAATCAAATTGCTTTTCGTTCTGCGCGCGTTGCCATCTCGAAATCAATCTAAGGGTTCGTTCAGCAATAACTTTGGAGTTTACAGATTGGGCCAATCTTGGAGATTGGCCCAATCTC
>JACSRF010000148.1 GCA_014879875.1 Anaerolinea sp.
GCTGCCGCCGAGATAGGGCAGCAGGTGGTTGAGCAGCAGCCCTAGCACCTCCTGCCCCGGTTCGTCCTGGCCGAACTGGGTGAGGACGGTGAGGAGATGCCCCGCGAACTGGCGCGGTGGGCCGCCGAGAATGATTTGCCCCTGAATGTGCCCCTTGCGCGGTGAACCGGCGAGCATCTCCTCGATGAAGGCGTCGCGGCGCTCTTCGGTGCGGAATTCCGGGCGGGCGACCAGCAGGTCTATCAGCCGGGCGCGGTCGGCGGCGTCTAGCTGCCAGCGGCCAGAGGCGGCCGCCTGCGGCTGTGTGGCGACCGGTGTGGCGACGGGCCAGACGGCGTTAGGGCGAGCGGCGGTTACGGCCATGCGCAATTCGTCCAACCGGTCGCGCCGCTCCAGGTGGGTGACCAATTCGCGGGCTTTGTTGCCGCGGCCGGTGGCGGGCAAGTCATCATAGTCCACGCCCAGGCTGAGACAGAGGGTTTTCAGATCTTCTTCGTTGAAATGGGCCACCAACAGTTTGTGTATGGCGCTTAAATAGGCGGCGGTTTCGGTTTCGTTCATGCTTCCTCCCGATTTTACTGCTTAGACCAGGTCGAATTCCTAAAAATTTTTACAGATCGCGCTACCGCGCGAAGAGGCGGGACTCCCTACCGGTCGCCCGCCGGGAACAGTGATCAGTGGTCAGGGTGATGAGATGGGGAATGACGCACCACCACCACCCGGAAACCGTCGTAGCCGTTACGGTTGCCAGGGACAACGGCGTTACGGCAGGCCGCGCGCGCGAAGTTCTGGGATTTGTCCCACGAACCGCCACGCAGCACGCGCCAGTTATTGCTATCATCCACCTGCTCCTCATCCCACTTTTTATCCTTGTTGCGACACCATTCCCACACATTGCCACTCAGGTCATATAACCCTAATTCACTGGCGGGGTAGATACCAACGGCCGTTGGCTGGCCTACGTTATTGCCCACACTGGTATTTGCTTTGGCGGCGTCGAACTCATTGCCCCAGGGATACAAACGGTTATCCGGCCACCGCGCCGCCACTTCCCATTCGTATTCGTGCGGCAGTTCCACCATGTAGCCCAACTTATCGCTCAGCCAGCGGCAGAAGGCCACCGCCTGATACCAGCTGACCTTTTCACGGGGGCCGTTGGCGTAGGGTGGGAAATAGGTGTCATCTACCTGCCGCTCCTTGTCAGGCAGGCCGTGCCACCAACGGCCGTCGCCAAAGTCAGGCGCGGTAACAAAACAGGCAAATTGGGCGTTCGTGACAGGATAACGCGCCAGGCGATACGGGTATTGAATTGTCACCGGCCGCTCATTGAAGCTCCTCCAAGCCTCTTTATCCCCTCCAATCACATGCTTTCCGGCCGATACTTCTTCACCCCAGGCAATGTCCGGTATTTTCAGCCCATTCCGCAGCACAAAGCCCACGCCTGGGCGGTTATCCAGCGGCGTCCCATCTTCCAGGACCACCCGCCCCAGGGCGCGGCCCACGGCGGCGCGGGCGCGGGCATCAGGGTCACGTTTCAAGTCGGTCAGGCGCGGCAGCCACAACTCGCGCAGGCGCAGCTTGGTCTCATCCGGCGTATACGCGCCGCTCTCCATAATGCAGCGAGCAGCCAGTTCCGGCTGCGCCTCGGCCAGCCACAATAACACCGGCGTACAATCGTCGCTGTACAGCCCGGCCAGCAGGATGGTGGCTTCTTCCCAGTTGGTCGGTTCCCACCAGGTCTTTGGCTGCCAGATGTCGGCGGCGCGGAGCGACGTTGTAGCGCGATTTTGTAAATCGCGGGAAGAGAACGATTTGGAAACCTGTACTGAGCCTGGCCGAAGTAATCGTTCTACGGGGAAGATACGTTCGCGCATGGCGCGGGCGACGAAGTATTCCTGCAACAATTGGTGGGTAAAACGCACCTCGTCGCCCAAAGCGAGCAAGTTAGCGCTGGCCGCCTGATAGCGCTGGCGTTCGTCCAGGATACCGGCCACAACGTGAAGCGGCAGGGCAGTCAATGCCCCTGCCGCACGGTCCGCCGCTGTCCGGCGCTGCATCTCGTAGGCCAGTTCCGTCAATCCGGTCAACAGCGACTCCCCGGCCGCCTGCCGCACCACCGTATTGGCGACCCTGTCCCAGGCAAAGAGCCGCTCGCGCAGCAGCAGCCGCTCCACAAACCAGTCGAACAACTGCCCCCGGTTGGCGGGCACGGCTCGTTTGTCCTGGTAGACCTGGAGCAGCATGAAGAGCATGTACGGGTTGGTCGCCAGCAGCAGCAGGCTGGCGGGACGGGCGCGTTCTTTTAGCCATTTTTGCCAATTATATTCCCACCAATGCCCCCACTCCAGGCCATCCGGCAGTTGCCCGTCCAGCCAGAATATCCGCTCCGGGTCGGCCAGCCTCGGTCCCACTTCTGCCATAAAGCGTTGGTGGGTGACCTGCGCCGCGGCTCCGGCCAACTGCCAGAACAGGTCAGTGGCCGCCTGGCGGCCAAAATCGGGCAGGGCGTCCAGGTAGTTGTGGATGAATTCCCCCACCCGCACCGCGTCCAGCGGGGCCACCGTCACCCGGCCCAGGCGCAGGTCGCGGTCGGGCGGGTAATCCTGTTCGCGGCAGCTCACCCAGGCCAACAGGCGGGGATGCTGCGCCAGGAAGTCGCCCACTGCGCGGTATTTAGCCGCCTGCTGCCCGGCCGGGATTTCGTTGATGCCATCCAGCAGCAGGGCGGCGCGGCCTGCGGCCAGCCGCCCCTCCAGCCCCTCGCCCAGTTCCTCCACGCTGCGGCGCAGGAAGGCGGCGAAGAGTTCGGCGGCGTCGGTCCACAAGCCCAGGCGCACCATCAGGGGGATGGGAGCGGCCGGGTCGGCCAGGGCCGTTTCAATCAGGTCGGCGGCCAGTTTATAGAAGGTAGTGGTCTTGCCGCTACCGGGATCGCCCAGCAGCGCGGCGCGGCGGATGGCCTTCAGTTCGGCTACAGCGTCTTCAAAGCGGCGCTGCGCAAGCGGCAGCGCCCGCTCGCGGGACCAGGGGACATAGTCGAACTCCTGCCGGGCCACTACCGGCTGAAGCTGCAAACGGCCGCTGGCGGCGCGCTGCACGGCGGATTGGCCGCTGAGGGGGGTGTATTGGGCCACGTGCCGCAGTTCGGCCAGTTTGAGGCGGTCCATATAGACCAGTTCGGCCGCCCGCGCCACCAATTCCGGGGTCAGCACCGCCCACCCAACAGGAAGCGGTTCGGCCGGAGGGGAAGGCAGTTGGGCCAATAGCGACTGGAAGGCGACGTCGGCCAGACCGTCCAGGGGGATGACGGCGCGCGGCGGCGCCAGCAAGGGAGGCAGGGGAGCGTCGGGAAGTTGCAGGAGCAGAATGGGTTTGCGCTTGTCGGCGGCGGCCAGCAGTTCCAGGCGCACCCAGCGGTCTTGCCAGGTTTGTGGCCCCACCAGCAGCACCAGGGCATAGGAGTTGTTCAGCCCGGCGGCGGTGGCCGCCAGCCAGGCGTCGCTGCCTTTGTCCGGCGGCCGGTCGCGCCAGCAGGCGTGGCCGTACCAGGCCAGGTTGTGCCGCAACTGGGCGGCCAGACTGCTCTCTTCAGCGGCATAGCTGAGGAAGAGGGTGGGGCGGTGGGCGGCGTCGGCCTCCATCAGCGGCGTGGCGAGCGGCCTGGGGGCGGCTGCCGGAGTCTGCCGGTAGGCTGTCTGGCAAAGCTGACGCAGGTCGGCGAGCAATTGCTCAATGTCCGGGGCGCGGTCGCCGCCGTAATGGCGCAGCAGGGCGGGGCGCAGCGGCTCTAACAAAACGCAATCCTGGCCGAGCAGGGTTTCCAGGAAGTGGGTGCAAAAGGGATCGGACGCGCCACGCAGGTCTACCTGGCGCATGAACCAACTGTTGTTGGTCAGGTAGGCGTCGCTGAGGAACGCCTTGCGGTCGTTTTCGGACCAGACAAGCGGGAAAAGCAGTTCGGTGAACCGCGCCACACAACTGGCATATCTTTCTGATTGTGATCCTTTCAGCGTCGCAACCATGCAATCAGCCTCCCATGCGCCTTATGATAGCAGAAATGGGGATGAGGTGATAGGGGAAATGGGCGTTACCGGCCAGAGAGCGCGCCTCAAAAAAGAAAAAAAGAGCCAGACTGCCGTTTTGTTCAGCCCAGGGCCGTTCCTGACAGGGTGACGACCGCAAGAGACGCAAACCATGAAACTCATCCTCAGCCGCAAAGGGTTTGACGCCGCCAACGGCCGTACCTATGCTACAATACGCTGATGCACGCACAAACCGACACCCCCCGCACGAACCACCTGCTCTATCTACACGGGTTTGCCTCCTCGGCGGACGGCCGTAAACCCAACTACCTGCGCCCCCTGCTGGCCGACCAGCCCAATGTCACGTTCCACGCCCTGGACTTCTCCCCCACGCCGGCCGACTTTGAATACCTCACCGTCACCGGCATGATCCACCGCCTGCGCCAATACATCCTCGACCATGACCTGGCGTCAGTCGCCCTCATCGGCAGCTCCATGGGCGGGCTGGTGGCCCTGAACTACGCCGCCCGCTTCCCCGGCGTCACGCGCCTGCTGCTCCTGGCGCCCGCGCTGACCTATCTCTCCGGCGAGCGCGTGGGCGTGCCCCTGGCAGATTGGCAGGCCAGTGGGGTGGGGGAGGTGTTCCATTATGGCTTCAATCGGCCTGTGCCCTTGCGCTATGAGTTGGAGATAGACGGCCGTTTCTACCACACCGCGCCCCCGCCTCCCGCGCCGATCACCATCCTCCACGGCGCGCAGGATGAGGTCGTGCCCGTGACCGCCAGCCGCGAGTATGCCGCCCGCTATCCAGAACAGGTGCAGCTCATCGAGGTAGCGGCCGGGCACGACATCAATGCCCATTTACCCCTCATCTGGCAGGTGGCGCAGCGCTTTCTGCTGCCGCCGGGAGGCGCTTTAGCCGGCGAGACGGATCGCGGATTGTCGCCTAGAAAAGACCGGTAAACCAACGATGTCAAAAAAATGCCTATGCCCGGCTCCCCATGCCCCAACGCCGCCTGCCCCGCCAGCGGGCAACCCTGGACGCACAGATGATAGCCCTGCTCGCGCATTCAGACGCGCCTGCTTTGCCGGCGTTGCGGGAAACGGCCGTAGCCCACCCCTATCGCGCCCTGGCCAACCTGCTGGTTCATATGGCTTATCGCAACGGCCCGGTGGAAACGCTTCATGCCGGACGAGAATACGACTACTCTTTGAACCACCGCCGCTGCACCAGGCGACAAGCCGGGGCGCTGCTGCGCTATACGGCTGAGCAGTTGGGCGGGGTTTTGGGCACGCTGCCAGTCTGGCATCCTACGTTGCATGACCTGATCCCCTGGCCTGAGGCGGCGGGGCGCATGGTTGCTCTGGCGGATTACCCGCGGGGCTGGTCCTTTACGGCCAACAGCGCCCCAGTCCGGTTGCCAATGGCGTAGCGGGCGGAGGATAGGCTGGCTGTCTACCGCTTCCTCGTTATTGGGCCAGGTGAGTTGGAGGGTGGGAACGGCCGTT
>JACSRF010000323.1 GCA_014879875.1 Anaerolinea sp.
AAGGATTTTCTTCTTCTTTGTCTCTTTGTGCCTTTGCGTTAAATTCTTTTCTGGCTTGTCCAGGTTAGGATGTTACCCATGCAAAGCTCAATCTCCGGCAATGCCGGGCTGCAATTGTGCGCGCTGTCGCAGCGGTCGGTAAAAGAAAACCCACTCAATGACAATCGCCACCACATAGAAAAAGGCAACGGAGAAGAAAATCGGCACGAAGCCCATGCCGCCATAGGTCACTTGCAGCCAGCCACTCACTTGCGGCATCACAAACCAGCCAAATTGAAACGATAGGCTGTTCAGGCTCATCATCAACGCCTGCGTGCCCTCTGGAACCTGCTCCAGCACAAACGTCTGGTACACCGGGTTGCTCAAGTTCATCAGCGCCAGCCGAAAAATGTAGGCGATGCCGGCGACGAAAAACCAGACGCCAGCCTGCGCCGGACTGCTGGAAACGACCCACGCGCCAATGCCCAGGGTCACCAAAAAGGGCACAGACAATGCTTGCGTCAGCACAACGGTCCCAATTTTGCCGAAGCGGTCGGCTAAAACCGGTCCGACAAACTGCGCCACAGCCATGGACAATCCGCCAATGGCAAAAACCATGGCAACAGCTTGATCCGGCCTTTCGTAGACGTTGCGGAAGTAGATGTTCATGAAGGGCTGCATCATGCCCGCGCCCAGGCCAATGATGATTTGCGGGATGAGGAAGCGGGAAAGAAGACGGCCGTGCCGCCTTAACTGCACCCAGGGTAATTCAACCCGCCGTGTTGGGTCTGGTTTGGGCATTTTAATCCGCAGCAGTGGCCCGATGGAGAGAATGGTGATGAGCATCATGCTGCCCAGGGCCAACTGGTAGGAGAGCGTATCGTTTGGCCCCGCCTGGAACATGCCCCCCAACCAGGTCGGCAGCCAGCCGCCCAGCAGGTTGCCAAAAAAGCCGGAAATGGTCATCAGGCCAAAATTGAAGCTAAAAACCCACTGCCGTTCATCGGGAGAGGTGTTCAGCATGAGGAAGGGAGCCATCGCCACCTGGCGCACGCTCATGGAGATGCCGGCGGCCATGTTGAAGGCGATCAACACCCAATGAACAGGAAAAAGCACCAACCCCAAAAAGGACAGCCCGCTGAGCAGCCCGGTGATGATCATGATGCCTTTTTGCGAAAAACGGTCGGCCAGGTAGGCGGCCGGCAAGGCCATGGCGATGGTGGCGAAGGAGGAAGCGGTTTGCAGCGTGCCGATAAACGCCTCATTGTAGCGGTCGCCCAGACTGAGCACGTAAAAGTTGAACAAAAAGCGAAAGACGCCAAAGGCCAGCCCGGTAAAGGCGCTGTAGAGCAGCACCAGTTTGGCGTTGGCGCTAAATTGTTTGGTTTTGGCTAAGTAGAGGGCGATCCCCCCCGTTTTTTTCGTGTCCATGTAATACCTCGTTAGACAATCATCTAATACATGGAGTTTAACAAATTTTGGGGCGGTTGTCACATGACTTTTGTCAGCGAATAGGGGCAATCAGGGGAGATTGGTGAGGGTGAGCCAGCCAATCTGGTAAACATCGTGGGCAAGACGCGCACCATTGCTGGTGAGGGGCAGACGGGTGAGGGTGTGGTCATACATACCGATCCAGATAGGGTAACGGCCGTCTGCCACCCCCTCTTCCGGCAGCGTCAATTCATACCGATCCACAATCACCTCTCCGGCTGCCCACACACCGGTTGGGTAATCGCCGCCAAGCGGGGGGCCGTCCGCCTGCGCCAGCGGTGGCTGCCCGGCCATCGCCAGATGGATCAGTGTGGTGAAGTCTGAGCCTGGTGCGCCTGTCACCTGCCACGTCACGTCCACAAAAACTGTGTCGCCGGGGCGGGCGCTGCTGGCCGACACCTGCGCATCTACCAGTTGGATCGCACTGCCAAGCTGCGCCTGGACCGTAGCGGCCGTTTGCGGCCAGGCGGTTGGCGTCACTTTGACTGCGCCAACATAAACGCTGGGCGCGCCGGCGGCCACCAGGCGTACATAAAGCTGCGCCAATACTGGCGCTTTGACTGT
Source organism: Anaerolinea sp. (assembly GCA_014879875.1). Lineage (GTDB taxonomy): Bacteria > Chloroflexota > Anaerolineae > Promineifilales > Promineifilaceae > JACSRF01. The sequence goes on from JACSRF010000323.1 coordinate 2,035, forward strand.
CTCGTCCAGGTAAAGGCTGAAACGGTCGGCGACGATCTGTTGCGACGGCCAGAGGGTTGCCGGGTAGAGGCCGCGCCCGTGATAGCTGTGCAGTTCGCCACCAAGAGCTAAGTCACGCCCGAAGATTTCCAGCTTAAATTCCGAGGGAATGGTTGGCGTAGTAACCGCCTGCCAGTAGAGAGTGAGGGTGATGGGATCGCCGGGAACGGCCGTCTCTGTCTCCACATGCGCGCCCACCAATGTCAAGCCCTGCCCCATCTCCACGTCCAGGCGCTGCGCGGTGGGCGGGAGTGCGTCTAGCAGCGGTGGCGGCGCATAAACCGGGCGAATGACAGCAATCAGGCAATACAGGGTAGTGCCCAGCGCCAGCAGCGGGGGCAGCCAGTAGACGCCGCGCCACGACCAACGGATAAGGCCATAAACGAGAGCGGCCGTCAGCGGGATCAGCGCCGGAAACAGCAGCCGTCCCTGTGCTGCTTCTGTTTGCATCATGAATGTGACCAGGCCAGCATAGACGAGGAGCAGCCAGGCGAACAGGAGGAGAGCGGTGGGAGGGGAGCGGAGGAAGGAGGAGGGACGGGGAAGGCTGCGCCAGTTAACATTTTTAACTGCGCCAATGATGGCGGTGAGGACAATGCCATTCCACACCCCAAAGACCCACGCGGGCGGGCGCACATTGAACCAGCCGAAGATGGCGAAAAAAGATTTCCAGAGGCCACCGCTTTCGCCCAGCACCTGCCACAAACTGTAACCACGGTTGCCGTCGGCAATGCGGATAAATTGATTGGCGGCCGTCATGTCGCCGTACAATGTCCAGTTGCGCCACCAAAGCCAGCCGGCGCTGAGCAGCACAGGAATGATCAGCAAGAGAAGATTGGCGATGAGTGGTTGGAGATTGGCGGCGCGTTTAACCTCTCCGCGCCAATTGTTCATCTCAAAAACGTTCCTTAGCCACAACCAGCCCACGACGCCCGCCGCATACACCAGCAGCAGTATCCCGGCGTTTTTGCTAAGGGCAGCCAGGCCGATGGTGAGACCGAGGAGGGGAAGGCGGTAATCGGTAATCGGTAATCGGTATACAGAATACGGACCACGGAGCAGGCGCAAAATTTGCCAGATGGCAGCGGCGCTGAGGCAGGTGATGAGGGTGTCGTTACTGATGGCGGCGTGCAGGAAGTTAAATTGGGGCAGGAAGGCGATGACGGCCGTGCCTAACAATGCCTTGCGCCCGTCGTCCGGCCAAAGCAAACGGCTGCTGCCATATACAAATAACAGCGTCCCCAAGCCCAACAGCGTCGAAAACAGGCGCAGCGCGTGCGCCGCCAGCGCATATCCCTGCCAGGGCCATGCCTCCCACAAGCCATGAATGGCGCGGTTGCGGTTGGTCAGGGCGTCGGCGTCACCGATGGAAGCGAATGGGTTGAGCCAGACGGTGTCACGGGCAGCGCTGGCGTCCATGGGCGTGATCAGCAGCGCACCCATAACATAGTAAAGTGGAGGCTGCGCCGCTTCCTGACTGAGCCAGGTGTCGTAGTTTGCGGTGACTTGGGGTAGCTGCCCTGTTTCGGCGATGTAAACGGCCGTAAAAAAATGCCAATGCTCATCCGGCGCTTCAAACAACGGGTTGACGATGCCGTAGGCAAGTGTGATCAGCAGATAAAGGGTGAGGATGAGGATGAGCAACGGCCGTTCATGCCGTGTCAGGGAGAAGGTAACTGCTTTCATGGGGACGGCCGTGTGTCCATGACGCCGAGCCTCATCTGGTCATTTGGCTGGCGTTCTCCCTGATATATCACGGGCAGGCGTTGGAAGGTATCCGGCTGGTACAGCCCCATATTCAGCGTATATGCGCCAGGCGGTAAGTTGTCTGGGTTGGGCAGCGTGTACACGTCGGTCAACACCTCCCCGGCGCGCCATCCTTTTGTCGGGCGCAGGCCGTTCACCGGCGTCTGGTCCACCTGGGCGATAATTGTGCCATCGGCGGCCACCAGATGCACAAAGGCGAAGTAGTTACTGTCTGGCGGCGTTTGCACCTGCCAGTAGAGGGTAACTTGCAAATTGTCGTCTATGGCTTGCAGGTAAAAGCCATACAACCGCGCCAGTTCGCCGAATGTCGCTTCTGTTAATTCAACGTTGGCGGTGGGTAGGGTGGTGATGAAGGGCCACGGCCGCACCTGCACTGTGCCCAGGCGAAGCGAGTCGCTGCCCCAGGGTCGCCATGCCGGACGGCCGCGGACCACTTCATCATTGACAAATACGCGCCATTGCAACGTGTATGCGCCCGGCAGCGTTTCCGGGTGAAAGTACAGCCCGGTCTGTTCACGCAGCAGCGCCCCCACCGGCCACTCCGTCAGCCAGTGGGCGGAAGGGGGGTCCGTTTGCCAGCGCAGCTGCTCCCCATCTGGGCCGATCACTTCAAGCTGGTAGCGCAGCCCGGCGCTGGTCAACGGCCGCCGCGCCATCCAGTACAGGGTGAGGGGCAAATTGTGGCCGGGGCGCACTTCTGCTTCGGGCATGGTCAGGCCAACCAGGCTGAGACCGTTGTCGAAGTGGAGGGGGTAAGGGGTGGTGTACGGCCGTTCGGTGAACAACTGTGCGCCCGCCACCGGCCACGCATTTTCTGCCGCCAGGGTGATGGTCGCCAACAGTTGGTCGTCACCGATGGCGTTCCCATCGGCAGCCGCCACTGGTTGCAGCCATAGTGTGTATTCTCCAGGTGGCGTGCCCGCCGGTAAGGGGAGTTGATAGCTGCGCCGCGCCAATCCGACAGCCGACCACGGCTGTTCATGGTTTAACAACGCCCCCTGCACCAACCATTCCCGGTCATCCGCGCCGCGCAAGCTGAAACGCAGGTGTGTGGCCGGGTCAGGTGCGGGACCACCCTGCCAGAACAGATCGAACCATAAGGTGGGCAGGGCGGCCGGTTGGGTGAAGTCCAGGGCGATGCCGGTTAATGGCGGTAAATCCGGCCACTGCCCATACAGCGCCTTGGCGTCCGGCGGGAGAGCAGACGCCGTGGCCGGGGCGGCGCTAAAAGCATACAAACCGACAACGGTGGTGCGGGCGTGTGCGGCAAAACTGTCTACTTGTGACAGGTTCGTTTGCAGCCATTGTTGAATCAGATGATCATCATCGCGCTTGTCGGCCGGCGGGTTGGTGATAAACCAGATGCGATCATAGGTTTGGGCAAACTGCGCCAGTTCTGGTTCCTGGCCGGTTGCTGTGTATGGATAAATGGGCAGGGCCGTGGCGGCTATGTCTGGGCGCTGCTGGTAATGTTGGTGCAGGGGCAGCAAGACGGCGTCATTGTAAATGACAAGATCGTTACGGCCGGCGTGCAGGTCAATGTAGCGCGCCAGGGCGCGGAAATCATCTTTGGCGTAAGTGGGGTCAAAGAAGAGGTTATGCAGCGAAAGAAGAGGGCCGACCAGGAGAACGGCCGTCACCGTCCCCACCGCCACCCAACGCCCGACGCCCGACGCCCGACGCCCGACGCC
>JACSRF010000147.1 GCA_014879875.1 Anaerolinea sp.
ACGGCCGTTCCCCTCCCTGCACCACTACAAAACTATCCCCATCCCCCAAAAACCATCCCTTGCCGCCCGTCCACCCCGGCAGGCGCGCTCCCGCTACCGTCACCAACTGATTGCGCCGCTGTGGCAAGTCACGCAAGGGCGTGGTTGGCGGCAATTGGCGCAGTTCCAACGGGTGGACGCTTACCGGCAGTCCCAGGACGTGCATTTCCCACTCCAGGCGCTGCACGGCCGTTTCATAGGGCACGGCCGTTTCTCGTACAAAGCCAAACGCCATCTGCCGCGCACTGCCCGCTCGCGCCACGTCCGTTGCCTCCGCCAACATGGACGCCCGGCTCTCTCCCAACCCATCCAGCGCCCCGCATTGAATCAGGTGCGCCACTTCCTTCGTTTGCAGCGCCACCCGATCCAACAGATCGCGCAGGCTGGTAAACGGCCGTTCCCGCCGCGCCGCCACAATTCCCTTCACACTCTCCCGTCGCAAGTCGCGCACCTGCCCCAACCCCAGCCAGATAAGTGCGGAATCTCCTTGTGCATAGGTTAGCGTGACTTTGCGCCCGCTGACATTGACGTGCGGCGGCCGTACTGGGATGCCCAACCGCCGCGCTTCCGCCATGTAAATGGCCGGGTGATGGAATCCGCCATGATCCATCAGCCGCGCGCACAAGAATTCCGCCGGATAATGCGCCTTCAAGTAGGCCGAACGGTAACTGACGTCGGCATAAGCGGTGGCGTGTCCCTGGTTGAAGCCATACCCGGCAAAAGCGATCACCTGTTCCCACAACGTCTCTGCCTGCTGCGCGGTGAGGGCGGGGCCGGCAGGCGCGGTGCGTTGGCAGCCCAAGACAAACGCCAGGCGCATCGCCGCCATCTCCCGCGCCTGAAACTTGCTCATGCCGCGCCGCAAATGGTCTGCCTGCTCCCAACTCAGCCCGGCAACCTCCACCGCCAGCCGCAAAATCTGTTCCTGGAACAGCAGCACCCCCTGCGTCGGCTCCAAAATCGGCTGCAAAGCGGGGTGCAAATAGCTGACCGGCTCCTGGCCGCGATAACGGCGGATGAAGGATTTTGCCATGCCGCCGGTAGCCGGGCCGGGCTTAAAGAAGGCATTGGCGACGGCCAGATCATGCACGTGGCGCGCTTGCAACTGGCGCAAAGTACGCTGCGCGCCGCTCGATTCGCATTGAAAGACGCCAATGGTGTCGCCGCGCGCCAGCAAGTCGCCCGTCTCTTCATCATCGAGGGGGATGTCGGCCAGGGAAAAGGCCGGGTCGTAAGTGGCGCGAATGGCGACGGCCGTATCTGCCAGCACCGTTAGCGCCCGAATCCCCAACAAATCAATCTTTTGCAGCCCAATCGCCTCCACGTCCCGAAAATCATACTGCGTCGCCAGGTAGCCCTTTGTCGCCCACTGCACCGGCGCGACGTCTGTCAGCGGCCCCGGCGTGATCACGATCCCCCCCGGATGCAAACTCAAATGGTGTGGCTGCCCAATCAGCCGGAACGCCTGCCGCACCGCTAATTGTTCCGTCTCATCCGGCACGTCAGCCAGCAGCGCCTCCACGTCCAGCGGTTCACGGCGGCGCGGGTCTGGATGCCATTGGCGTGGCAGCAGCGCCGACAACGTCTTGATGCGGCTTTCGTGTACGCCATACGCCTTCGCCGCCTCGCGCACGGCCGATTTCGGCTGCAAGGTGTTCATCGTGCCCACCAACGCTACCCGCTCCGCGCCATACTTCTCCCGCGCATAGGCCAACACTTCGTCGCGGCGGCGGCTGCAAAAATCGAGATCAATGTCCGGCAAATTGGCGCGCGCCGGGTTCAGAAACCGTTCAAACAACAGCCCATGGGCAATGGGGTCTACCGTTGTAATGCCCAGCGCATAGGCCACTAACGAATTGGCTACGCTGCCCCGTGTACTCACCGGCACGTCCCGCTCCCGCGCAAAGCGTACCAAATCCGCCACCAGTAGGAAGAGCGGGGCGAAGCCGTGTCGGGTGATGGCGGCGAGTTCGGTTTGCAAGCGTGACCGGTAAGCGGTAAGCGGTAAGCGGTAAGCGGTAAGCGGTAATCCGTCGTCCGTTTCCGGTGCAGTTTCACGGTTCACGGCTAACGGTTCACGGTTCACGGCCAACGGTTCACGTTCTACCAACCCCTCCGCCGCCAACTGCGCCAACGCCGTCTCCGCTGTCTCCCCCTCCGGTAGATCGAGTACGGGCCAGATGGGACGGCCGTCGGGCAAGGCATCATGGCACTGCTGGATGATGCGCCCCACGTTGGCAATGGCTTCTGGGAAAGCGGCAAAGCGGTCGGCTATCTCCGCCGGGCTGAGCCAATGGCCGCCGGGCGCGAGGTCGGTCACGTTGTTGATGTGGCAGTTGCGATCTATGGCCGCGAGTAACGGCCGTAATTCCAAATCCCCCTCCACCAACGCATACACCGGCTGCGCCACCACCGGCGCCATGCCAAACCGCTCGCCCATCTGCGCCATCTCCCACGCCAGCGCTACATCCTGCGCCCCGTGCAGTTCCAGCCCCACGTAACAGCGATCCGGGAAAATGGCCCCCAGACGGCCGGCGTAGCGCGATGCCGCCTTGCGCTGCCCGGCGCGTAAAAAGCGCGCCAGCCAACCCGCCAGCCCTGCCTCAATGCAAATCAAGCCAGCTTCATGCGCCTTCAGGTCATCCCAGCTTAAACCCTGCTGTAAACGCACTTCCCGGTCCGGGTGCGCCTGCAAACAGGCCGACAGGCGGCACAATGATTGATACCCCTGCGCCCTTGGCGCCAGCAGCGTCAGGCGGCCGGGCTGCGGCAGTTCGTCCGGCATCTCCTCTGGCGGTGGTGCGACGTGAACCGTCATCCCGATAATCGGTTGCAGGCCGGCGGCGCGGCACGCTTTGGCAAACGCCACCGCGCCATACAGACCATTACTGTCCGTCAGGGTCAACGCTTTCATACCGTCAGCGGCCGCGCGCGCGGCCAGGTCACGCGGCGCAGCGATCCCTTCCAGCAGCGAATAGTGGGAATGGACGCGCAAATGGGTGAAAACGGCCGTGTTGATCTCATTCATCGGCCTGAATTATAGACCGTGTTTTCTATTCGCGGCAGGAACAGATGTCACCACGCTCGACTCGCATGTACATCCGCATATCCTGTAAATCCGTGTTCTATGGCCTTTGAGAGGTAAACGGCGCGAGTACATAGGGCAAACGTTGGCGAAACCATTTGACAATGTGCGGGGGGGGGGGGAGTATAATCCAAACATTAGCCGGAAGGGGATCACCCTCAAAGAGGGGCGCCCCTTTTGCACAGCCATTCACAATGGGAGGTTCTTATGCAAATAGTCAAGAGAAAATCAGGCAGTGTGTTGTTAGGCAGCTTGCTGCTGCTGGCAGTGTTTGCCATGTGGTTGTTACTGCGCAACCAGCAGATAGACAAACAGTCAGGCGATGATGTGGTCCTGATTCCCGCCGGGGAATTTACGATGGGCCTAACCTATGAGCAGTATAGTGTACTTGCTGAGGCAGAAGCGAATCGCGCTTCACGGGAAAGCTGGCCTGTCAACATGGACCCGAAAGACACATACCCGCCGCTTACTGTATGGTTGGATGAATACACAATAGACAGGTATGAAGTCAGCAATGCCGATTACCAGGCGTGTGTTGCTGCCGGCGCGTGTTCGCCACCTGCTGTCATGGGCGGTACATGTGAGGTGGTGTCCGACTGTACAACGAATGCCAATGGGGTAACGATCTGCAACAACCAGGTTGTGTGTGATGAAAAGGAGGCGACCGAGGAAACTCGCCCTTATTACTTCAACCCTACCTACGCCGACTACCCGATGACAGACGTTAGTTGGACAAACGCCCAGGCATATTGTGCATGGCATGGCGGCCGGCTGCCTACCGAAGCAGAATGGGAGAAAGCGGCCAGGGGCACAGATGCCCGGCTGTATCCCTGGGGCAATACATGGGATCCGGCGCGCGCCAGCCACATTTCTGATCGCACCAGCCTTCCCTTACCCACCTCACTGGCCCAGGCTGCACCAGAAAGCGGCAGCAGTCCCTATGGCGTGTTGAACCTGGTTGGCGGCGTGCGTGAATGGGTTCTCGAAGCCCCTTACGACTATTACGATCCGGACGCCACTCGCTTCGACGAAGATGACAGGCTACTGCGCGGGGGCGACGTAACAAGAGCCGAAAATGGGGTATTGACCATGGTAACCATCCGCGGGAAAGGGTCGCGCACTTATGGCGGTCATGACATTGGGTTCCGCTGCGTGTACGGTGGGGAACCCCACTCTTTTTACGAAATCAGCCAGGTTGTCCCGCCGCCCCCGCAGCCGGAACCGGAGCCTGTCTCTGTGGCCGCTTTAGTTGCAAGTGAGCAGGCGCGTTTGGTTCCGGCCGGCGGATTTCTTTACGGGGTGGCTTTGCCCCCGGAAGAACGAGATACCGGTTTCATTCAGGTTTGGGTAGACGCCTTTTATATTGATCGTTACGAAGTAACCAAAGCGGATTTTGCCCAATTTCTGGAAGTTTTGGGACGGGACTTTGGCGCTTGTTACCACCGTAGTTGTTTGGGGGTTTCCACCCTTTACGAATTTGCTAAGGTAGTTAATGAGATGAAAGCAAAAACAAACGATCCCGTGCGACCAACGTGGTATGGAGCCTATGCCTATTGCCAATGGCGTGGGGGGCGGTTGCCTACAGAAGCGGAATGGGAAAAAGCAAAACCCGAATCTCGTTTTGATTTTGAGTCGCAGCCAGCATTTCCCCTTGAAGAAATGACTGGCACACCTTTTGATGAAATATATCCTCAAATACAAAGCGAGACGTTGATACCGCAAGAATACTCATTTTATATGTCGCCCGTTACTCGTCGTGTCCAAGATATTCATTGGCGATTTTTAGGCGGAAATGCAGCTTTTCGTTGTGTGTATGATAGTGCAGTTGGGGGGAATTGACAGTGACCAAAAAATTTATTAGTCGAGTTATCCGATTTAGATTTGCCTGGGTAATTGTAAGCTTCCTGGTTTTTTCTTTAGCGGCCCGACAGCTTTTAGCCGATGAGACACCACGAGAACCTGTCGTTCCTCCCCACCCAGGTTTAGGGATTGCTGACATCAATACGGGGTTAGAAGCAGCGCATACACCGCCAGCGCCGGCTGGCGGTGATGTGGCCTACCGATTTCTGGATTCTAACTATCAGCAGGCGCAGAATCTAGGAGCGACCTGGAACCGTTGGAAAATTGATTGGCATGCTGTGGAAATTACCAGAACTGTTAATCAAACAACAGTCATTGAAGTGAGCTGGGCATGTCGCAATCACAACTGTTTACCACCTGACTTGCAGGGGCCAGGAGAACTGTACGGTGACGCCTTACGACGGCCGTGAAAAACCAGCCTACCAGGCCTTTACCCAGGCATCGCGCTGGCTGCGTGACCTGCGCGGTTATACGTTTAATATCTACCCCTGGCTGGGGATGGTTTGCGCCAGGTAGGCTTCCAGTTGGGCGGGGAAGAGGAGTCC
>JACSRF010000226.1 GCA_014879875.1 Anaerolinea sp.
ATGACGCTACCGTTAATTATGCCCATGCCTCAACCTCATGCAGGTTGAGGCTTTTTTCGGAAGAGTCATAGGATGCTCTTTGATATCTTTGTTCGCCTGGAGCATGATTGAGAGTATTGTTTTTGGATCATCTTTATCTTCTTGCTTCTTGATGTCATCGTGTGCATATAGAATATGTGATAATCGCGATCCTTTTCTTGCCGCCAGCCCTTGCTCTGCATCGCGCAAAGGTTGCAGGTAAGTGGCCCTTAACATTTCTCGCGCTTCGGCTTCAATTCTTCGCCCTTCGCTGTCTGGTCCCGCCTTGATGTCCACTGTAATCATTCTATCAAAGCGACTCTTAATTTCAGACTCGTCCTTTCGTTCAGCTTCCAGCCAAAGTCGGAGAAAATATACTTTTGAGTCTTGGGCTTCCTCCACCCCAAGCCACTCAAGAAAAGCCCCAGCTTCTTCTTCGTTCAACCCATCAAATCTACATTCAATCCTTAGCTTTTTCGCTCTGCTGGCACTATCTAGGTGGAAGTCGTCGGTTGTTATGCGTTGCCATTCGTTATCTCGTGTTCCCAGAACATGCCGAATGGCATCAATCACAGCACTTTTGCCAGAGTCGTTTTCCCCAACTAATAAATTTAGGCCCGGTTGAAAAAGAATCTCCTCTAGCTTAAATTTTCGGAAATTTTCAATTTTCACTTTCGATAAGTACATTGACATAAGCTCCTGACTAGAAACGCATATGGATTACAAGTGTATGCATTAGTTTAAGGCAAAAAGTTATTTCTGCTACATTTTAGTACGATACCGATGAAGGCTCAACTATCAGGTTTAGAGTGTACATGCCGGTGGGGAAACGGCCGTTCCCTCATCCCAATTTGTGCGTGGCTGTGCTGGTGGGGCGGAACGGCCGTTGCGCGAGTAAGCCGAACATCACTTGTTCATGACGCTGGCTGAATCACTGCATAGTAGGAGTCATAGGCGATCCAGGCTAATTCCAGATCGCCATGCGTCACAATCTGCGGCGCAGTGGTAAAAGCCGGATCGTTCAGGTAAAACTGGTTTTCGTCGTACCCTACCACCACTATTGCGTGCCAGGTTTCAAGCGTCCAATAAGGTAAATCACCTGTCCACACGAATAAGATGACCGGTTGCCCTGCATCAACAGCGCGAAACACGTCAGCCAATACCCCCTGGCGGTAAATGACCTCAATGCCGGCAATCCGGGCTTCCAGTTGGCGAATATTACGGTGCGGCGTTCCCCAGGGCTTGATATTCAGCGCCGTAAGCAGCGCATCATAATCCGCAGGCACACCGGCTGCCGCCAAAACCATCGAGGCGCAGGCGGCCAGACAGTCAGATTCAAGACGCTGCAGTTGGTGGCGAACTGTCAAGAAGCGTCTGGGCATGGGTTTCTATTTGGGTGATGAAATTGGGGGATACAAGCATTTGGCCGGTGCGGGCATCAATGTCCAGGTGCGCTACCTGGCCTAAAATGCCCCGACGCGGTGAGGAGAACAGGATGGGTACACGCCAGACAACCCGCCCTTGGGTGAGCAGGAGGGTGGGGTCGCCACCGCCCATTAAATGGCTAACATGGCTGCCCACATAACCACTGGCCTGCTGCCGGGCCGTGTAGGCTGTAATATTGACAATCGGTTCGCCGGGGGGGGCAATAATATATTCATTCTGAGCCAGAGTAGTAGAGACATCCATTGCAGTCAATCCCGTATGACGTGATCTGATGGCCAATATTATAACATAGTGTGGTGGTATGGCGCCGTTCTACCTTTGTCGGTTTCAAGGCAAACGGCCGTTGCCCTCCCAATTTGCGCGTGGTTGTGGTGGTGGGGGGGACGGCCGTTTGCCAATTACCAAACCATAAGCCTTAACTAACCCGACATGGCTTATTCTTGGACAATTGCTGAGAAACGTGGATTAAATAAGTTACGGAAGAAGTTCAACTTCTTCGGAGAAGTTGAACTTCTAAATGGGCACTAAACCACAGATGCTTCGTGAACGGCCGGTTCAAGAACCATCTCTTCATTCATCAAACGCTCGAACTCGGTGCGGTCGAGCGTTTCCACTTCCATCAACGCTGTCGCCAGCCGTTCCATCTTGTGTCGGTTTTCACGGATAATGCTTAGCGACCGGCCGTAATTCTCCTGCAAAATCCGGCGCACCTCTTCGTCAATAGAACGCGCCGCTTCCTCACTGTAATCACGCCCCATGCCCCAGCCAATTTCGCGCCCTAAAAATGGGTTGTTGGAATTTTCGCCATACGTCGGCAGCCCCAGTTTGGCGGACATGCCATATTCCATGATCATGGCCCGCGCCATGCGCGTCGCCTGCTGTAAATCGTTGGAAGCGCCCGTGGTGATGCGGCCAAAGAAAACCTCTTCGGCAGCGCGTCCGCCCAATGCCATGCAAATACGATCATCAAAGTATTCCCGGCTGTATACAAAACGGTCTTCCGGCAGGGGCATTACGTAACCGCCGGCACGGCCGCGCGGCACAATCGTGATTTTCTGCACCGGGTCCGTGTTCAGCAGGTGAAAACTGACCACCGCATGGCCTGCCTCGTGGTAGGCCACCGTTTCCTTGTCGGATGGACTCATCACCCGGCTTTTACGCTCTGGCCCCATGACAACGCGGTCGAAAGCGTCTTGAAACTCCAACAAGCCAATGGTGCGCCGGTTGCGCCGCGCCGCGAAAATGGCCGCTTCGTTGAGCAAATTTTCCAGGTCAGCGCCAGAGAAGCCGGCCGTTAACCGCGCCATATCGTCAAAGCTCACCTCTTTAGCGACCGGCTTGCCGCGCGCGTGGACTTTGAGAATCATCTCGCGCCCTTTTATGTCCGGCAAATCCACAAACACCTTGCGGTCAAAACGGCCGGGGCGCAGCAGCGCCGGATCAAGAATGTCGGCGCGGTTGGTCGCGGCCATGACGATGACATTCGTCTCGTTGTCAAAGCCATCCATCTCCACCAAAATCTGGTTGAGCGTCTGTTCACGCTCATCATGACCACCGCCTAAACCGGCGCCGCGCTGACGCCCGACGGCGTCAATTTCATCCACAAACACAATAGAAGGGGCTGCTTGTTTGGCTTTATCAAACAAATCACGTACACGGCTGGCGCCAACGCCGACAAACATTTCCACAAATTCAGAACCGGAGATGTGGAAAAAGGGCACGCCAGCTTCCCCGGCCACCGCGCGCGCCAGCAAGGTTTTACCTGTTCCCGGCGGGCCAACCATCAACACGCCTTTGGGAATGCGCGCCCCCACTTGTACAAACTTCTCCGGTTCGCGCAGAAATTGCACCACTTCTTGTAACTCCTGCTTGGCCTCTTCAACGCCGGCCACATCTTCAAAGGTCACAGTGGGACGATTGGCGTCGCTCAAGTTTTTAGCCCGACTGCGGCCAAAGCCAAAAATGCTGTTGCCGCCGCCGCCTTGCATCTGGCGAAAACCACGGGAGAAAATCCAGATAAGCAGCAAAAATGGCCCAATGGTGAGGACAATGCTGAGCACGGTTTGCCATACAGTCTGGTCATTAATTGCCAAATTGACGTTGTACTCTTTTAAGACATCTTGGGTTACGCCGTAGAAAGCGAGCGTTTCTTCCAGGCTGCCGCGCGCATCCACCGTTGTCATCAACTCTTCGCCATTTTCCAACGTAATTGTCAAGCGGCTTCCCGTCAACGTCACGCGATCCACGTCACCCGCCTTGATACGGTTCATGGCTTCGGTCAGGTCAATGCGGGCCGCATTGGCAAAACGGTTGTTCAAAAAGAAGTTCAGCCCCAAGATAATGGCAAACAGGGCCAGTATCCAAACCCATGCGGGAATACCAGGGCGTGATTCATTGGGGTTTTGGTCATCCATTATAAATTTTATGCTCCTAAACGCTCCAGGTTCTCATGTCAGGAAGCCTGTGCCATTGACGCTGCGCGCATCTTGTTGTTTGTGATTATGGATATTATAAACCTTTGCTGAAAAACTTTCATCCCGGAGACCAGATAAGTTTGCAAACCCTAACCTGGACAAGCCAGAAAAGAATTTAACTGGTTTGTGATGGTTGTTTTATCATTAAGCGATCACACATCCAAATTCTTGCCAATTCTCTCAGGTTTGTCTTAGAGCTGCGTTTGAATTGCATGACCTGTTAATGAGACCTGGGCAGACCTGTCAGGCTTGGCAAACCTGACAGGTCTATGCTTACATTTGCCGGCATATCCGTGTACAATAAGCGCATGGAATTTGGGACGAGGCAGGCAGGCGCGCCAATCTGGCTGCGCATTTTAATTGGTAACTTCCCAATTGTGCTGTTTTTGCTGTTGGCAATGGGGGGGATGACGGCCGTTTACTGGTTTTTTACCCCCCCCGAAAGCAGTGCCGAGATGTTCGCCACAGCGTCTATCAGTGGTGGGCTGACGGCCCCCATCTACAAAACCGTTCCCGACAAACCCGTCGTGCAGCGCGTGGCGCAAAGCCCAGGTCCAGTGCGCATTGGCATTATCGTCGGGCACCGCAACAGCGACAGCGGCGCCGTCTGCGACGATGGCCTGACAGAAGTGGAAGTAAACACAGATATTGCCGAACAGGTACAGGCACAACTTGCCGCGCGTGGCGTTCAGGCGGATCTGCTAGACGAATTTGACGCGCATCTGACCAATTATTACGGCACGGCCCTGATTTCAATTCACGCCGACTCCTGTGTCTACTACAATGACCTGGCGACCGGGTTTAAGATTGCCGGTTCGTCGTTTACCGATTCCAGCCGACTATCAATTTGTGTGGAAGCTGCCTACCGTGAGGCCACCCAACTGTTTTATCACGAAAATACGATTACACCGCACATGACCGATTATCACGCCTTTCGCAAAGTTGCCCCAGGGGTTCCCGCCATTATCATTGAGACAGGCTTCATGAACCTGGATCGGGAGATGATAACCACAAACGCTACCGTCCCCGCCACAGGCATCAGCAACGGCATTTTATGTTATTTGGGGCGGTAATTAGAGTGTTGAGGAGCCTAAATCATTTTGGCAGGTAATGGGTATGACTCAGGAAAATGCTGCCCTGCTGCGGCAAGCGCAACAAGCGATCCGGGAAGGGGATAAGCAGCACGCAAGACAGTTGTTGCAACAAGTGTTGCATTGGGATCGGGATAATTATGTCGCCTGGCTGCTGCTGGCCAGCGTGACCCATGATCCACGCGCGGCATTGGGGCATGTGCGCGAAGCGGCGCGGATTAATCCCCACGCGGCCACTGTGCAAAAGGCGCTGGTCTGGGCTGAGGAGCGCGCGCGTACCACGCCAGCGCCGACGCCTACGGCCGTTCCCCCGCCACCCGTCACGCCAAACAAATGGCGACGATGGTTGTGGCCTGGCCTGGGGGCAGCGGCCGTTTTCGTCTTGATCCTCTTTGCGGCCCTGTGGTGGTCGCTGGGAAGCGACGCGCGGGGCAGCGACACGGATCATGCCACCGTGAGCATGGCCGCAGCCGACGCCGCCCCGCTTTTCTCCGTTAC
>JACSRF010000620.1 GCA_014879875.1 Anaerolinea sp.
TGTTTGACAGAATGAACCTTTTGCCCCGATGACGACAACGAATTGGAGTAAACAGCGAATTTTTCCTCTGGTAGCTTTCATTCGTTTGTTACTTAAATTCGCTGTCGTCACCGCGAAGATGAGATTTGTCAGTCAAGCAGCGTAACTTATTTAATCCGCGTTCCTTAGCAGTTCGACTTCTTCAAAGAAGTCGCCATGTAGGGCAATTTGTCAAAAAGCCCTACACATTATAGACATTAAGAAAAAGATTTGGGATTTTCTCATAGCTTGCCAGGGGCAGGCCAATCGTAAATCGTAAATCGTTAATCGTAAATCCTATAGTTGGACTGCCGAATCGAAGGAGATGCCTTTTTGGTACAAGGTAATTTACAACAGCAGTTAACGTTAGCGCAGCGCCGGGTACGTCGGCTGCAAGCCAAACTGGATGCTGCACAGCAGACGCTAACTCGTCTGGAAGTGGAAATGGGGAGCCAGGCAGCGGCGCGTGTTGCTGAACGCGGAACTGAACCTTCTTACCCTCATGACCTGATGGTGGCGTTAGAGCGGGCAATGACGCAAGCGGCAGCGCAAATTGACGCAACACCAGATTTAGATCAGATTTTCACAACGTTAGGGGAGCAGTTAAATCAGCTAGGCATTTTTTGCGTCGTTTCTCTCTTTGATTTGCCCACGCAAAATTTATATATCCGTTATCAGTCGGTTGATTTGCAGCAGCTGCGCCAGGTAGAAGCCCTGGCGGGTTTATCCATGTCCGGCTTCCAACTAACGCGAGCGAACTTTCCCCTGCTTGATGACATTGTTGACCTGAAACAATCCGCATTTGTAGCTGACCCCATCAGTTTGGTGCAGGCGATTTTGCCAGACCTCTCCTCGTCGCTGCACGCGCAGTTATTGGCGCTGGTGGGAATGACGGCAGATACAACTCTGGTCTATTTACCTCTGGCTGTGGAGAAACGTGTGCTGGGGGTGATGACGATTTGGGGAGAAACGCTGTCCACGCATGACGTAGAGGTTTATGCCCTTTTTGTCGGGCAGGTAGCTGCTCTGCTCGAAGAGGTCGGGTTACATGAACAGGCGCGAACACAGCGTCTTGAAGAGCAGGATGCGCTGTTGGGTTTGAGCCAGGTTTTGCTCGGGTTAACCGATATGGAGCAGGTAGCGCAGGCAACGGCAGAGGCAGTGCAGCGTCTGCTGCATGTGGATGTGGTGACGCTGCTGCTGCCAGACAATGAAGGTGTAAATTTGGTTGAGGTAGGGAGAGGAGAAAACGGCCGTGACCGTATCCCCATTGCCACTTCTCTAGAAGGGCGTGTCTGGCAAACGGGACAGGTGGGACAAACGGCCGTGACCACAACTACTACACAAACCAGCCACGTCATCGTACCCATGCGCAGTCACACCGGCGCCATAGGCGTGCTCCGCGTCAGCCGACCCACCCGCCATGAATTCTCGTTTCGCGAAACTCGTTTTCTTTTGCTGATAGCATACCAGGCAGCCCAGGCGCTTGAACACACGAGCACGGTCGAGGCAACCCACCGTATGCTGACCCGTAACGCGGAGTTATACGAAGCGAGCCAGCGTCAGCTGCAAGAATTAAAAGTATTACACGCCATTGCCGATGCCGGCGCCGAAGCCATGCACGAGGACGCCATCATCCAACGAGCAACAGAGGTTCTAGCCGCCACTTTTTATCCGCACGTCCTCGGTGTTTTGCTGTTGGATGAAGAAACAGGCACACTGCGCGCGCACGCTTCCTACCACGAGAAAGTTGGCCTTGTGCATATGGAGGTCCCCCTTGATCGCGGCGTGATCGGCTATGTGGCGCGTACCGGGCAGCCCAAACGAGTGGCTGACGTGCGTCAAGACCCAGAGTATGCCGTCGGCGATCCGCAAGTGATGTCGGAGTTGTGCGTTCCTATCAAGGTCGGCAAGCGCGTTTTAGGCGTGCTCAATGCCGAAAGCGCCAAACTCGATGCGTTTGCGCCAGAAGACGAACGTTTTCTAACCACCATTGCCGGGCAATTAGCCACATCGTTGCAGCGGCTGCGCAACGAACAGGAAGTGCGTAAATTAGCCAGCGCCGTCGAGCAAACGGCCGATTTCATTTACATTACCGATCGTCGTGGTGTGTTAAAGTATGTCAACCCTGCCTTTGAAACCCTTACTGGCTACACACGGGCCGACGTGCTAGGCAAGGAACTGACGGCATTAAAGTTAGGTTCGCCGAATGAACAACTTTTTTTGAATTCATGGGAGGAATCCAAAGAGGTGCAGCACTTTCGGGACATCATCATCAATCGCAAAAAAACGGGTGAATGGTATTACGAGGAGAAGACGATCACGCCCCTACGCGATTTGCAAGGTGACAACACCCTTTTTGTCCATACCGGTAAAGATATTACAGTGCGGATGCAGCAGGAACAGGAGCGTGAAGCCATCTTAACGGTAGCTGCGGCGCTGCGCAAGGCAAAAACACGCGCCGAAATGACGTCCATCGTATTGCAGCAGGTGCGCTCTTTGTTGCAGGCGGATGGCGTTGCCTTAGCTGTACAGGATGCCGCGACAAAAAGCAGTGTCATTGAACAGGCTGTTGGGTCAGTGGCGCTATTTGCCGGCAGGCGTATTCCACACGACCAACCCAGTATTTGTGGCTATGTGATCACCCATAATCAGGTAGTTGTGCATCATCCACCGCATCCACTGCCCACGGACAGCCTGATCAGCGACGTACCTCCTGGCATGGCCTGTGTTCCATTGACTACGCAACAGCAGACAATTGGCGCGTTGTGGGTCAGCCGCCAGACTGTGATTACGGATGATGAAGTGCGGCTGCTCATTGCCATTGCCGATATGGTTGCCAATGCGGTACACCGGGCAACATTACATGAACAATTGGTAGCGCAGGCCGCCATTTTGGAACAGCGCGTGGGCGAACGTACGCAAGAGCTGGCAAAAGCGAATGAGCAGTTGCAGGCATTAGATAAACTTAAATCAAAATTTGTCTCTGATGTCTCACATGAATTACGAACACCCGTGCATAATTTGCAGCTTTACCTCGACCTGCTGCAGCATGGCAAAGCGGAGAATGTGGAAAGGTATCAACAAGTTCTGCGGCAGCAAGCGCTGCGTTTGCGACAGTTGATTGAAAACATATTGGACTTGTCACGGCTGGAGATGGGAAGAGAGCGCATTGAATTTGATCTGTTGTCGCTAAATGAGTTGGTGGAACCGGTGATTGCAGCGCATCAGGTGCAGGCGCAAGAAACTGGTTTGACGCTGCAATGGATACCCGGCGTGAATCTGCCGCTAATTCGGGGGGCGCGTAATCAATTGGCTCAGGTCGTGACAAATCTGGTGATAAACAGCATGAAGTACACGCTGACGGGCAAGGTTGTCGTGAAAACGTATCTTGCAGAAGCGGGGGATATGGTTTGTTTGCACGTTGAGGATACCGGTGTGGGGATTGATCCCGTCGATCGGCTGCATTTGTTTGACCGCTTTTACCGAGGGCAGCATTCGGCAGCGCGCGACATTCCCGGCACAGGGTTGGGGTTGGCGATTGTCAAAGAGATTGTTGATTTGCACAGTGGGCAGATTGAACTGGAGAGCGAAGTGGGGCAGGGGTCAACGTTTCGAGTATGGTTTCCATTAGGTGTCTATGAGCAAGAGGGTGCAGATAGCATCTGAGCAGGTATGATGTGCCCCTATGCTTCGTGTTTTGCTGATCTGCTGCGGGGTGTGGGGTTTGTTGTGGGCTTTGACCGGATGCGCTGACCCGGCTTTACCAACACCCCAGGTGGAAACGTTAACGGCAACGGCCGTTTCCACCCCAATTCTCTCCGCCCTAACCACAAACCCGCTGCCCACCCCAACCCAAACGACACTCCCTTACCCGGTGACGACGGCAACGGCCGCTGCCGCCTATCCCATAGCCACCACCACACCCATCCCCGCCGTCACCTTCCCTCCGGTCACGCCGGTTACGACACGCAATGGCAGCCTATTTTACTTGCCATACATTGCCGGGGAGCCATCTACGCCCACGTCAACCCCTACCGCCACGCCTGAACCGACGCCTACGCCTATTCCCGTACTTGATTTTGCGGCGCTGCGCGATCAGCTTCATGCTTCCGGGCAGGCGTTGGCGATGGTGAAAATCGGGTTCCATACGGCCGTTGGCGGTAACAGCGCCGGTTTAGATGAATGGATGCGTCAACTGGATGCCGCCGGCGTCCCCTTCTTCCTGAAAAGCGTAGACAATGCCCAACCTCTTTTCTTCGCGCAAGAATTGATGCAGCAAAGCGGCGTGCCCCATACGCTCGTCTTTCGCCGCGCCACCGGCGACATTTACGACGTGCCGGAATATGACCTGTCGCCAGAGGAAGCAGCGCGCCGCCATTGGCAGCGCCACCTGGAAGTATGGCCGCCAGAACTAGACCCTAGCCTGGTCTGGATTGAGACTATTAACGAGATAGACAAAAATCGCGCCGAATGGTTGGGTCAATTTGCCCTGGCGACGGCCGAATTAGCTCTGGCCGATGGCTACAAGTGGGCCGCCTTTGGCTGGTCGTCGGGCGAGCCGGAACCGGAGCAGTGGCAGACGCCAGCCATGCTCGCCTTTTTGCGCCTGGCTGCCCAACACCCCGACCAGTTAGCCATTGCCTTGCATGAATACAGCTATCTGAGCAGCGACATCGGCCATGAGTATCCGCACAAGATCGGCCGTTTCCAGGAACTCTTCCGCATTTGTGACCAGCATGGCATCCCCCGCCCCACCGTACTCATTACCGAGTGGGGCTGGGCTTACCAGCAAGTGCCCTCGCCAGAGGACGCCATGCGCGACATTGCCTGGGCCTCTCGTCTCTACGCCACGTATCCGCAAATCAAAGGGGCGGCTATCTGGTATCTGGGTGGCGGCTTTGATCGCATTGCCGACGAGGCGCAAAAGCTGATCTACCCCGTCATGGTCTATGCCCTGACCAATTATTTCACCGCCCCCCTCCCCCCACAGCAAGCACCCATCGTGCCAGAAGCGTATGCGCCGGAGAATCGGTAATCGGTAATCCGTGAACCGTAATCCGTAATCCGTTAATCCCCCCTCATTTTCCCTGCCAAAATGTGCATCCGATAGCTTTTGAGAGAAAAGCGACGGTATATTTCGCTCGACTATGCAACGTGTAGCGCGAACTGTCAGTTCGCGCATTGAAGGAGGCTAATTTGAGCGAAAAATCGTCACGACTACCGGGCTTTTATCGCCTGTCTATGGCCGAACGCGCCAATGTTGTTGCGGAATGGGCAGGATTGACGGCCGTTGAACAAGCGATTCTGCGCGGTGATGGCCTGTCTGATGAACAGGCTGATTTGATGATCGAAAATGTCGTGGGGACATATAAACTGCCATTGGGGATTGCCGCCAATTTTTTGGTCAACGGCCGTGATTATCTCATCCCCATGGTCGTTGAGGAGCCAAGCGTGGTGGCTGCTATCAGCAACGCCGCCCGCCTCATTCGCGCCGGCGGCGGCTTTACGACCACAGCCACCGACCCGGTGATGATCGGGCAGATTCAAGTGTTGGAGATAGCGGATATGGCAGCGGCCGTTGCCGCCCTCCACGCTGCCAAACCAGAACTGCTGGAACGGGCTAACTGCTGCGATAAAGTGATGGTACGCCTCGGCGGCGGCGCGCGCGACATCGAAGTACGCCCCTTCCCGGATACCCCCGTCGGGCCGATGATCGTCGTCCATCTCCTCTTTGACGTGCGCGACGCGATGGGCGCCAACGCCATCAACACCTGCGTCGAAGACCTGGCGCCCATTATCGCCGACCTCACCGGCGGCCGTACCAATTTACGCATCCTCTCCAACCTGGCCGACCGGCGCACGGCAACGGCGCGCGGCGTGGTCCCGGCGGCGGCGCTGACGCAAGATGACGCCGCGGGCGTGGAGGTAGCGCAGTGGATCGCCGAAGCGAACGCCTTTGCCGTCGTGGACCCCTACCGCGCCGCCACGCACAACAAAGGGATCATGAACGGCATTGACGCCGTTTGTTTAGCGACGGGCAACGATTGGCGGGCGATTGAGGCGGGGGCACATGCGTATGCGGCACGGAACGGCCGTTACACCGCCCTCACCGATTGGCATGTCAACGAAAACGGCGACCTCTATGGCGAAATCACCCTGCCGATGGCGGTGGGCATCGTCGGCGGCGCGACCAAAGTGCATCCGACGGCGCAAGTCGCCATGAAAATCCTCAACATCGGTTCCGCCGGCGAACTGGCGCAAGTCATGGCCGCTGTCGGTCTGGCGCAAAATCTGGCGGCGATCCGCGCCTTAGCCACCACCGGCATCCAAAAAGGGCACATGCGCCTGCACGCGCGCCAGGTCGCCATGGCCGCCGGCGCCAGCGGCCCCCAAGTGCAGCACATCGCCGATCAACTGGTCGCGGAGAAGAAAATTCATATTGAACGAGCGAAGGAATTGCTGAACGGTGAACCGTGAACCGTAATCCGTGAGCCGTAATCCGTGAACCGTGAGCCGTGAACGGATAACGGACAACGGATAACGGACAACGGATAACGGATAACGGACAACGGATTACGAACACGAGGTTACTATGTCAGATACAACTGGATTGATGAAACCGGATCGCCCGGTGGGGATTGTGGGGTATGGGGCTTATGTGCCCCGTTACCGCATCCCGGCGGCCGAGATCGCCAAAATGTGGAAAGGCAGCGAGAGCGGCGGCGTCCCGGTGAAAGAAAAAGCGGTGAACGGCCTGGATGAAGATGTCGTCACCATGTCTATTGAAGCGGCGCGCAACGCCATGCTGCGCGCCGGCATTAATCCGCAGGAAATTCGCGCGGTGTGGGTGGGCAGCGAAAGCCACCCTTATGCCGTCAAGCCGACCAGCACCATCGTCGCCGAAGCAATTGGCGCCGTGCCCAATACGCAGGCGGCCGACTGGGAATTTGCCTGTAAAGCGGGCACAGAAGCGATGCAGGCGGCCATCGGCTTTGTCGGCTCCGGCATGGCGCGCTATGCGTTGAGCATCGGCATGGATACAGCGCAAGGGCGGCCGGGGGACGCGCTGGAGTATACGGCCGCGGCCGGCGGCGCAGCCATGCTCATCGGCCCGGCGGCGGAAGCAGTCGCCCTCATCAACGGTTCCTACTCCTTCGTCACCGACACGCCGGACTTTTGGCGGCGGGCGAAGGCGCAGTACCCATCGCATGGCGACCGCTTCACCGGCGAACCCGCTTATTTTGCTCACATTATTGGCGCGGCAGAAGCGATCATGGGCGCGCTCAACCGGCAGGCCGCCGATTACGCCTGGGTGGTGTTCCACCAGCCGAACGCCAAGTTCCCGGAGCGGGTGGGGCAGCAGTTGGGTTTCAGCAAGGAGCAGCTCAGGCCCGGCCTGCTCAGCCCGCGCATTGGCAACACGTATGCGGGTTCGACGATGATTGGGTTGACGGCCGTTCTGGACATCGCCCAGCCCGGCGAGCGCATTCTCATCGTCAGCTACGGCTCCGGGGCCGGGTCGGACGCCTTCGACTTTGAAGTCACCGAGCGCCTGCTGGAAGTGCGCGACCGCGCCACCAAGACAGAAACCTACATCAGCCGGCGCGCGCTGATTGATTACGCCACTTATACGCGGTTCCGCGACAAGTTGAAACTATAAAAATTTACGATTTGCGATTGACGATTGACGATTCAAGCGCGCTCAATCATCAATCGTCAATCGTCAATCAGGAATTGACATGACTTTTGCATCTATTATTGGCATTGGACAGACAGACGTGCGCGAGCATTGGCAAACGTCTATTCGCCACCTGGCCTGGTACGCCATTGAGGCGGCGCTGGATGACGCCCAGGTGAGCAAGGTAGACGCCTTGTACGTGGGCAATATGCTCGCCGGGCAGTTTAGCCGCCAGAACCATTTGGGGGCGCTGATCGCCGATTTTGCCGGGATGCGCGGCATTGAAGCGGTGACGGTGGAAGCGGCCGACGCCTCTGGTGGGGCGGCGCTGCGCCAGGCGGTGTTGGCCGTGAAGAGCGGCCTGGTGCAGACGGCACTGGTGGTTGGCGTGGAAAAGATGACCGACCAGACCGGCGCACCGGTGACGGCCGGATTGGCTTCCATGCTCGACGCGGACCATGAGGCGATGCACGGGGCGACGCCGGCGGCCATTGCTGCGCTGATGATGCGCCGCTATCTACATGAGTATGGGGTAACGGTGGCCGATTTTGCCGGATTTAGCGTCAATGCCCATGCCAATGGCGTGGATAACCCGATGGGCATGTTTCAAAATCGGCTGAAGGCGGAGCGGTTTGCCGATGCGCCCCCGGTGGCGACGCCGGTGAGCCTGTTTGACGCCGCGCCGTATGCGGATGGCGCGGCGGCGGTCATTGTCACCGACCACGAGCGGGCGCTGGATATGGCGCCGCAGCCGGTGCGTGTGGCCGGGTCGGCGCTGGCGACGGATACGCTGGCGCTGCATGACCGGCGTGACCCGCTTTGGCTGCGGGCGGCGGCGCTGAGCGCGCAGGCGGCGCTGGCGCAAGCGGCCGTTTCCCTGGCAGACATTGACCTGTTTGAACTGCACGATTCGTTCACGATTCTGGCGGCGTTGTCGTTGGAAGCGGCGGGGTTTGCGGAACGGGGCCAGGGGTGGCAGTTGGCGCGGGATGGGGAGATTGGGCGGAACGGCCGTGTTCCCATCAGCACCTTTGGCGGCTTGAAAGCGCGCGGCAATCCTATCGGGGCCACCGGCGTCTACCAGATTGTGGAAGTGGCGCGGCAGCTGCGCGGCCAGGCGGGGGCCTGCCAAATCCCGTCAGCCCGCGTGGGCATGGCGCAAAACTTGGGGGGAAGTGGGGGGACGGCCGTGACGCATATCCTCGCCATTGATGAGTAAGAGATGAGATTGGGCGTTGGGCGTCGGGGCGCTTACACCGACGCCCAACGATAATTCTTGACATAACCCCGAAAAACACCCCTCTGATAGCTTTTGAGAGCCGTTTTACGGCCGTTGGCAGAGAATGAAAGCATTCTTGTGGATAATTTCACTATGAAGCGCCGTGTAAACATGACGACGGCGGACAAATTTTTTGTAAAGGATATGCGGAGGCTACAACCATGGAAGTATCACGTCATTGGCGTCTAAAGGATCAACGATACAGCTTAGTCGGTGAGACTTGCGATCAGTGCGGCGTCAAACTTTTCCCACCCCGCGACGTGTGTTTACAATGCGAGGCCCCGGCGCAAGAGTTGTACACCTTCACCGGCCTGGGTGAGGTTTACTCGTACACCACAATTTATGATGTACCGGCCGGTTTTGAACATCAGGCGCCCTACACGGTGGCGCTGATCAAGTTGGAGGAAGGCCCTCTGGTAACGGCGCAGTTGACCGACGTAGACCGCGATGACATCCACATCGGTTTGCCGGTGGAGATGGTGACGCGCAAGCTGTATGCCGAAGGGGAAGAAGGGACGATTGTGTATGGGTATAAATTCCGGCCGGCGGTTTTGGAAACGGCCGTTGCCTGACCCTACTCCTGTTTAGCACTCACTGCCAAAGCCCACCTCATTTGAGGCGGGCTTTTTTGTTGGTGGGGACTTCCCCACTAATTTTGTTCCACCCCTCCCTCAGGTATAATCCCCAAACACTTACCAGCTTGTAAACCAGCAAACGCCATGACCTTAAATGAAGCGGAGACCCGTCACCAACTCATAGACCAACAACTGGATGACACTGCCCCCAAAGCAGACGCTGTGCTGCTGGCTTTGTTACGCCAGACACCGGTGTGGCGCAAACTGCAACTGATGGAGCAGATCAACGCCATGACGCAGACGTTGGCTCTGAGCGGTCTGCGCCGGCAATATCCTCACACTGCCGAGCCGCAACTGCGCCGCCTGTTGGCCGACCGGATTTTGGGGCGCGAGTTGGCTGACAGGGTCTACGGTCCCATATCGGATGAGGAGGAAAGGAATGCAATCTGCGGCAATTGCCGTGCCTGCCTGAGTTTAGGGGGTTTTTTTGTTGACGAGTGAAATAAGCGTAACTGCCGTTGAAGTTATACTTACCGAGGGCATAATTGGCATTCCTACCAGAGTAAAAATATCAGTTTATGACCTTTACCACTATACATGTTGTATTTAAGAATTTATAGGCGCTACCGTCAGTAATTTGATTGTCAGTAGAGGGGAAAAGTTTCGTCTGTCTCAAGGGCTTCTCGTAATCGCTTGTACAATTCGGTTACAAAATCTTCCAGTCCATTGAAGCACTCTTCTGCAAATATTTTCAACGCTACTTCTTGCGGAGGATCAAAAAAATTTTGGTTAAGTCGAAGTTCCTGGATATCGGGATGAAAATGTAAGCTGCTATCTTCAACATAGCGACAAATGCGTGTAATTTGCTGATGAGTGGTTGCATTTCGGATTCTTTTAAGAGGTTTTATCCATGAAACCATATTCGGCTCATCTGGAATATAACGTCTTAAAAAAGCGGACAATGAAGGGGAACGTGTGTCCAGATCTCGTACCACATTAACATAACTTATTTTTATTTCTCTTCTCCTCCCTGAACTGGACGTTTCAGTACGTGGTAAATTCAGGTCGTACAATTCCTTGAGCAAGTGCCCACAAACATCAAATAGAGAAAAAGAAGCCGCTGTCAGAGCTTCTAAGAAAAACGTAAGAAACAAAACATAGTCATCGTAATCATATACTTTAAATGTACACCGTTGTTGGTACTGAACTGTCCTAGGTAAATCTGTTGTACTGAACAATTGATCCCGATGCTTTTTGAAGTCTTCTGCGCCCATTTCTTGGACCAAACCCACATTATAGCGAACGATATTAAGTTTGTGATCGAGTGAGCGAACGCTATTCTCAATAGCCGTTTTCTGCCGACTATTGGCATATAGTTCAACAGCGGTCAAAAAAGGGGAACCGAGTTTGAGGACAGGGCCATTGCCGTACAACCCATTGATTGCCATGCCTTAGCCTCCCAGATTATCCAGCAAATTCAGGAACTGTTCGAATGAAGCATAATATCCCTGTAAACGTTGTACTTCATTATTCAAAGAAACAAGCATATCTCCTTGTCCTAACAAATTCTCCGCGCCAGTTCGGTCTAAAACGGTACGCGAATCAATTTGTGATGGCAACCGGAAAGAAACACGAGCTGGGATATTTGCTTTGATCGTCCCAGTAATAACGTCAGTTGTCGGTCTTTGGGTGGCAATGACAAGATGGATACCAACCGCACGCCCGGTTGCAGCCAAGCGATTAATTTGTTTCTCAAAAGCACTGCGCTCTTTTGTATCGAGGCTTAGCATGATGTCGGCAAATTCGTCAATCACTACAACTAGCCAGGGGAGTTGCTGTTCAGGATGCCGCCGATTGTATTCAAGGATGTTTGGGCAGCGTGCTTCGTGAAATACCTTGGTGCGTATAGCTTTCTCATGTTCTAGCAAACTTCGTAATACGGCAACCGCTTCTGCCGGTTCATAAAGAATACGGCCGTTATACAAATGTGGCAGTTGCGAAAAGACACCAAAATCCATTTGCTTGGGATCCACCAAAACCAATTGTAATTGTTCAGCCGAATGTCGCCAGACGAGACTAGTAATCAAAGCAGATAAGAAAACTGTCTTTCCACTTCCTGTCTGGCCAGCAACCAGCATATGGGGCAATCGAGTCAGATCAAGTTGCACAGCTTCACCAGCCACGTTTTCACCCATGGCGATGAGAAGTTTATCGGGTTGATCAACAGATAATTCTGCTAACCCTTTAGCCATAAAAGTAGTTTCAGGTATCTCTCGCGCCAAATCAATGCCCACATAACGCTCACCAGGGATATTTTCAATGAGTGGCAATGTTTTACTGCCTAATTCACGGGCAATGTCTTCTGCATACTTTTGGATTTCGCTCAGGCGTCCGGCCGGGGGTTGCAGCCTGACCCAATATCGAATAAAACGTGAGCCAATTTGTGATTTCTCTGTATCTATACCCGCAATGGCAATACCATACGATATGAGAACACGGCGCAATTCTTCCGCCTGCCTTTGCACCTGTTCGGAAACCAACACGGCCGTTTCCGGCATGATAGTAGGCACTTCAACCAAATACTCAGCAGGGAGTTCTTTTTCCTGACTTTGTTGCGTGGAGGTGTCCGTGGCCACTTCGGGCACAGCACTGATACCTATATCAACAGATTCTATTGGCTCCAGGTACCTGCCGGGTAATCTGATAATAAGCCGCTGGTAATTATCAGCCTCATCTCGAAAAGGTTGTACATCAACCTGTTGACTTTTTTCCTGCAATGCAACACGAATGTCAAGCAGGCGGACATGGGGTGTGTAATCACCTGAAAACAGGCCATTGATCGCTTTAGCCCAGGCTGTTTTGCCAGTCCGGCTTTGGGACATTACAGCATCAGGTTTGGAAGTGGATGGAGCAAAAACGGCCGTTGTTAATCGCTCTCGTAACAAAGCGCGGCGGATAGGCGTCATAATCGTCTCATCTGAAAATACTCGCTGCAAGGTCGTGGCAAATTGCGACAAGGTTGTAAGTGGTCGCCGCGCTTGAGCCAGAGGAGGGAGTGTATTGTAGCCATCCAACAAAGCGTGAATTGTCAACACATCCACGTGCAAACCGTCGGAGTCTAGCCAAAAGGCTGCGTAATCGGCTGTTTGATCGGCCGCGTCATACCAATCCTGGAACTCGTCGTCTAGTTGGATCAATGTCAGACCATCTCGTTCCTGCCGGTACCAATTCAGAACCGTCAAGACCCCCAACAGTTTACGTAGCGCCTCTTGATCGAAGGCTTGATGGTAGTTGTTGCTGTGTGCAGAGCGAATTAAAGCGATCAAGCCTTCAGGCAAAACGGGGAACAATTCTAACAGGCGCTCCAAAATATCTTTTGGTTCGCTTTCAGGAGGTAATCCCATTTCCCGAATAGCGAATAGCAGCTGTTCATACCAATAGTTCTGCCAGTCGCGCTCATTTGTGTGAACCGCTAATGTGCGAGCATGGTCGCGCTGCCAGGCCAACCGTCGGCCAATACCTGCGGGCATTTCCATAGTACCATGCGGCCAATCAATAATCGCCAACCAACACGCGCCCTCCTTCTGATTAAGCAAAAGACGTATATCTTCTGGATTGATGCCTTTGTTGCCGACACCCAAGACTTTTCGCTGTAGTTCACCGCTCAGCGTATTACGCAAACTGGCATACGTATCAAACATACCACCGCCAGGAGCAGGGATCAGTTTAATGGCATCGCTGATACTGTCGTAGCTCAACTGCACGGGCACACCAAACGGTGTTGCTTCTTCTTGTACATAGCGGAATGTTTCCTGCACAATTGCTTCAGATGGATCGCAAAGGAGAACGATATGAGGATACAACTGTTTGCTACGCATATCTTGATGAATGTCACTCAACCTCCCTTTTTGCAGACTGACTTGCAGCGTCCAGCGCGGATTGTCTCGGAACAGTTGTAACGATTCATCATCTTTACTGTACCATCTATCATGCGCCGGACGTTCGTTTGTGCGATAAACATAAACTCTGGCGCTATATAATCGGTTTTCCTGATGCATTTTGGTTAACCCTTGCAGAATAGGGGAAAGCTCTGGTGGGTCAATCAAAACCAGTGTCAAACCCAGTTGGGCTGGAGGATAAAGTGTCAGAAATCTATCAAATAATTTTATGAACGGCCGTAACCCATCCGCCGTCAATGATTGTTGGGCGACTGGTTTGTAATAAGGGATTCCCACGCTGTTCGACGCCTCTGGGTTGTCAATTTCACCCGCGAGAACAAGCCGATTTTCACTCAGGCGGCGTGGTGGTGAGAACATGTACTCATGAAGTAAAAATGTATTTAAGAGCGTTGGTAACTGTTGCGCAGCTTTCTTGATAACGGCTAAAGATTTTTCGTCCAATGGCTCCGCATTGTCGTGCATGAGGGTGTTCATATGCATCCATTTCCAAAGGTGTAACGGATGCAATGGCGTCAACAGGGCGTTGATCACCAGTGGTTTATCTGCATACCACAACTCAACAACCATCACGTCTAGAGCTAAAAATTGAGCCATTGCCCGTTCGGTAGCATCCGGGCTTAATGCGCTTACCTGGCGGCAAACCTGCTGCAATTGTCGGGCCAGCCCATCATATGCTTCGAGATAGTTATGAATAGCCGCGCGAAGACTCGGTGCTTGAATGGCTTGATCGGGAAAATAGAGGAACGCCTTGCGGTAGTGGGTTATGATTTGACGATGTGTATGCAAAATCTGAAACAACGTAACCAGGCTGTTACTATCACGTACATCTTGCAATTGGTCGAGAGCCGCAAATAAATTCACAAGGCTATGTTCTTTCTGTTTGTTTAATGGCAGAAAGGGTTCAAAAATAAAAGAGGTTGCTTCATCAGTGAGTAGATCGGCAACATCCCCCATTGAATCTGTAACGTTATCAACCTGGATACGTCCACCCCAATTTTGTGGAGTTACCCAGACAGAAACAAATTCATCAAGCGGGTGTAGCTCCTCTTTTTTCGTTGGTCGTTCGACTTTGCCGATTTCAGCTTTTGTCTGAAAATCAATCAAGATTTCATGGGAATCCTCCCGCTCGGAATCGTCATCTTCGAAATCTACTTCTCGCACACTCTTCTTACCTGACTTACCCCCTTCTTCCGGGTCTGCCTCATAAAACCAGTTCGTAATACGTTCGGCCTGGTGGTTTAAGTTGTCCAGGACTTCCTGGTAATCTGCGTCAAACGGGTTGAGTTTTAGAAGTTGATCAGCCAGGAAAGCTGGAGATTGTTTCTTTTGAGTTGATGCCTTACCTGTCTGTCTGTTTCGGGGTTCCGCGGACAGGGGTTCTGGCGCTTTTTCGGCAGCGCGGATGCGCACAACGGCATCCAGCGTCAGCGCTGCCAGATTTTCCTGTATGGGATTTTGGGCGTAACGTTTGATTTGGCGAAAGGTGCGGTGGTGGTCATTCCCGTCCTGACCGATTAGGGTTCGGGCGAGCAGTCGATCATCTTTGCTTTCTAGCGAAAGAATCCAGGTCACCTGCTCTCTATTTAGCTTAATTCTCGAGGCAAGATCGCCAGTAGTCATAGCAGGATCAGGTAAAAGTCCAATGGCAGGCAATGCCTTGGGGACATCTACCGTTTGCAGCGCGTGACCGAGATCGGCCAACTGCCGGGCGACCAATGGGAAAGATCTCTTGTTTAATTCTTGCCACAGTTGATGGCTCAGAGAATGGGCTGGCGATTCTTGCAAAGCTATTCGACAAATAGCCCGATACAAGTCATCATCTGTAAAGGGATCGAGCATTTCTAACGAATGGGTTTTCTCTTGCGGTGAAGATGGGTTCAAAATCACGATCAAACGCTCGTTTAAATCCGGCGTGTTACGCCAGGCGATAACCGTTTCCACGTCTTTGGTAACATATGGGCTATCAAGTTCAATTTCGTTAAACCCGAGTAAGGCTAATCGTACTTGCCCCAAGTGTGGATACAGGACTTGATAAAGCACCGACGTTGCAAATGGCGGCAGGGCATTGGCAATAAGGCCAAAACGTACTTGCGGTAGATATTCGAGCAGAGCACGAGCAATCAGGCGTGCGGTAGTATTTCCTTGACTGGTTTCAACTGATTCTGAAATCACAATTAGTCTCCTACCGTAACCAGGACAATGCCATCAGCATAGCGGCGTGCATAACCACTTTGTTCTAATAACTCTGCTAGCGCGGCTACATTAACACTGAATTCAGTACCATTCACTGGAGGAATACCCCAGGAAGATAAACGATCATTTTCATCACCCAAAATGCCAAAAAGAATCCCGTAGCGGCTGGCCCATAATTCTCCCACCTGGTGCACGGGCCAGGTTTCGCCTTTGGGAATGGTCGCTCTGAGCAACACTTCTAGCAGATCAGGATGGGCCTGATAAGATTTTTTATTACGCCCTGTTAGTAAACCTATTCGTGTTCCCAAAGCGCGGGCAATATCCTGTGGGCTTGAACTGAGGACCTGGCGTAGGATATCTGTGAAGGCACGCGCCAGAGCTTCTTGGGGTGTATGGTCAGCGGCTCCACCTCGATAGCTCTGATAAAATCGCCAGCAGTTATCCTGGTAATCTTTCACTTTATTTTGACCTGCCGCCGTATTCGCCTCTGATTGGGTACGGTACCAGTTAATTTGATGATAGATCAGCTCTTTAATCTGCTCGTCCTTCAGGTTTGTGGGGTCAAATGTCTGCTGTACGACGTTATGGATTTCACGATACATGAAAGCGTCGAGGGAACGCCGTACCCACTGATAGGACGCGATGCTTGCTTGATGCAGGGTACGGCCGTTCTTTTCCAGCCGTAGCACGATGGGAACGCGATCTGGTTTGTCATTGCCACAATTTGCCAGGTGCAAATAAACAGAAAAACAAGCCAGAGTCGTCATGCGCCGCAAGGTATCCAACTTCCCATTCTGGCGAGCTGAACCAGCGTCATTTTGAGCCAACTGGTCAAATGCGGCGCGAATATCGCGGAGGAGTGGATCGCGGAATTGACCATTTTCGATTTGCAGGCTAACGGGAGACCAATTGTCGTATGATTTCTGTTTGCGGGTCTGGGACAGATCGTCGAGTGGTAAGGTCAAGACGGATAGCTCATCGTTGCGACGGCGCGGCTCTTGCTGTAACAACTCTCTTAACAAATCCAGCGCCGGGGCATTTTGGCCATGGCTCAAAATTTTGTGCAACCACATTCCGGCATCTCGATCATGATTATCACTGGTCACGTGGCTGGCGTGGCTTAAAGAGTAGCTGGAGGTCGAAACACCTTTGAACACGGCTTTATCGGCAGATAACAACCCTTGTAGAATCTCGCGCTGTACTTCATTTTCTTTTAAGAACAAAAGCGCTTGTTGCTGTGTTGGCGCAAACTGGGTAAATTTATCTCGTTGTTTAGTTGGATCCGGCCCCAAGGTGGGGTACCCTTGCGGATAGAGGGCCTGGTGTTGGGCTTCGTTATTAACGTACCCGCCGCACACGGCGCGAAAGAAACCGTTAGCTAAATGAGCCGGCTTGATTTCAATAGACGGTTTATAGCCTAATTGCGATGTGACAATGTCCTCGAAGAAAATTTGGCGAAACTCCAGCATGATCGGTTCGTCCTTGTTGCATCATAGATACCGCTGTTCATCACGATGAACGCGCATGGTTATGAGACGGCGTTGGCGGTAATCACTCCATTCTATAGCCTCTTCGGCGTAGGCCCGGCCAACTTCAAAACCGAGGCTGCGTAAAAAGAGATCGAGCCGCCGGAGAATGTGATAAGGCTGCACATCAATGAGTTTGCCCTCTTTGGCGGTGTTTAAGGCTTGATACATCTCCCAATCAATTCGCAAAGCGGGCGCGCCGGGTTCCCACTGCTTCACGGCCAGCAAGACGTGATCATGGCGAATTTGAATAGCGTCTTCGTACTTGGGGTTTAGAGTGGGGTAATAAATGGTCATTTTGTCAGAGGGAATTGAGCGCATGGCAACATATCCTGGAGATTGACCAACTGAATAACGGTGATTATTCCATAGACGTAGCCGAAAGCGATACCCCTGATTCTGCCCCTCCCCATATCTGAGTGGGGCATAAAGCAAGTTAATCATCTCAATGAGTTCTTCAACTACCTGTTGTTCACTTCTTTTCCCCTGCACCAGGTCATCAAATGTTTGTTCGGAGACTGATAGCATGCGCCGTAGTTTCTCAGTAGCAGGTTCCTCGTGTTCAAAGAAGTAACGTCGCTTGCGATTTTGTAAGGCGTTCAGATCAGACGGCCGTTGCTCGATTTCTTCATTACACCACCAGCCAGCCTCCACTTCACCCTGCCATAACGCCATATCCATACGCGCGTCAGCATATTGGCCGGGGTCAAATGTTTCGCGCAGCGCCGTAAATAGTTTGTTTCGCGCCTTGGGGTTATAGAGAAGAGCATAATAATCATAATAATCGTGAGGTTCATGATTCTGCCAGAGCGCTTCGCAAGTAACGCCCCCTGTTATGGCAAACGTAAATAACCCAATTAGATCGCGCATCGTAGCATGAAACCCACGTCTGGCAACCAGCGCCAAAACCTCTTTTACATTCCTGCGAATACTATCATTCGATAAGGTCTGAACGTTATATCGGATTGGGCAACGTCTGCACCCTTCGGGCAAAAAATGCTCGCATGATAAAACAGAAGCCAAGTCACATAATTTATCCAACAATCCATCAATGATCCGATCATCTGTCAACAGTTCCCGTTGGCTTAAATCAACAATTAGCAGCCCATGATTAACTCGTGATTGTTGTGTCCTTTGTTCCTCGCTGTAAACAATAAAGTTTTCAATCTCAGAATCAGATTGTCTTTGGGGAAAAATCGAATCGTGTAGAAAACCGAATAACACATCCCCTTCAGCGATTTCCGCTAATCGCCTCAAGGGAGCATGGTTAATTGCCATTAAAAAAGGCTGTCCTTGTTGTTTACATCGCCGCCAGTTTTCAAGCACTTCCTCAGCTTTTCTTTGGCTCGCATCCTCTTCATAGCCGACACTCAGTTGCTGCGGCAACTGATTCTTCAATATCTGCATCAAATGCGTCTTACCATCACCTGGATTACCTGTCAATATAACATCACGTTTTTGAGCAAGCCACCGCAGCACACTATCTTCCAGAGACGTTTGAACATGGATACGCTGCAACTGAACGGCATCAACTCGCTCAGCAATGGCACTATGACCATTGTACAAGCCAATCAGGTAATCTCTATCTGGCTGTGCCAAATCTAACATAGAATCCCCTATAGTTTTATCACGTGCTGTTTCACCAGAGCATCATCCTGCAATTCATTAGAAAGAAGATAATCATTTTTATCAAACGAAGCAACCAACTCAAGAAATTTAGCCGATCTAACTCGTTTCGAAAGCCAACGGGCCGCCCAATAATGGGCAATATGTTGCATGCTTTCATCTATTTTTTGTGGTGAACTGGCATCGAAAAAATACTCCGGATCCTCTGTTTCCCCACACAAGAAAGCATAAGCCTTTCGACCAAGTGGTACGCCATAAACAATACGTTGCGAACGATGTCTTATGAAATTATCAACTGCTATTAATCCTATCGCTGTTAAACCAGCGCTGGCATGACGTAATTTAGGGTTCACACCCTCTCCAAAACGATTATTGATCAACCGAGCGCCTTTAGTATGAAGCAATAATCTTTCCAATGCCTGTCGTGTTTTCTCAGAAAAATGTACAGACCCGTATCCTTTGGTTAATCCATATTTTTCATAACGTATCTGTTCTTTTCCATGATTGATGAGCGTTGGAATAACGATGCGATTATATTGACTGCTATTCATAGCGTAAAGGCTGGTTGTTCCTAAAAAAACAAGTCTAGGCTCACGTCGCACAGCTTCACCTTTCAGTTCGGAGGCTATCTTACTGGCATAGCCTGTATACTTACGCTCATAGTCAGACATAGTTTGTGGACCAGCCAACAACATTGCAACCAATTTGCCTCCCATTAAAATATTATAGGGAGGCACAGCACCACAAATGATAATATCCATCATGTTGATACCGACTTTGCGCTTCTTGTTCTCCTGTATCAGAATTTTAAGAGCCTTTTGACCCTCATCTGATTGCCACAATTTACGCAAGCTATTAGCAGTGCCAACAAATTCACTAGAAACCGCTACCATCTTAGCTGCCAGGAGTCGTTGCAGCATTTTGGCGCGCTTAGCTGCATAGAGAGCTTTCATAGCCAAAGCGGATAATTCTTCCGGTGACATTAACAGCCGTTCCTTAACATCATCTAAATCTAGGGGAGGTTGGTTCGGTATATTTTTTTGTCTTTCACTTTCACGCTTTTGTTGTAATAACTCAATACGGTTAGCTCGATTCTGGGCCTCAACTTCTTGAAGGCGCTGAACTATTTCCAAGCTCGGGGATTCTAATTCTTTTACTGTAACTAACCCTTCAGTTGCAATATCAGCCAACACATCATCAAGCGTTTTAAGCATCATACGGCCTATTTTCTCTGCCTGATCATCATCAAAATCATCCGCGAACAACCGCTTCTCAAACGCTTTCGGCGTCCAACCAATCACATCATCACGCGCAGTAAGCTGCACCAGGCTGCTGCCCAGCGCCGCAATACCAATAATAGGATGAAACGGCTGGTTGGCATCGCGCACCAGATAAAACATTTGTCGGCCAGGCGTTGGATTGTATGGCGTGGCCCATTGGTAACGAAAATAACGCCAGACATCCTGCAAGAGCAAGCCCGTATACTCACAGCGCGCTTTGTCCGTCACAAGTTGCAGATAGGGTTGGATTACTTCGCCTAACGGCCCGGCTTGTGCCGCTTCATCTAATTGAGCAATAGCGTGCAATTGACGAGCCAGCCTCTTTCCGTCAGCTATAAGTAAACGAATGGATACGGCATGGCCGGCAAAGGCGCGCTCCCGTTCCACATAAGCAATAAACTCTTGTACTGATTTCTTATGGAATTGCGCCTTACGCTCCCAGTCCAAGGAATTGCGAATGGCATCTTTATGTTGTTGAACCGGGTCTTTGCCATCCGTAACCTCTACCGAAGCTGGCGGATAGAGATATAAACGACCCTGTCGCACTTCGGGTCGCCACTCTTGCCGCAATAAATCACGCAGAACATGAAGATATGCCTCGTATTTCAGGCGTTCCTCTTCGGCATTTGGGTAACAGGAAAGCTTGTTCAGAGCAGTTTCGACTTTGGCCAGGAAGCCCAGTGTTCCTTTTTCCAGAATGGCGAGTAGTTGGTTCAGGTCGGATTCGTATGGCCCAATTGTTTGTGACCAAAACAAGTAAGGGGTTGTGTCAGACATTTGCTCTCTATGCTGTCTCATGATAATGGATGCTATTGTATCTTCTTCTAATCCACTTTCCAGCTCAGCACTATCTTTGCAGTTTTTAAACTTACCAGAGGTCGTGTCATACCCGCGTAGGCGGGTATCCATCTGTCTCGCCAGAGTGGATTCCCGCCTTCGCGGGAATGACGGGCAAAAGTGCAAACATAGTGCTCAGGTAGTTGAGTCCAGCAATTCGAAATATGCTAGGGCAGGACGGCGTGGGCGATCATCAGTAACGAATTGCCTTGCCTTCGTACCGTCTCGTCCGGCAAACCCTATAAACAGCGAGACAGGCGGGAGACAAGTCGCTGGTCATTGGCCAAAGTGCTTTCCCCGTCTACCCTGCCCCTACGACAATGTTCTATATTTCGAATTGCTGCCCTATTCAGGTCTTGTACAAACAAAAATACTTAGTGATTGACAATACTGTGCTCAATACAGTATAATGCGACGCATGGCAGACAACAGCGATAAAGAGACCTTGTATGACAACATGCTGCTCGAGTTGCGGCGCGGCGTTCTGGTACTGGCCGTACTCAGCCAGTTGCAGCGAGAGCAGTACGGCTATTCGCTGAAACAGGTTCTGAGTGACCGGGGGCTGGACATAAACGAAGGTACCTTGTACCCCTTAATGCGCCGCCTGGAAGCGCAGGGATTGCTGGAGAGTGAATGGCAGGTTGTGGACGATACCCGCCCACGCCGCTATTACCGGATCAGCGAGACCGGGAAGACGATCCTGGCGAATTTAACGCAAGAGTGGCAGGCGCTGGCGTTGACCATGAATCATCTGCTGCACAGTGATGGAGGCGACAAATGGAAGGCAATGAATTAATCGAACGCTACGTTCATGAAGTGGGGCAGCATTTACCCCGCCGCATGAGCGATGATATTAAACTGGAACTGAGTTCCCTGATTCAGGATGCTGTGGAGGAACGGACGGCCGCTGCGGGCAGTGAGGCGACGGCAAAAGTGGTGGCCGAGGTTCTACGCGAATTTGGCAAACCGGAAGATATGGCCGCCAGTTATCTGCCGGAACAATACCTGATCGGGCCGGCGCTTTTTCCCATTTACAAATTGGTAATCAGTATCGTCCTGGGGATTATCGGCGCCTCTTTGCTGCTAACGATGGGCTTTACGCTGTTTGGTCATGAACCGGCGGAGCTTGGCGGCAGGCTGTGGAATATCATTTCCGGCTTTTGGACGGCGGCGCTGGCTAATCTTGGCTTTATCACACTCGTCTTTGCCGTGATCGAGGCTGTTGCCCGCCAAAAGAAAGATGTCCCGGTTGAGGCGGCTGCGGCGCGAGAGGATTGGGACCCCTACAAACTGCCCCCGGCGACAGACCCAGATCGGATCAAGCGGGGGGAATATCTCGTCGGCGTTATCTTTACCATTCTGGTCATCATTCTCTTTAACGTCTACCCGCATTGGATCGGTATCATCACTTTTACAGGCGGCAGCAGTGATCCCGTTGTCTTTCCCTTGTTAGCGCCAGAGTTTGGCGTTCACATCCCCTGGTTAACCATGTTGTGGACGGCCGAAGTTGTCTTGAAGTTAGTCGTCTTGGGGCAGGGGCGGTGGCAGCGGTCAACACGCTGGCTGGAATTGGGACTCGGCTTGTTGGGCATGTATGTTGGCTATCGTATTGTCACCGGCGGCCCCATTGCCACGATGGAGTGGCTGACAATGTTGGCGCGGTTTGGGATTTGGATCGGCTTGATTGTCGGTGGATTCGAAACGGTGGGGC
This sequence comes from Anaerolinea sp., assembly GCA_014879875.1. GTDB lineage: Bacteria > Chloroflexota > Anaerolineae > Promineifilales > Promineifilaceae > JACSRF01. The sequence continues at coordinate 22,686 of JACSRF010000620.1, forward strand.
GGTTGTTTAAGTTGGTGTGGGGACGGCCGTTTGTCACCACAGAAACGATCAAATCCCGGCTGGCCTGATGGTAACGGGATAGCTGCCGGTGAAGTTATGGTAAAATGCGACTGGGGGCAGGGTCTATGCGGATGGCGCGCGCCGTCTTCCCTCCCAGAGCGCGATGCCGATCAATGCCAGTAACAGGATGACGCCGGTGATTCTGTCGGCCAGGAAGCTGTAAAAGAAGTAGATAAAAGCGGCCAAAAATGGGCCGAAGAAGAGAAAGACGGCAAAAAAGAGCCGGTCAGCCTCGTGGGCGCGCAGGTCGCCGTTGAACATCTTGAAACGATCGGCCGGAATGCGCCGCGCGGCAACGTAAGCAAACAGCAGGGGGATTAGCAGCAGCAGCCACCAGGCGGAGGCCGGCGGCGTGGATAGGGTGACATAGTAGTAAACAAGGCTGACGCCAAGCAGCAGCGTGTTGAATGTGTTGAAGCCAACCAAAGCGCCGGTGGTCTTCAGAAACCAGAGCAGGCGGCGATCTTTGCCGGTTCGTAATGGAAAGTGGGGTTGATTGTCGGCCGTGCTGACGCTGCCGATGAGCAGGGGGACGAGGAGCGAAGCTGCGGCATATTGAACGACCGCCCACAGTCGGGTTTGCGGGTCGGGCAGCGGCCATTGCAGAACAGGCGTTACCAGCCAGGCCGTCGCCAGCCAGAGCGCGATTGCTATGAGAAAGACGAGCCAACGCTGCGGGGTGAGATGGTTGGTAACGGCCGTTAGCGACCAGATCACCATCCCCGCCCAACTGGAGCGCATGTGTTCCGGCGCATCTGACCAATGGAAAACGGCCGTTAGCCACTCGTGCAGCGCCGCCAGGGAAAGCGGGTTGACGTTGATGTTAATGTCCCCCGCGCCGGTATGGACTGGACCTTGAACCGGGCCATAAAATTTTGTTTGAGGGATCGGTGCAGATTTTGCTGGCGAATCGCCCTCTGCGGCGCGCAGCAATTTATCTTGTTCACTCTTATCGGTTATGTCAAAAACCTCGAAAATTTGCACGATGGTTTCATGATCATCGGGATATAGACGGCCGTCAAGCCAGCCGACCACCGTTTCGGGGTTCAGATCGAGTTGTGCGGCAAGCCAGAGTGGGGAACGGCCGTTGCGAGACAGACACCCCTCTAACAAATGGGCAAAGGCAAGTGGTTCATCCATCATGATATGTTACTGGCAAAACTTGTTAAAGGGAACACCTGTTACGGCCAACGATAACGCATTCAACTGGTCAACAATCTCCGCCCGTTCGGCGCGGCGGGTTTCGGTGTCGCCATAGCGGCGCGCCTGGGCCAGGTTTTCCGTGAGCCGCTGCTGGTATAACAGGAACTCGCCGTAGCGTGGGTGATCTGATCCTAGCTGCGCTTGCAGGGCGTCCAGGCCGATTTCGTAGCGGGACAGGTTGTCGCGGATGGGTGTGGCGGGTGGCGGGGCCAACGGCCGTTCCCCTTCCTCCATTTCCGGCCAGGCCGCGTGTGGGCGCAGTTGGCGGCAGCGCGTGATCAGGTCTGGCAAACGGCCGTGTCGCTGCAAATAGTCAATCAACGCCAGCGCCTTATCGCTGCGGGTCGCGCCGGGTAATTCATCAAATTCCACCCCCAGGTCAGCCGCCAGGTGGTGCAGGTCGCTCTTGTCAAAGTACCGGATCAAGGTTTGGCGTAGTTGGCTGAGGAAAACGGCCGTTTCCCTGTTCTCATCGTTCATGATCTAGCATTGCCTCCTGGCATATTAGTTGGTTTGTTGGTTGGCTACTGTCCGTAACCGGTAATCCGTAATCCGTAATCGGTAATCCG
>JACSRF010000146.1 GCA_014879875.1 Anaerolinea sp.
CTCACGGAGATTCGAACTCCGGTCTTAAGCTTGAAAGGCTTACGTCCTGGTCCCCTAGACGATGAGGGCAAGCGGATGGGATTCTATCATTCCCCTCTGCTCAGGTCAAGGGCTTTTTGTGAGCTGAAACAGTTTGTTGGTTGGTTTGCTAGCCAACCAACCTGACCAACCCATTGCAGCAAAACTAGATAGGCGTGGTAAACTGGTCATCCATAAATCGCAAATCGTAAATGGTGAAAGATGATCATACGCGCTTACCGCACGGCCGACACGGCCGTTCTCCTCCACATCCATAACCAGACCCACCCTACCCCATGGACGGACGGCCGTTTTGCCCGTTATGTGGCGGATGTATTGGGCGCAGACGGCCGTATCTGGGTCATCACCAACGCCAACGAGGACCCCATCGGCTATGCGCTCACAGCCCCCATTCCCGGCCTGCCGGGCCAGATCGAACTGGATGGCGGCATCCTGCCCGCGTGGCAGCGCCAGGGATATGGTTCCGCCTTGTTGCAGCACGTTCGCCAGCACGCCGGGCCAGTGCATCTCTCTTACTGCGTCGCCAGCCTGGGCAGCCCCGCAGCGCGTTTCCTGCAACGGCGCGGCTTCACGGTTGAACATGAGGAATGGGTGTTGGGTCGGCCGTCTCTTAATGAACTCCCACCTATCCCAGAACGATCCGACGGCCACTGCGCTCCTTTTGTCAATCGCCGCCGCGCCATCCACACCTTTTGCGCCCTCTATGACGCCAGTTTTGCCGCCCATCCCTGGTATCAGCCCTACACGGCCGCGGAAGTAGACGCGACGTTAGTCGCAGCGCAAGACATTCTCTTCCTGCGCCGGGACGATACGCCCATCGGCTTTGCCTGGCTGCACGTCCGTGATGGCGTCGGCGAAATTGAGCCATTTGGCATTGTAGATGGGTGGCAGGGGCTGGGATACGGCCGTTTTTTGCTGACGGCCGTTCTGCACCAACTCGCTCAACGCGGCGCAACCACCGCCCAAATCGGCGCCTGGCACAACAACCACCCCGCCCTCCACCTCTACCAAAGCCTCGGCTTCCAGCATCACCATACCCAAACCTATCTGACTCTAAGTCTATCTGAACTCCAGTGGTAAGGGCGAGACAGTTGGCATAGCATGTTGGCTAAAAACGAACGCTATAGGATTTACGATTAACGATTTGCGATCTACGATTGGCTTGCCCCCTGACAAGCTATGAGAAACCCCCAAATCTTTTTCTTAACATCTATAGCGCCAACTGCTCGCCTCTACTTAACATCTATAGACAAATAAATTTTGATGCTTTACACTAATCATCATGAGCATGAAGCAAAACGCATCAATGGATGCATCATTTTGGATCAATGTTTGCGTAAGCAATATTGCTCACTTTGTCAGCAACTACTTTCAATTGTTTACACCAATCATCGTGGCGCAAGAGATCAGATATCCGCTTGATAAATTGGGCATCAAAGCACACACTGCAATGTTGTTTAATGAGTGGGTACAAGCAGGAAAAATTACGTTGCAAGAACCCGCCACTGTCGTAGATTGGTTCCAAGCAGGTGAAAATGCGGCCATTGCCCTGACAAGAGAACAGAACTATAGCCACACTACTGAAAAAATTCGTGCGTCAAGGAATATCTTCTGCTTACCGTCTGGAACAAGCTATTACGGCTTACGAACAGGGTGAAACGGACCTGAGTGCGGCCGCGCGCTTAGCATTTATCAACTGATGACCAAGATAAAGCGGCGCGACATCACCCCACCTGCGGAAGCCGAAAAGTTTGTTAATGGGTTAAAAGCTTTGATGAAGACATTTGGTGGCAGCGATGCCTTGCGCTACACCATAGAAACGTTACAAGATTAGAACCCTTTCACCTTTCCCACTGCCCACTTTACCATTTCCCCCGCCCGTTCTACAATCTTCCCTAAACAGATTGACGCAGGGCTTGCCCCACACCGTCGCCCCATCCCCCGTCAAACAGGCGTTTGCAACTTAAAAACGGAGAAGACCCATGTTCAAAAATATTGCCGACGTACACAGCAGGCTGGGCAGCCAGCAATACATCGCTTCCGATGAGATCAGTACCGTCGTTTATCTGGCGCAATCGCTGTGCAAACCAATTTTGGCCGAAGGCCCGGCCGGCGTTGGTAAAACCGAGCTGGCAAAGGTGTGGGCCAAAGCCATCGGCGCGCCCCTCGTGCGCCTGCAATGTTACGAAGGGCTGGATGAAAGCAAGGCGCTCTATGAATGGGAATACGCCAAGCAAATGCTCTACACACAGCTCTTGCGCGACACCCTGCACAACATCTTGGGCGACGTCACCAGCCTGGCCGACGCCGCCAAACGGCTGGCGCAAGAAGATGACGTCTTCTTCTCCGACAATTTCCTGCTGCCCCGCCCCCTTCTCATGGCCCTTACCTCTGACGAACCGGTCGTCCTGCTCATTGACGAAATTGACCGCGCCGACGTGGAATTCGAGGCCTTCCTGCTGGAAGTGCTCAGCGATTTCCAGGTGACAGTGCCCGAATTGGGAACCATTGCCGCCAAACACCAGCCGATGGTGCTGCTCACCAGCAACAATACGCGCGAACTGAGCGAAGCCCTCAAGCGGCGCTGCCTCTTCCTCTACGTAGATTACCCCACCCTGGAGGATGAATTGAATATTGTGCGCCTGAAAGTGCCCGCATTACGGCCGGAACTGGCGCAGCAAGCGGTGGCTGTGGTACAGCAGTTACGCAACATGGATTTGCGTAAAGTGCCCAGCATCAGCGAAACTCTCGATTGGGCGCGCGCGCTGGTCACGTTGAACGCCAGGGAAATTGACGAGAAAACCCTTAACAATACGCTCACCGTTTTGCTCAAATACGAGTCAGACATCGCCAAAGCGCGCCGCATGATGGGCGATGGTGGCAGCGCGCGCGGCGGGTACAGCCGGTGAACGGTAAGCAGTGAACGGTAATCGGTAAGCAGTGACCGATTACCGATTACCGATTACCGACAACAGGATATGACATGGACGATAGAGTCATCGAATTCATACGGGGATTGCGGGCGGCGGGGGTGCGCGTGTCGCTGGCGGAATCTATGGACGCGCTGCGGGCGATGGAAGTGCTGGGGGTCAGCAGCAAGTCACTTTTTCGTGAATCGCTGCGGACGACGCTGATCAAGGATGCGGATGATTTTGCTCCCTTTGAGGAGATGTTCCCGCTCTATTTCGGCAGCGGCGGCCCCATGATGCAAAACGCGCTAGACGACCTCTCGCCAGACGAGCAGCAGATGTTACAGACGGCGTTGCAGGCTTTGAGCGGCCGTTTACAGCAGTTGATGGAATGGCTCACCAGTGGGCAAGGGCCGACGAAGGAGCAGCTCGAAGAGATGGCGCGGCGCGCCGGGGCTGACTGGGCCGAAAACCCCCAACAGGCGCGCTGGGTGACGCGGCGTATGTTGCAGCAGATGGGCTTCAGCCAGTTAGAGCAGCAAATTCGGGAGATGATGCAGCAGCTGCAGGCGATGGGCATGAGCCAGGAGGCGATCAACAAGCTCATGGGCGTCGTTGAAGCGAACCGCGAAGCAATGGCTGAACAGGTGGCGCAGCAAATCGGGCTGCAAATTGCGCAGCAGCGCGCCGACCGCCCCGACGAGTTGTATGGGTCTGACCTGATGTACAAGCCGTTTCACGCCCTGACCGCCAACGAAATGGACCTGCTGCGGCAGGAAGTGAAGCGGCTGGTGACACAGCTGCGCAGCCGGGCGGCGCTGCGACGCAAACGGGGCAAACAAGGCAAGTTCGACGCCAAGTCCACCATTCGCGCCAACCAACGGTATGGCGGTGTGCCCATGGAGATGAAGTACAAGAAGCGCAAGTTGAAGCCGAGCCTGGTGCTGCTGTGCGACGTGTCGCGCTCTACAGAAAATGTGGTGGAGTTCATGCTGCACCTGACGCACGAACTGCACGACCAGGTGTCGAAGATGAAAAGCTTCGCCTTTTATGACCGGCTGGTGGAGATACCGGATGATGTGCTGAACCATATTCGCCACGATCAGCCGGATAAGGCGTTTGACATCATTCGCGGGATGCTGCCCTATCGGCCGTATGGCACGGACCTGGGTGGCTGCCTGGAGACGTTTTGTGACAAGCATATGAGCGCGATTAACGGCCGTACTACCCTCATCATCCTCGGTGACGGCCGTAACAACTTCAACGCTCCCCGCCTCGACCTGGTGAAAGAGCTGCAAACGCGCGCGCGCAAACTGGTTTGGTTTAACCCGGAACAGGTGCGTGAATGGGGAACCGGCGACAGCGACATGCTGGAATACAAAGCCAACTGCGACGAAGTGTTCAGCGTGCGCAACCTGGCGCAGTTATCGGCGGCCGTTGATAAGCTGCTGACGGGAAGTTAGGGACGGTTATTGGTAAGCGGTGGGCGGGAGTTATAGCAGCGAGCGCCAGTCCGGGCTGGGGTACGATACTGTTTCCGACTGGTAACGGCCGTCGGCTTCTGGCAGTATCGCTTGCTGCGCCATCACCTCCGGCGCGACGACGATGGGAACGTCCAGACGCACCGCCAGGCTGAGGGCGTCGCTGGGACGGCAGTCCACCTCCACCACATCGCCAGTTTGCCCCAGACGTACCGCCAATGTGCCGTAGAAAACGCTCTCGTGCAGCCGACTGACGGTCGCTTGCGTCACAGTTACCCCGTTCAAACCCAACAACGTGGTGAATAGGTCGTGGATAATCGGCCGTTGCAAATGGGCGTTCTTCAACTTGAGCATAATCGCTTGCGCTTCAAACGGGCCAATCCAGATGGGTAAGATGCGCTGCCCATCCGTTTCTTTTAACAAAACGACGTGGTGCGACAGCAAAGGGGACAGTATCTTATTGGCTTCGCGGCGCTTGTCTTCCGGCAGCGTTTGCAGTTGTTCCCAAGCCTTCATACCGTGCCACATGCTCAAGGTGACGTCGGGCAGAAACTCGGCATGGGCAGCGGCGGGCAGCAAATCAAGTACCGGCTGCAAATAAGGCCGGGCGTCTAACTGCGTTACCCTTGCTAAAACATCGTGAATGTGTACAGAAATCATCATAACCTCCGCGGCTGGTGGGCGCGGCGGACGCGCCGCCGCGCCATACTCTGCCTGCAAAGCGTTTTGCAGGCGGGCACGCCCACGATGGACGCGCACTTTGATGGCCGTAACAGAAGCGCCCAGAGAAACGGCCGTTTCCCGATGGCTCAACCCTTGCCAATACACCAGTAACAGCGTCTCCCGCTCAGCCGGCGGCAAATCGGCCAGGGCTGTTTGCAGACGACGCGCCTGCTCTTGCTGTTCGGCGAACCGTTCTGGAGTGGGACGGCCGTCAACCACATCCATACCCGCCGCTTCCAACGCATCCCAGGAGAGCCAGCCCCGCGCCGGCGCGCGCACCTGCATCTGTCTCTTATACACATCTGACGCTGCCGACGAC
>JACSRF010000145.1 GCA_014879875.1 Anaerolinea sp.
AAATGTGGGGTGAGGAGTGCGGCATCCTCAGATGCCGCCAGTTCGCATCTGAGGATGCGAACCCCTCAAGATCACAATGTTGAGGTACTAGCATAACCAGAGATGCGTGATTACCGGTTGAAATCTGGTTAATCTCTCATTTGTTGACGCTGTTGCAGTTCCTTGTCTTGTCATTCCCACGCAGCGCCTGCCCCCGCGTAGGCGTGGAGCGGGAATCCATGCTTTTGAATGAAAATTTGTAGCGCGAACTGGAAAATTCGCCGTACATTGCTAGCGGCAGATCAACAATGGCAGGGGGGATTGCGGCAGCAGCCGGGTGACAGTTGTGCCCAACACTAGCTCTAACATCGGGTTAAGGCGCGGGCTGCCGGTGATGATGAAGTCGCTTTGATGGACAACGGCCGTTTCCAGGATCATCGTCGCCACATCTCCCTGCGCGGCAGCGTAAACGGCCGTTACCCCATTTTCCGTGAGATACGCCTCTGCTTTCGCCAGGGTTGCCACCGCCACATCTTCCCGGCTGCTCACCGTCAGCACCGTCAGCGGAAGCTGCCACCGACTCGCCAGGTATGTCGCCACGTACAACGCCTCCTCCGATTCCAGCCGGTCATTGTACGCCAGCAGCATCCGTCGCAGCGGGGAAACCGTCTCTGCCAGTGTGAGCGCCGGTCCGGAAGCGCGCCGCAAAATACGTTGGGCATTACCGGGCGCTTTGCCTTCCGTCGTTGTGGGGAATGGCCGCAGCACCAACATGTCCGCCCAGCGTTCTCGCTGGTAAATCAGTTCTTCCAGCACACCCACTTCTACGATCAGTTCGCCGCGCGTCCCCGCCTCGGCGCAGCGTCGTTGAAACTCCGTTTGCAGCGACTGGGTCACAATCGCTTTTTTTTGCGCCGCTTCGGCCACAGCAAACAGACCAAAGATGTGGCTGCATTCACGCTGCGCCACCACAATGGCCTGTTCCAGCGCCGCCCAGTCTGGTTCGGCGCTGTGAATGGGAACCAGCAGCGTGCGCGCAAACTTCACTTCTTCTGGCGATTGCAGCCGTTCGCGCCGCCATTGCCCCACTTCAATGCTGGGTGTTGGCGTCCCCGGCATGACGGTGTTTAGCACCCGGCTGAGCACCCCTTGCGGCTTATAATTACCAAACTGCGTCACCAGGTCGGCAAGAGCGGCGGCCGTTGGAATCTGCCACCCGACCGCTTCCTCCACCTCGGCGCGATGGTCGGCTAACCAGACGTACAAATCCGCTTCGGTGCGCTCCGGGAAATGGTGCATCAACCCCGCTTCCCGGATCAGGCCCACGGTGGGGCAGTACACCTCGTCGCACCAATGCATCACCGCTTCTTCATAGGTAATGTCGCGCTGCTGCTCAATGCCCATGTAGTAGCGGTGGACTTCAATGTGCTCCAAAATGAGGGGATACTTGCCCGGCGCCGTCAGACTGAAATCCACCTCTGGGCGCAAGGTGTCCAGATGCGTTTGTTGCAGGAATTGACGGTATTCCGCTTTGAGAATCAATTCGTCTGGCTGGATGTCTGGCGTGAGGAGGACGGAGGTGATGACTTCGGTGACGTAAGCTTCGATCACCTTGTTACCAAGCTGCCGCGCCACCGAGACGCGGTGATTGCCATCTTGCACAAAATAGACGTCGCCAATCTGGTAGACGTCAATGGGCGGCACGCCTCTCGTTTCAAAAGCGACCTTCACCCGCGCCCAGCGCGCCTCGTCGCTGTCATCCTTCGGGAGAAAGGTGCGCGTAAAATCTTTGTAACGCCCCACGCTGCCCACAATGGCGACCAGGGGAATCTCGCGCAAGCCGCGTTCAACTTTCGTATGCGTTTGCAGCGCACGCCGCACATCTTCATAAGAGAGTAAATCCAGTGATTGGCCGCGCCAGCGAGCCATAATTTGTTGTAGACCTGCCCGCTGCCGCGCTCGTTGGAAATCGTCAACGGCCGCTGCGTATGAACTTCTTGACATGTTTTTACTCCAATCGGTAATCGGTAATCGGTAATCGGTAATCCGTAATCGGTTCACGGTTCACGGTTCACCGCTCCCCGATAGTATAGCCAATCTCCACGCTTTGAAACGGCCGAATCGCTGCGCAGATGCACAAAAAATCCTCCCACCGCTTTGTATAGGCGCACAAAAGGGGGCGTAAAAATGAGAAAGGGGTGAAAAACGGCCGTTGGCGATGGGAAATTTCGTCCGCTAACGCCGGTCTTCCTGCCGTTGTTGGTCACGTTGGTCAGCTCATGGGCGGTGGCTTTGCGGGGCGGTCGGGTCTGGTACAATCATGCCGGTGACAACGAAATGGTTCATAGTACGAGACACGATGCTGAAAAAGGCCTGGTTCCTGCCGGTTCTTCTGTTTTTAGTGGCGTTGGCGGCGCGATCCGTTGGGCTGGGGCAATATGTAACGCCGGATGAATTGATTTGGGTGTACCGTTCCGTGCAGTTTCGCGAAGCGTTGCTGGCGCGCGCTTGGGCCGGGACGATGGTGTCGGGGCATCCGGGGGTAGTGACGACCTGGTTGGGGGCCGTGGGAATTAGTTTGCAAATGTGGGTAGATGCGCCGAGCCGTGAGGTGTACGTCTGGCTGACGCACATGGCCTGGCTGACGCCGGACAACACGGCCGCTTTGCAACATCTCGCCCATTTTTTGACGGCCGCCCGGCTGGGCGTCATCGTCGTCAACAGTTTGGGGGTCACGGCCGTTTACCTGCTCGCCACCCGTCTGTTTAACCGGCGGCTGGGGCTGCTGGCGGCGCTGCTGTTGGCGCTCGATCCCTTTGTCGTCGGGCTGTCTGGCCTGCTGCACGTAGATGGGCTGATGACGACGTTTACGGCCGTTTCTCTGCTCGCCCTTGCCTTATGGGTGTCAGACACGGGCAAACACAGGTTTTCTTGGGCAGGGTTGGCAGGCGTCACGGCCGTTTGCGCCATCCTCACCAAATCCCCTGCCATTCTGCTGCTCCCCTTCACCGGCATGTTCCTGGGGCTGCGCTGGTTGTGGACTGTGTGGCGGCAGCGCGATCAGGCCGGCGCGGCGCTGCGGCGTCTGTTGATAGAGGGGAGCGTCTGGCTGCTGACGTTTGTCGTGGTGGGGCTGCTGCTCTTTCCGGCGCTCTGGTCTGACCCCGGGCACGTATTCACCTTCGCCAGCAACAATGCCAATCGTCACCTGGAAGAGGCGCTGCGTCCCACATTTTTCCTGGGGCAGGTCAGCTTCAAGCATGGCCCGCTGTTTTATCCACTGGCGCTGGCTTTGCGCCTGGGGCCAGTTGTGTTCCTGGGGTTAGCCGTGGGGGTCGTGCTGCTGCGGCAGCGGCCGTTTCGCACCCAATTTACGGCCTTGCCTGCCTGGATATGGCTTATCTGGCCGCTGCTGTTCCTGGCCGGGATGAGCGTGGCGGCGAAAAAGTTTGACCGCTACCTGCTGCCGGCCATCCCGGCGCTGACCCTGTTGGCGGCTGTGGCCTGGAGCCATGTCCGTTTGCCGCGTGGGAACCGCTGGCTGCTGCCGCTGCTGGTGGGTGCGCAGGGGGTGTATTTGTTAACGGCCGTTCCCTACCCGTTAGCCGCCTACAACCCGTTGCTGGGCGGGGCGCGGGTGGCGGCGCAGATTATGACGGTGGGCTGGGGCGAGGCGATTAGCGCCGCCGGAAGCTGGTTGTCAGCGGCGTCGGGCGACGGGGCGGCGGGCAACGGGGCGGCGGCGGTTGCCAGTATTGCCCCTTCACTGGCGCCCTTTTTTAATGGAACGACGCTGTTGCAAAGTGATGAAGCGATGGCGCGCGCCGATTATGTGATTGTCACGGCCGCCGACCGGCAAATAGATGCAGCGGCCGTGACAAATCAGACACAAAACCTGGAGTTGCTGCATACAATTCATTACGCCGGATTGGACCAGGCGTGGATTTACCGGCAGCCGTCGCCGCTGCCGCCGCTGTTGAGCATCGAACCCTGGTCGGAACCGCTGCTGTTTGGATCGCAGGCGCAGGTGTGGGGGCTGGCCGTCAGCGCCACGCCAAAGCAGGCGGATGTGCTGATTCGTTGGGGATTGGCAGGGCCGGTGGACGGCCGTTTCAACGTCAAGCTGCTGCTGCGTGACGACGAAGGGCACGTATGGGCATGGCGCGAGATTGACCTGGTGAATGACGTGGCCTTTTATCCTGAGTATTGGGAACCGGGAGAGAAGCCAGACGCGCGTTATGTCATCCCGCTGCCGCCGGCCATGCCCCCGGTAGCCTATAACCTGGAGTTGGCTTTGTTTGCGGCGAATGGGGCGCAGCTGCCACTGTTGGCGGCGGACGGCCGTTTCCAGGGAACCAGCTACACGCAGCCCGGCGTCGCCATCCCCAAATCAACCACGCCACCACTGCTGATTACCCTGGGCATCCCGGCGCCGCTGCATATCCCCTGGGGCGAGGGACTGCTGCTATTGGGACGCAGCGCTGTGCCGCAAAAGGTGATTACCGGCGGGCAGCTTGATCTCGATCTATACTGGCAGGCGGTATCTACCTTACCCGCTGGCGCTACCATTACCTGGCAGTTAGGCGACGATTACCGGGTGACCCTGCCGCTCAGCCGTTACGATACCGCCCGGTGGCAGCCGGGCGACTTGCTGCATGAAAAATATACCCTGCCCATTCCACCGCAGATGCCCGGCGGTCGCTACACGCTGTGGGCGGGCGACGTGGCATTGGGCGAGGTGGAGGTGCTGGCCACAGACCGCCTGTTCACGCTGCCCGCCGACATCCCCATCAGCCTGGCTTACCGGTTCGGCGAGGGGCTGTCCTTACGTGGACTTCGATTGGACGGAGCGGCCGTGCCGGGAAGCCGGGCACAGTTGACCCTCTACTGGCAAACAGAAACGGCTCCAGATGAGATCATCACCGCTTTTGTGCATGTGCTGGATGCGCAGGGGGAAATTGTGGCGCAGTCAGACCATTGGCCGGGCGGCCTGCCCAGCAATACGTGGGCGGCAGGGCAGGTAATTGTGGATGAGATAACGCTGGACGTCCCGGCCAACCTGCCACCGGGCGCGTATGCGCTGGCCGTGGGCGTCTACCTGGCCGATAATGGCCTTCGTTTGACGGTGACAGATGCGGAGGGAACGGCCGTGGCGGATGACCGCCTCTTTTTGCCCGTGCCGTTGGTGCTCCGCCAGTGAGACTCTCTTCGATAATCGGTAATCGGTGAGACGTTTTCGTCTTTGCGTGTGTAGGGCAATTTGACAAATTGCCCTACATGATGACTTTTTCGTTGACGATAGAATGAGAATAGCTGATAGTTTGCATACATCCTGGTATAATTTGCAAGGTCATAAACGAATGTTTTCCCAAAGAGACAAAATACCGGTTTATGACCTCGATCAATCTATAGGATTTACGATTTGCGATTTACGATTGGCCTGCCCCTGGCAAGCTATGAGAAAACCCCAAATCTTTTTCTTAATA
>JACSRF010000144.1 GCA_014879875.1 Anaerolinea sp.
TCGTGCAAAATATAGTCTGTAATGAATAGGAATGCGTTATTTTTGCACGAAAACATGCAAAAATAAGGTGACAAACGTTGTCAGGATTTAGCGTGCATAATTTGCCATAGCATTCACAAAATGGAGGTGAATTATGCAGTCATTACATGGAAAAGTAGCCGTCGTCGCCGGGGCCACACGTGGCGCCGGGCGCGGCATTGCCCGGATGCTCGGCGCAGCGGGGGCGACCGTTTACTGCACCGGGCGCAGCGTGCGCGGCCGTTCGGCTACCCAGGGTCGGCCGGAAACCATCGAGGAAACGGCCGAATTGGTCACCGCCCATGGCGGCGTCGGCGTCTACGCCCAGGTTGACCACACCGACGAAGCGCAAGTCGCCAACCTGTTCGCCCGTGTCCAGCAGGAGCAAGGGCGGCTGGACATCCTGGTCAACGACGTGTGGGGCGGCGACGAACTGACCGAATGGGGCAAACCATTTTGGGAACTTGATTGGCAAAAAGGGCGGCTCATGCTCGAGCGCGCCGTTCACGCGCACATCCTCACCAGCCGCTATGGCGTCCCCCTGATGATCCCCCACAACGCCGGGCTGATCATCGAAATCACCGACGGTGACAGCGACCAGTATCGCGGCAACCTGTTCTACGACCTCGCCAAAATCTCCGCCATTCGCCTGGCGCAAGCTATGGCCGCCGACCTGCGCCAGTACCAGATTACGGCGTTGGCGCTGACCCCCGGCTTTCTCCGTTCCGAAGCAATGCTTGACCACTTCGGCGTCACTGAAGCCAACTGGCGCGATGGGGCCAGGCAAGACCCGCACTTCATCGCCTCGGAAACGCCTTTCTACATTGGCCGCGCCGTAGCCGCTCTGGCCGCCGACCCCAACGTGCAGCAGAAAGCAGGAACGGCCGTTGCCACCTGGACATTAGCCGCCGAGTATGGCTTCACCGACATAGATGGTTCCCAACCCAACTGGGGCGCATATATGGAAAAGCTGTAACGCGATTTTGGCAAATCGCACTACATTTTCGTAGGAGCTCCCCATGAGCGGGGCGCACACGATAAATGAAACCCGTTCGTAGTAGGCGCTTTAGCGCCGTCGGCAGGCGATGAATCGCCTACTACAAACATATTTTCGAAGGAGATACGATCATGAACATAACGGCAGAAAAGTTTCAAGCAGGCGTGGCCTTTGTGCAGGCCACCGCCCGCGACGTGGACAAAGCGTTGTTGGCGTATCATTTGCAAGATGGCCCGGCAACGGCCGTTCTCGACGCCCTCACCCCGTACCAAAACCCAGACGGCGGCTTTGGGCGCGCCCTCGAACCCGACTTCCGCCTGGACGCCTCATCCCCGATGGCGACCTCCGTCGCGCTGCAATACTGCGTCGCCGTTGGCGCAGCGGTGGCGCAGCCCATCGTCCAAAAAGCGATTCGTTACCTGAGCGACACCTACCAGGCCGGCGATTTTTGGTACGCCACCGACGCGCAAGTCAACGACGCCCCGCACGCCTTCTGGTGGCACGTGGATGACCTGACCCCACCCGATGACGTACACTGGCCCAACCCCAGCGCCGAACTGCTGGGCTACCTGCACCAGTACGCCGGGCTGGTTCCACCCAAATTACTGACCCGCGCCACTGCCCGCGCCCAGGCCAACCTGGACAGTTCGCCCATCATCAGCGGTGACGCTGTGCAAAAATACAACATCTTGTGTTGGCAGCGGGCACGGCCATACCTGCCAGACGCATTGGCGACGGCCGTTGCCGCCAAAATCCGCGCCACTTACCAGCAATGGAACCCCACCTCGCCAGAAACCTTCGGCGAACTCAGCGTCGTCGCCTTTGCCCCCACGCCACAGAGCATTCTGGCGCAGCAGTTGCCAACCCTGGTAGACCAACTGCTTGACCAGGAAATCGCGCGGCAGGGAGACGATGGCGGTTGGTGGCCGGCCTGGCATTGGGGGCAATATGAGGACGTCTGGCCCACCGCCGAACGGGAATGGGCGGGCAAACTGACTGCGGAGACATTGCGTACATTACACGCCTTTAACAAGGTAGGATAGCAGCTAATATCCGTAACCCGAAGTCCGTATACCGTTATCCGCTGGCATTTCCCAGAGGTAGCGCCGCTCGGATTACCGATTACGGATTCCCAATGTCCGGCGCTCTATTTTCATCACACCAAAAACGAGTTTATCTGCTATGCTGTAACAAATTTACCCGTGTGATGTAGGAGCAACGTATGAAACGCATGATCTTGTTCGGCATTGTTCTGTGTGCAATCCTCATCAGCGCCAGTTGGAGAATGGCAACGGCCGTTTCCCAACCTCGCCCCCCCCAGCCACAATCGTTAATCGTCAATCCCCAATCGTCAATCGCCGCCCTCGTTCCCTGGCGCTGCGGCCGTTGGTTCCTCTCCGGCGTCAACGTCCCCTGGCAGGACGGCGCTTACGGGGCCGACTTCGGCACAGTGGAAGAATGGGGCAACTACCACGCCTACGACCCGGCAGCCACCGCGCAAATGTTCGCCAACCTGCACGCCGCCGGCGTCAACACCGTGCGCTGGTGGGTCTTCACCGACGGCCGTGGCGCCCCCGAATTCGACAGCGACAGCGGCGGCAGCGTTACCGGCCTCGACGCCAACTTCCTGCCCAGCATCGAAAGCGCCATCACCCTCGCCGCGCAGCACGACATCTACCTCGTCTTCAACCTATGGGACTTCGGCATGTTGGACGACGAAAATCCCGGTGACGGCGAACACGCCGGCGGCCATACCGACCTCATCGTCGAGGCCGCCAAACGGCAATCCTTCATCAACAACGCCCTCATCCCCATGCTCAATCATCCCATCGCCGGCGCCGGCTACACCGTTGGCACGCATCCCAACGTCATCGCCTGGGACATCATCAACGAACCAGAATGGGGCATCATCGAATCTGGCGGGGTTGATCCAGACATCAGCAATCCGGTGACGCTGGCGCAAATGCAGCGTTTTGTTGCCGAAATCGCCGCCGCCATTCGCCAGCACAGCGACCAACTGATCACCGTCGGCAGCGCCAGCCTGAAATGGAACAGCGACACCGTCCTCGGCGGCACGGCCAACTGGTGGGCCGACGAAGACCTGACCCCCTTCGCTGCCAACGGTCACCTCGACTTTTACCAGGTGCATTACTATGGCTGGATGGACGGCGACGAAGTAACCTGGTCTTACTCCCCCCTCTTCCAAAGCGCGGCCGACGCCGGGCTGGACAAACCCACCGTCATCGGCGAAATGCCGCTCAATGCCATTGGACTGGACGTCTCCCTGGCCGAGGCGTTGGATACCATTTACACCAATGGCTACGCCGGAGTCTGGTTGTGGGCATATGAGGATGATGGCAGCGGCGCGTTTGGCGTGTGGCCGACGGGTCAGCCAGAGCTATCCGCGTTTAACCAGGCGCACGTGGGGGAAACGGCCGTCACCGACCAATGCGCCCTCACCGACCTCACCCTCTACGACGACGCCCTCGCCCCCGGCTGGCAAGATTGGTCCTGGGACAGCACAACCGACCTCAACCAGGCGGCCATCATCCACAGTGGCGCGGCCGCCGCCGCCGTCACCTTCAATGCCCCTTGGGCCGGTTTCTCCCTGCGCGCCGACGCCCCGCTCGACCCATCGCCTTACAGCCACCTCAGTTTTTGGATCTATGGCGCTGTTGGCGGCGGCGAACTCCAGCTTTACACCCAACCCACCGATGCCGGCGCGCCCGGCCCCGCTTACACCTTCACGCCACCGGCTGCAACCTGGAGCGAGATAACTGTGCCCCTCACCACCCTCGGTTCCCCGGCAGCCATCGCCCGCATCAACATCCAGGACAGCACCGGCGCGGCGCAGCCCACTTTCTACCTCGACGACATTCGCTTGTACAACAGCGCGCCCCCGCCGCCCAGCGGCGGTTTACCTGACCCCCTCGCCGACCGCGTGCTGGGGCAGCTCGATTTTGACAGCAACAGCAGCGGCAGCGGGATGGACAAATTCGACTGGCCATCGGGAACGGCCGTTGCCCCCAATGGCGCGCTCTACGTCGTGGATTACCGCAATAACCGCGTGCAGCGTTTCCCCAGCGCCGCCGCTTTCATGGCCGGCGACGCCGCCGACCTCAGCATTGTCAGCAGCAGCCCCGGCGTCCCGCTTATCGGGCCAGAAAGTGTGGTTGTAGATACCCAGGGCAACGTCTACATCGCCGAAACAGAGAATCACCGCGTCCTCATCTACCCGCCAGGAGAAACGACCCAGGCCAGCGTCGTCATCGGCCAATATGGGATGGCCTGCCCCGCCGGGCAAACGACGTTCTTCTTCCCGCGTGGGTTGGCGCTGGACAGCAACGGCCGTCTCTACGTCACCGACCAGTTCCATTACCGCGTGCTCATCTTCACCCCACCCTTCACCAGCGGCATGTTAGCCAGCGGCGTCATCGGCCAGCCAGACCTCACCGCCTGCAACCCGGATGGCGGCGGGGCAGTCAGCGGCAGCGGGCTAAATGGGCCGCGCGGCGTGGCGCTGGACAGCGGCGATAATTTGTACGTGGCCGACAGCGAGAACAACCGCGTCCTCAAGTATGCTGCGCCGCTGACGAATGGGGAAATGGCAACGGCCGTGCTCGGCCAACCTGACTTCACCGCCAACACAGCCGGCAGCGGCGACGACCAAATGCACTTCCCCATAGACCTGGCCCTGGACAGCCACGACAACCTCTACGTCTCCGACATGTTCAACCACCGCGTCCTCGCCTTCGGCGCCGGCTTCAGCAGCGGGCAGGCCGCCGACCAGACCTACGGCACACCGCGCCAGATCGCCACCAACTGCTACGACAACTTTCCAGCCGCACCCGTCAGCCAGACCTTATTCTACTGCCCACAAGGGCTGGCCGTTGACGCCAACGACAACCTATACCTGGCCGATGCCCTACACCACCGCGTCCTCGCCTTCGACCAGCCAGAACA
The DNA here is from genome assembly GCA_014879875.1 of Anaerolinea sp. Lineage (GTDB taxonomy): Bacteria > Chloroflexota > Anaerolineae > Promineifilales > Promineifilaceae > JACSRF01. Next base: position 4,979 of record JACSRF010000144.1, read on the forward strand.
CATGCTCATCTACCTGCCAATCCTGCGCAGATAAATGTTACACGGAGGTAATCATTCACCCCCTGCCCCCTGAGCGTTCGACTGAACTCACGCCGAAGTCTTATCGAAGGGGGACCGGTTTCGACAAGCTCAACTTACAGGGGGTGAACGGTTACATATACGGAGAGAACAAAGAGAAGAAAAGAGAATATTGGCAGACAAAATCCGACAAATGACGCATTACAATTGACAGGCAGATCGCTATACTGCTGACGTTGATCAATCAAACAGCCCACCTCCTGGAATCCAGAGGTGGGTTTTGCTTGTAATCTAAAACTCTCTGGCTTGACGTTCCAAGATTAGGTCAATCTTGGTGATTGAACCAATCTATAGATATTAAGAAAAAGATTTGGGGTTTTCTCATAGCTTGCCAGGGGCAGGCCAATCGTAAATCGC
>JACSRF010000597.1 GCA_014879875.1 Anaerolinea sp.
GACGCTACCGTTAATTATGCCCATGCCTCAACCTCATGCAGGTTGAGGCTTTTTTCGGAAGAGTCAATCCTCTTCTTGGTTTAGAACAGCAAATATCCCTCTACCCCAGCCTTCCTCATCAAGCATGTGATCCGCTTCGTTTGTGTAATCGTAAATAGAATATTCTTGTTGATATTTCCATGTGTCTACAATAGTGGAAGCATATTCTCGATTCATTGGGACAAAGATGTAATTCATAGGTCTCCTATTGAGTTTCCAGATTGAAGCGTCCAACGAAGTAAGGATTCATGCGGCGCGGAGTTTGCGGAGCCGCCGCATAATGGCATTCTGCGAATGCGGCATTCTGCGAATGCGGCATTCTGCGAATGCGGCATTCTGCGAATGCGGCATTCATTGAATGCTTGCGTTGAACGAAGCCGCACTCAGTCGCAACCCTTCTCTTTGGAATTTAAGCCTGGGGATACCCGATAACCGCTACCGCTCACCCCCACGCCCAGCGTCATTGTAGCAGTTTAGACTGGAAAAGATCAATAAATTGCGCTCAATTTCCCGCCGCTGACGCCATCACCGACCACAAAGCGGCCGCCAGGCAGCATGAAACAAACCGTCCGTCTGCGGCTGCCTGTTGTTCAGCAATTGTCAGCCCGCAACGCCACTCAAGGCGGCTGCCAGAGGGAGGCGATGACCGCCACTGGACAAGACGGAGCGGTTGGCCGCACAGCGGACAGCTGTTCTGTCAGCGCCGCGGGTTTACCCGCGAACTCCTGTTTGCCACCATCCATCCAAGTGTGTACTATCGCTAGCAAATGCAGTTCTTTGAGGGCGGCGAAAAGGCATTTGCCACCACCACCGACACGGCCGTAAATCAACTCAAGCAAGAAGTCAACGTGTTGTCAGAAGCGAGTCTCTTGCGTTTGTCCCTGGCCCAGCCCTCGAGTAAAGGGCAGGGGTTTGACCAACCGGAGCGGCCGCACCAACATTGGCATATCGACATGACCTACCTCAACATGGGTGGCACCTTCTATTATATGTGTTCGATTATTGACGGCTACAGCCGATTTATTGTCCATTGGGAGATTCGGCGACGATGACCGAGGCTGATGTAGAAATTGTGCTCCAGCGGGCACGGGAGAAGTTCCCCCAGGCCAAGCCACGGGTCATCAGTGATAATGGGTCACAATTTATCGCCCGGGATTTCAAGCATTTTATTCGCCTGTGTGCAATGCACCATGTATTGAGTCTCTCGCTTTTTTCAAGGGCCGTGTCCATTTGACATTGAACCAAAACAGAATTACCATAGTAACAAGTTAGCCAGTTTTTCAACCAGTTGAAATGCAGCGTTTATTGAAAGAAAACACTCATGGCAAAAAACGATAAAACGAACAGCGGAAATAAAACCAGCCTTATAAGCGAGAAACCGAAGCCTGGTTCTACGAATCTAAATCAGGTCTATCAACAAACCTATCCCGCTACTATCATCCAGCGATCTAGACTTGATCCGAACTCGCTGACGCCTGGCGATGTGTTGCGACTCCAACGTACTCTCGGTAACAAAGCGGTCAGTGGACTGCTGGCACAAAGAGCGCAACAACCATATTTAGCTCAACGCCAAGCAGCGACACAGGCAGAGCGACCGATCATTCAGCCAAAGTTACTGGTAGGCTCGGCCAATGACCAATACGAACAAGAAGCCGACCGCGTGGCCGCACAGGTTCTAAACATGCCCGCGCCTATGCAGACTGCCCCGGCGAGCAACCCCAATCAGGCGCAGCGGGTTAATGATTCAGCCCCAATAAAACCCCTCCTACAGGCCAAAAGCGAAGCCAGTTTTGAAACAGATAGTGCGTTTGAAGCACAACTCAACAGCCAACGCGGCCGCGGGGTTCCCTTGCCGTCCTCATTACGGGACGACTTTGAACCGAAGTTTGGGGCAGATTTTAGTGGGGTGCGGGTACATATCAATGAACAATCCCACCAGTTAAATCAATCTATTCAGGCGAAGGCGTTTACGACTGGGCAGGATATGTTCTTTCGGCAGGAGGCTTATGAGCCAGGGAGTAGAGGGGGCCAGGCGTTGATTGCCCATGAATTGACCCATGTGGTGCAACAGAGTGGGTCAACCGTGCAAGCAAACGATTCAACAAAGGTCAGTACCGGAACGAGCGATGACGGAGTGGTGCAGCGCAAGGTGGGATATGAATTAGAATTAAATGCCCCACTATCGCGCAATATCCCACAAGAAAATGACCCCGTGGATGACGGAGCAATGGGACAATTACGAGAACAGTTGCAAGCGGATATGAGCGGTAAGCCGATCAACGGGAAGGAACGAGTTTACTCTCACGAGCAAGTCCAAGCTCCGGCGAATAACTATATGATAGTTGGAGATAACTGGAGCGAAAATTACAGTACAAGTAAGGCAGAATTGGTCACGGTTGCCCCCCTCGACATAACAGTTGACCCAACCAAGAAATTGGTAGAGGATCAGGCGGTTGACGCGCATCTTGCAACTCTGAGCACCGACGCGCTAAATATGATCAACCAGGCAAAGACCGGACGCCAGCCGATGGGCAATTACAGATATGGCTACCCGTCCGATGCAGTGGCACAAGCAATAGCGACACCCGATACACCCACTGCGAACTATGATGTGGTAGCGGCCCGCAGCGGTATCAATGATAACGGGTATTTCCAGATAAACGTCGATTTCAGTCTTGCAGACATTCCGAAGTTACGGAGCAAAGCAAAAGCTACAAATGATACTCGGATGCAAATACCTTCACGAAAAACCCAGCCAGGGGGGGAGATAAAACCGAAGCTGTTTGGAAAGAAGATGGAAAGCGCGTCGGCTCTTCTCATAGAATGGTCTAAGCGCAATACGGGCAAACCGCCGAGCAAGCGGCAACTGGAGACGGTGAACGGCATCATATTGCAGGTGATGGACACGCTGTTGGGTGCACAAGCATGGAATGGCAAAAACCTCTTGAAGCAACTGTGGCAGGTTGCCCCGAAAACGCCGCTGCCTCAACTGATAAAAGAGAGTCGAACAGCGCCAGGCAAATTCCAAGTCGATGTGCTTGACGGGCTTCAGGAATTATGGGCACCTATATTTGAATCTGTTTTAGCAACACAAGGCATTGGCCTTGGAGATTCGCTTTTACCCAATATGCAGGAGATAGACTTCAATACAGAAGGATTTGAAATAGTAGCTGATTTGCAAAAGATATCTGTAGGAGATTATCTCTCACAGGTGTTTGAGAGCAGATACGACCCTCTTATCGAAACCGTTTTCCGGGTGAAGGATAAGTCCCCTTATGTGGAAGGGAAAGAAGGAACTCTACCTGCCAAAAAACTAGATCAAGGCAAAGGCCTAGAGGCTGTAGGCGTCTATGAATTCAGGCAGGGCTACCATGTACCTCTCAGCGATCCAGCAGCAATCACACGGGAGGTAGGCAGCACGTTTATTGACCAGATTCGGGACATCATTCGAGGGTGAACAGGTTGCTACAACCATTGACCATGGCTGTTAATTGACCGCATATTGATAACCGCCCGTCCTGTGTTATGATGGTGGGGTAGTACAACAAAAGTAGTTGGCTCCGCTCTTCATGGAAGACCGCGGCCCAGACACCATTTTCGGTGTCTGGGCCGTTTTTTGTTTATGTCCCTATGACTCTATGGCTCTAGCTCTCGATTATTCCCCTGAAAAAATCGCGGCCGCGTGGCCCTATCTCACTCCCGAAGAACGGGCGGAAGTTGAAGCGCTGGTCAATGACCCGCCCATCCCCAACCTCGCCCTCAAAGAGTTTGTGTGGGAAGGCACAGGAGGCTTTGATGTAACGTTAGGGACTGTGTTCTTATGGCGCTGATGCGCTAACTGCTCTTTGACAATCGATACAGGTATTGGTAAATCCAACGCCAGCGCTGCCTCATCGAGATGGACTACGAGGTCGTGCGTCAGTTTGAAAGCGTGATCCAGTTTCGTCTTTAGTTTCTCATTCATAACCATCGCCTGTTTGGCTACGGCTCCAGGCGACGATGCCTGGTCTGTTTGTCAGGCTGCGCTTTGGCTATTTGGGCCATCATCTGTTCCAGAATGGGCCGGATGTCGGATTTGTAGTGCTGCATCGCCGCTTCTTCGGTGGGAAATACCTGGGGGGAGCGCCATTCTTGCGGTTCACCCTGACACTGTAGGTTGTCCCATGTATGAACGATGGCGACAAACGCCTGCATCGTGGGGTCAAAACGGACGCCCCCTTTCATGCGAATACCCGGGGCGAGATCTTTCAGTTGGGGTGGCTTTTTACTTTTTCTCGGTCGTTTATTCATATGCTGTGCTGCCTTACTTGTTGTGAATGGTTACAGGTATGGCCGGCGGCGGCGAATCTGTTTTAATTTAGTCACCAAGGCTGGACCATCGGTCAGTGGGAATTTCATGTGCTTCCAGGAAAGAGCCGAGCAACGCCGCATTATCGCCGCTGAAGCGCGCTTCAAGCGCCGACAGCACATTGTCGGCTGCGCCAAGCGCGTGGAGCAGGGCGGGCACAGCCGCGGCTGGGATGGCCCACGCCCATTCGTACTCCCGCGCGCCAAATAGTCGCTCAACGCCGTCGCCGAAGTCGCTGCCCGTGATTAGCACGTTGCCTTCAACGGTAAGCGATGCTTCCAGAAGACGGGAGCCGTCGTCATCTTTGACCCGACGCAAAACGACGTGAGTGGTATTCATCTGGTCGCCTCCAATGTCCAATATAAGTGGAATGATAGCCTATATGGATTGTCATCACCCATCCAACGGCCGTTCATCCAATTATAGAAAGCCCGCCCGCAAATGGGGGCGAAGTCATCTGGCCCTGGTCTGGTAAAGAATGGCGAGGGAACCCAACGCCAGCACGGCAAAAAAGAGAACATAAAAGGGTTTGATGGCCGGGATATGCCATGCATTGGCGGCCACCACGCCCACGCCATAAGCGGCCATGGCTGCCAAAACGACAGGCATTGCCTCAGTGGAGCGTAGGCTGTACCCGGCCGCCGCCGCCAGTGTCCACAGCATCACAGCGATGAGGCGACTGGTGAGCAAATCACCCGGCCACACCCAAATGAAGGAAGACGGGCCGCCATCGGTGACAAACAAAGCGGTTCCCCACACGGCGGTGAGGATGGCCGCGCCCCACAGCCAGCCATGCGCCATGCCTGTTGGCGGCCGATCCCCCGATATGTCAATGACGCCCATCGGATGGAGTAAATGCCAGGTGGCGAGCGCCATCATTGGCACAACCAGGGCAAAAAAAGCATAGGTGATCGGCGCCGTCCAGTCAATGACCACCCCCTAAGGGGGGGTGGCTTGAATCAATGCACCTAGAAGGTGCGCTATTGCCTACCTAATCAAATAATCTACCCTGTG
>JACSRF010000418.1 GCA_014879875.1 Anaerolinea sp.
TCAACTAGCCTATTCTTGTTTGCCCTGAGAGTCAAAAACTGATCACCTTGAAATCCATATTGAGCCTAGCGATAATACTCAGCGATGAGAAAAATAAGCTGTCCTTGCGCATCCCATTCTACGTCAGGGCGGGGACCGTGGCCGGGTTCAATAATGGCGGGCACGTAGCCATCATGCCGTTGGTAAGCGAACAACGAGGGAATAAACGCGGCGACGGCCTCTGTATACCCCAGGCTGAGCAGCGTTTCGCCGATGAAGGCAGCATCCCGTACCCAAAGCGCATCATGTTCCAATGGGCCAGGATGAGGGCCATCGGGATCGAGCGCGATCAGAAGATAGCCGACAGAGGCTTTGTAGCCATTCATGACAAAGCCGTCGGGCAGTGTCAGGTCAGGCGCGCCGATTTCGGTCTGCCAGGCAGCGCGCGTGGACTCCATAGCGGCAGTGGCGCGACGGGGGTTCGGCGCGCTCTGGCCGGGAGTGGTGGGGAAGGCGAGTGTCAGGTTCCAGGTGGCGGCGCTGTCCAGGGTGAGATCGTAGGCGAAGACGGCCATCCCATTGCCGTCGGGAGCGCAGTCTAGCGCGCTGGCGATGAGTGGGCCGCCATTGACAAGGGTCGCACTTACGTTCTGCCATAAACCAGTTGTGGTTGCGGTTGGCTGCGGCACGGCCGTTGCAAAGTGATTGCCATTGAGCCAGAAATTCCCGTCACGGCTAAACCCGGCGCTGTAAATGGGACGCAGCCCGGCGGTAATGGCTAAAGGGCGCGCCACAACGTAAAGCGTCCCGCGCCAGGGGGTGTCTGTCTCATTCGCCAATGCAGTTTGCCAGTACGTACCCTCGCCGTCGAAGGCGGTGAAAAAAGTGGAGGCAAAGGACAGGTCGGCCAGACGGCCGTTCGCCTGAGGCATTGGCAGCACGTCGTCCAGCAGGGAGAAGGTTACGTCCGGGGTGTGTAAACGGCCGTCTTCATCGCGCAGCCACAATTCTACCAGCGGCGCCTTGGCCCAGGGGACCACTGCCGCGCCCGCCGAGATAATCGCTTCGTCCGCGGCATAGGGCGCGCCGGTGAACGTCCAGGCGTGGTACGACCCATCAATCCAGGGGGGCATCGGCCAATCGGGGTTTTGGACGGCCAGCCAGCGCGCATAATCATCGGGCAGCAGCGCGGCCGCCGGGCTTATGCCCACGCGCACCGACTTCTTGATCCCGCCAAAGCCGCCTTTATCGTAAATACGGTAGGTAATCTGCACTCGTTCGCCAGTAGGTAAGGGAACGAGGGTGTCTGGGGTGGTTTCACGGCCGTTTATCCACAACTGCCCCGTATCATCAATCCCTACCGTACCCAGGTAAGCGGCCGGCCATGTGTCCGGGATGTCAAAGGCGGCGCGATACCAGGCGACGCCATCCAGGTCAAGATACCCGCGCTCTTCCCACGGTGCGCCGGGGTCGCTTTCATCCCAGGCGACATCATTAAAAGCAGGCGCAAACCAGCCTTGTGTCAGGCCGACGTCATCGGGGTCAGGTTGGAATCGCCAGGGAAAATGGGGCGTGGACGTGGCGGGAGGGATGTCACATTCCGCCGCCGCTACGTGGGGAGGGGGGGATATCCATTGCGCATACAGCAGCGCGCCCCCCAAAGCGAGCACGCTGCCCACTATCGCGCCATACAGCAATAGACCCGGCGGCCACAGCCGCGATTTTGCCAGCGCCCGGGCGGGATGCGCCAGCAATTTCGCGGCTGTGGCCACCAAAACAGCTAATTTAACGGACAGCAATCAGTTCTACCTCAAAAATTAAGGTGGCATTAGGAGGGATAGCCCCACCGGCCCCTGTCGCACCATAGGCCAGATCTGGGGGAATGACCAGTTGCCGTTTGCTGCCAACGGTCATAGAAGCCAGCCCTTCATCCCATCCGGGAATAACATTACCGGCGCCTAAAACGAGCGTGAACGTTTGTCCCCGATCATAGGAACTATCAAAGACGGTCCCATCAAGCAGCCAGCCGGTGTAATGAACCTCAACGGTTTGCCCTGCTGTGGGGACGGGGCCGCTGCCGGCAACCAGGTCATAATACTTCAACCCGCTGTCGGTAACGGTATAATCTACCTCATCTACCGTGGCCGGTTTGGGGGTTGGTTCCCAGGAGAGCAGTTCTACTTCCACAATAAGCGTGGAATTGGCGGGAATACCAGGCGCTTCTATCTCGCCCAGGGCCAGATCGGGTGGGACGATGAGCTGCCGTTTGCCACCCGTTTGCATGGTGGAAACCCCTTCATCCCAACCGGGGAAGACCACGTCCCCTTTGCCCAGCGTAAAGGTGAGGGGCTGCCCGTTGAGTTGGGAGGAGACAATATATTTGAGGCTATCTTGTACCCAAATGGTGAACTCAACCGTCACGTTGTCACCTGTGGCCGGCGTGTCGCCAACCCCGGCGACAATGTCGTAATATTGCAGGCCGCTGTCGGTGGTGGTGAAATCGGCGTTGTCCAGGGTTGTGGGCACAGGCGGCGGTGTTACCGATACCAGTTCTACGTCCATGATCAACGGCGCGTTTGGCGGAATCATGCCACCGGCGCCGGTTTCGCCAAATGCGAGGTCGGGCGGGATGATTAGCGTCGCTTTACCCCCCTCGCGCATTAACTTCATGCCTTCCTCCCAACCGGGGAAGAGTTGGTCTTCGCCTAAGATAATGGTGATTGGGCCACCCATGGAAGCGGTATCCCCAAAGATGGTGTCATCAACCAATTTACCGATGAAATTAATTTCCACGATGTCTCCATCTTGGGGCATCGCGCCGCTACCGACGGCCGTTTCTGTATACTGCAAGCCGCTGTCGGTAATGGTTGCCCCAGGGAGGGGCGTGGGCAGGATGGTGAGGTCGGCTGTTGTCCCCCCCACCTCCGCGATGAACGGACTGTCTGTTTCGGTTGATGTGCTGACAGTGGGTACGGCCGTTGCGTTTTCGCTAGGGGGTTGCGCCGGGCCACAGCCCACAACCCACACGACCATCAGGGCGACGACGGCAATAAGCCACATCTTATTTGTTCGTAACGTATTCACAAAGACTCCTTTTTATTTTGCTGTCTGTCAATGCGCAGCAATAAGTTTAGTTTTGATGTTCAACCATGTTGTGAAACATGATCCGCGCATGATACCACGAAGTTGTCACTTTAGTCAGGCCATATTTAGGTACATTCATCTCAGTAACAGCCACCCAGCCAGCGCGCCGCCAGCGATCAACCAGGTTGTATTTAATTTAAAGCGGAACAGCAGGATGGCGGCTGCGCCGAGCAGAAAGCCTGTCCAGATGTCAACGATGGCGGATTGGGCAAGCTGCCAGGTAACGGCCGTCATCAACCCCATAGACGCCGCATTGACCCCATCCAACATGGCGCCCGTCCAGGCTGACTGGCGCAGGCGCGGGATGAGGCGCGCGCTGATGGCGACAAAGATAAAGGAAGGGAGAAAGATGCCTGCCGTCGCCAACAGCCCGCCTGGTAAGCCACCCAAGAGGTACCCAACAAAGGTGGCGGTGGTGAAAACGGGGCCTGGCGTTAATTGACCGACGGCAATGGCGTCAAGGAGTTGTTGGTTGGTGAGCCAGCCCAACCGCTCGACAAAATCGCCATGCAGAAAGGCAAGCAGCACATAACCGCTGCCATAAAGCACAGACCCAATTTTGAGAAAGATGAAGAAGAGGGCGGTGAGGTCGAAGGGGACGGCCGTGCTCACAGCCAGCGCCGGTAAACTCAATCCCGACAATGGGAAAACGGTCAGCGTCAGGTTTCCCCATAGGCGCTGCCACTGCTTGATGAGGGCGGCGACCCCTCCACCCAACGCCAACAGCAGCAGTTCATTCCATCCGACAAAATATAACCCCATGACGCCTATGGCAATAATGGTTGTCAGTTTGTCTGTGACTGCCTTGCGCCCCAACACCCATAACGCCTGCGCTACGACAACGATGATCACCGGTTTGATGCCATACAGCAGCCAACTCGCGGTGGGGGTTGTGCCAAAACGCACATAAGCCCAGGCCAGCGCCAGCACGCTGACCATGGCGGGGACGATGAAGCAAACGCCTCCTAAAAGCAGCCCCGGCCAACCGGCGCGCATGTAGCTGATGTGAATGACCATTTCCGTCGAATTGGGGCCAGGGATTAGATTGGTAGCGCCGAGCAAATCCAGGAACTGCTCATCTGTCAGCCATTTGCGCCGTTTCACGGCCTCATCATGCAGCATGGCTATGTGCGCTGCCGGTCCGCCGAATGCGGTGAAGCCAAGCTTTAGAGAAAGGAGGACGATTTCACGTAACATAGAGGGCGTAGAATGGCCGGTATATTATAAAGGTTGCCCCAATAGCTCGATGCCAGTTGTCCCGGCGATAACAGCCGTTTGCGCCAACCCCAGGAACAATCCGTGCTCCACCACACCGGGGCGCTGCTTGATGGCTTGCGCCAACCACAGGGGATCGGGGATGCCGTTGTCAAAGTGGCAATCAAGGATGATGTTCCCTTCGTCGGTGATGAAAGGTTGCCCCTGGCGCGCGCGCAGTACCGGTCGCGCGCCAAGCGAGACCAGATAATCATGCACCGGTTGCCGGGCAAAGGGGATGACCTCCACCGGCAGCGGCGCGCGGATGCCTAAACGGGGCACTTTTTTGCTGCTGTCGGCGATGACGATGAAGCGTTTGGTGGCCAGGGTGATGATTTTCTCACGCAGCAGCGCCCCCCCCAATCCCTTGATCAGGTCTAGCGTGGGCGTGATCTCATCGGCGCCGTCAATCCCCACGTCTATGAGGGGGTGTTGGTCTAACGTCGTGAGGGGGATGCCGACCCGTTCCGCTTCGCGCGCCGTTGCCTCTGATGTGGGAATAGCGACGATGGTATGCAAACGGCCGTCTTGCAGCAGTTTCCCCAGTGCGCGCACGGCAAAAACGGCCGTACTCCCCGTTCCCAGCCCCACAACCATGCCCGATTGGATAGCAGTAACGGCCGTTTCTGCTGCTTGTCGTTTGAACTCCTCTACGATCATCCAGGTTTCCTCGTGAAGCGTGCAACGTGAAGCTTACTGGTCCGGTCTCGTTTTACGCTTCATTTTTGCGGTGACTGTAATAGCGAATCTTTTAAGGAACAAGTGATTGACGAACAGCCGTCCATAGACTTATAATGTTCTCATCTGGAGCTATAGAACCTCGAACGGCCCAGAGAGTGATTAGTAAATTAAGCGGCCTTTGAAATCTCCAATAGTGAGCCCATCTGCTTCAGACACGAGTTGCAGAACGAGGTCGAAGCCCAACACCTTTGTGTATGGCCACCAAGAGATTCGACACCATATACCCGCCCAACGGCTAATCTTCCTAAACTCTTTGGCTCCCATTCGGGGTTTTATTTTGAGTAACCGCATATAGAAAAAGCGCCCTCACAGTCGCGGGCGCTTTTTCATGTCAGGCGATAGGATGTGGTTACTGTCGTTCCGGCCTGCTTAAACATGGCGCTGGCGGAACAGTAGGTTTCCTCTGACAAGGCAATGGCTTTTTCTACCGCGGTTGGGTCCAAATCACCGGCCAGGATGTACACAATTTCGACTGCTGTATACACTTTGGGGTGCGCTGCGGCGCGCGCGCCACGAATTTCTACCGTCAGGCCGGTTAAGGGCTGTCGCATTTTGCGCAAGATGCTGACGACATCAACGGCCGTACAGCCCGCCACCCCCGCCAGCAAAAACTCCATCGGGCTGCCTCCATTTTCCAGATTGGCCTGCCCGCTGACATCGAATTGATACCCGGACCCTAATTCACCGCTGAACTGTAACGATTCACCTTTCCAGGTGATAACGGCCGTTTTCTGATCACCCACCTTATCATCTCCTACTCTGATTTTTTGAGCGCAAACTGCGCCCTAACAATTTCCCATTCAAGAAAATGGACTTCTTGCCGGGGGTGCGGATACAGTCTGCGCCGCTGTGGAATTGTTGCCAACGGCGATCGCGCCAATCCGTTTGCGCGTTTGCCCACTCTGGCAACTTGGACACGCTTGAGGCTCGCCCGCTTGCATCATACGTAGTTGCTTTTCAAACGCATGACCGCAATCCTGGCAAGCATATTGGTATACAGGCATAAATGTAACCTCCAGGATTTAGATTTCGCCCGCAAGTATAAACAAGCGGTCATCTTGCTGTCAAAATGGGTAAATGTCCTCTAATTCCCGCACGCTGGAAGTCACCTTTCCCCCAAAGCTGCATCAAACATGGGTGAAATTGTCTCCATAATAAAAAAAGACCCGGCGACATAACGCTGAGCCTTTCTTGCATATCCATCTGTACTGTGGCCGCTCTCTGGCGGCCGCTCTCTGACCGCGCCACCGCCAAAGCCACTAAGGGTTCGCTCGTTAATAACTTTTGTATTTGCTGTGGCCGGTCTCCTGACCGTGCCACCTGAGTTAATTTTGAACGAACCCTAAATGAATTCGATCAAACCATAGCTATCATCATCAACTGGCAATGCTGCAACTCGTATGGCGCTTTCCTGTCCATCATCACCGCGTAACGTTAATGGCTGCTGCGCTGACCAGGCATCCCACAGATCACCCTTCATAATCATGAAACTGCGCATTGCGCCATGACGACCCAAAGGTCCCCCTTGCTCAATGTTGTAACCATTCAGGACGATGTTGGCGACGAGCTTTTGTTTGTTGGTATAAACTTGAAGGGTATCTGGTGACTTTTTCACAATACTTGTTTCCATGATGAGACAGCGTATAAACTACCGCACAGTATAAAATGTTTTCCAGTGGTTTGCAAACAAATCTGTAGAAATTCCATGATGAGGATATATTGAAAGAGGCGTCTTGCAAACTGCCTTGTGTAACCTGCCCATTGACAATTAATCAGCAACCATTGACAATTGACCATCAATCTGCAGCAGGAGATTTCTATGATCAATCGCCTTGTCCTGGTTGCCGGCAATATCGGCGCAGGCAAAACCTCCCTTACTGAACGTCTTGGCGCGCGCCTCGACTGGCAGACTGCTTACGAATCTGTGGCTGATAACCCATACCTGGCCGACTTTTACGCCGATATGCGGCAGTGGTCATTTCATTTGCAAATTTTCTTCCTCGGTCATCGCGCAGAGCAGCATCAATTGTTGGCGAATACCCCCGGTTCCGCCATTGCCGACCGCAGCATTTATGAGGATGCGCACATCTTCGCCCGCGCCTTGCACCACATGGGGCAGATTAGCGAGCGCGATTATCACGCCTACCGCCGCGTCTTTGACCTGATCGTAATGCAGCTTCCTCGCCCCGATTTGCTGCTTTACTTGAAATGCCCTGTACCAGCGCTGCTGCAACGCATTCATCAACGTGGTCGCGCCGCCGAATCAGGTATTACGGCTGATTACCTGGCGCTGCTCGATTCCTTCTACGATGAATGGTTGCAAACGTTTGACCTCTGCCCGGTGCTAACCATTCCCAGCCAACACCTTGATTTTGTCAACAAGCCGCATCATCTAGACATCGTGGTCGGCCGTATTCAGGATAAACTGGCTGGTAAAGAGGACGTTGTTTTTCCTGATAATGGTGCATAACACATTGAACAAGCGCGAATTCAAACTCGATAACGAATACCGGTATAACCACAGCGGAGCGGTGCGTTGGATTATTGCCCACACCCTGCGCTATCCACTGCTGCCCCTAATCACCTTGTTAGCGGCCGTTGTCAATAACTATGCCTACAGCTACATCCAGGTTTTTATCGGCCAGGCGTTTGACTTGATCAACCAACTTGAGTGGGCGACCCATGACTTGCTGCTGCTGGCGCTAGGTACGTTTGCCGCCGCCTCCACGCAAGGCATTTTAGGTCTGGTACGCAATTATGCCAATGAGTTTATTGCGCAGCGCATTGAGCGCAACGCCCGCGATGAACTGTATGCCAGTTTGTTGGGCAAAAGCCAGACCTTTCACGGCAAGCAGCGAATTGGCGACGTGATGGCGCGCGCCACCAATGATGTGCGCTCGCTGAACATCATGTTCAGCCCTGGCCTGATGCTCATTTTGGATGCGTTGATGGGCGTGGTTGCCCCAATCACGTTGATTGCGGCGATGGAACCGCGCCTGCTGCTGGTTCCCGCGCTCTTTTTGGTCGCCCTGGTGGTCACCGTCGCCGATTATGCGCGCAGTCTGAACCCGGTCAGTAATGCCTTGCGCGAGCAGTTTGGCGTGATGAATGCCGGGCTGGCGGAAGCCATTGCCGGTGTGGAAGTGGTTAAAGGGAATGCCCAGGAAGAGCAAGAACTGGAGAAGTTTGTCCGTAATGCCGGGTTGTACCGCGACCATTTTGTGACGCAAGGGGAGATTCAGGCGCGCTATTTGCCGATGCTCATGTTCAGCATTGCCTGGGCCGGGGCTTTTCTGCACGGTATGTTTTTATGGCGCGCCGGCGTCATCACATTGGGCAATGTGGTGGCCTTTGTCGGTTTGATGGGGGTGCTGCGCTTTCCCACCTTTGTCTCCATTTTTTCCTTTAACCTGGTGCAAATTGGCATTGCCAGCGCCCGCCGTATTTTGCAGATGATTAATGCGGAGACAGACCTGGATGAAAATGAGGGTGGGGTGTCACAGCCGATTCGCGGCGAGGTGACTTTTGAGAATGTGACTTTTACTTACGATAGCGCGGAAAATGACGCGACGGCCGTTCTCAAAAATATCAGCTTCACGGTACGGCCGGGCGAGACGGTGGCGCTGGTGGGGCAGACAGGCAGTGGTAAGACGACATTGACGCGGCTGATCAATCGCATTTTTGACGCCAGCGACGGCCGTGTCCTCATAGACGGCATTGACGCGCGTGACTGGAACCTGGAATCGCTGCGCTCGCAGATTTCGACAATTGAGCAAGACGTATTTCTGTTTTCGCGCACACTGGCGGAGAACATCGCTTTTGGCTGCGCCGACGCTACCCCGACGCAAATTGAGCGCGCTGCCCAGGAAGCGCAAGCCCACGAATTTGTTATGAGTTTTAAGGATGGGTATGAGACGGAGGTCGGTGAGCGTGGCGTGACACTCTCCGGTGGACAACGGCAGCGTATTGCCATTGCGCGCGCCTTTCTCACCAACCCACGCATCTTGATTTTGGACGATAGCACCAGCGCCATTGACAGCGCTACTGAGGACAAGATTCAGCAGGCGATGCGGCGCATTAGCCAGGAGCGCACGACCTTTTTAATTACGCACCGCCTCAGCCAAATTCGTTGGGCGGATCGGATTTTGGTATTGAAGCATGGTGCGCTGGTAGATCAGGGCACGCATGAGGAACTGCTGGCGCGCAGCCAGGATTACCAGCGTATCTTCGCACGATATGAATAAAGGCAATACCGCAAAAGTCGGCAGAGATTGTACACACGGATAGGAGGAACATGGATGAGAACAGAGAAAAATCACATTATTGTAGTCCCGTTTGTATGCTATTCCTGCATCGGCACAATCAAGACTGGGCAAGGGGCGCGGTCTATAATCTGATCGGTTAGTTCCGGCCAGACAAACTGCTGTGGCGACGGGGGCCTGGGCGCGCCAATGATCAGCAGGTCAGTATCTTGGGCAACGGCCGTTTCCAGTATCATATCTAGCGGGCGCCCTTGCTTCAGTTCGATCTGGCTGCGCACGCCCAGCGCGGTCAATGAATCTTGCGCCTGCTGTAAATGGCTTTCGGCGCGGCGTCGTTCTGCCGGGCCGGACTGCGCGGCTAAGACGTGGAGAACGGTGGCCTGTGCCCCGGTGCGGCGCGCCACCCGGCCGCCAAAGGTGACATCCCGTTTTCCCGGCTCGCCAACGGCCGTACAAATTAAAATGCGTGCAATTCGGTGGTGTGGCTGTGTCGCCAATAGCAGGGGAACGCCCATGTGAATGAGAAGCTGGTGCGCAACGGCCGTTATCTGCCCCCCATCACCCCCCTTGCCATCCGGCTTTTGCCCAATGATCACAATCTCATAATCCCCTTCCTGCGCCTCTCGCCATATCTCTTGCACCCCTCCCTGGCGCACGCGGGTCTCCAACAGCGGTAGATTTGGCAGCCAGGTGAGCGCCGCCTGGTTAATGCGCTGCGCCACAGTCGTGGCTTCATCTCCATTGTGCGCCAGCCCCAGCAGCGTCACCGGGCCACCCGCCGCCTGCGCCAACTGGCAGCCAAACGTCGCCGCCGCCGCTCCCCCCGCCGACCCATCAGCATAAATTAACAGCTTCAACCCCGCCGGGGACAAAACGTGGAACTGACGCAGCCCCAACCAAAGCTGCTGCCCAACGGTCACCTCCCCTTGTTGTTCCTGACTGGGGCGGGCGACCTCAATGCGCGTCAGCGGCTGCCCATAAATCGGTTCAGGGACTAACGGCCGTGTTCCCTGCAGCGCCGCCACGGCCAACACCAGCCGCTGCAATGGGCCGGTAAAAACTTGTTCCTGCACCAGCCCCACTCCCAAGGGGTAAATCGGTTCATCGGCCGCAAATGGCTCCGGCTGCACCAACGCTGTTTCTGGCCGGAACAAAATGCGTACCGGCGCATCCTCGTCGTGAGGAGGCGCCGTCTCCGGCATAGGCAGCGTCGTTTGTCCCAGGCGAATGGTGCGCCCCTCCCGCCGCCCAACCAGCACATTGCCCCCACCAATGAACGTGGCTGTAAACTCCGTTTGTGGCCGGTGATACAACTGCTGCGGCGGCCCCACCTCTAATAACCGCCCGTGGTGAATCAGGCCAATGCGGTCCGCCAATTCAAACGCCTCTTCCTGATCGTGCGTCACCAGAATGGTCGTCACTTGCAGCCGTTGTTGAATCTCACGCAAGCTGTGACGCAGTTGGGCGCGAATCTTCACGTCCAGCGCCCCGAATGGCTCGTCCAACAACAGCACGGCCGGGCGGTAAGCCAGCGCGCGCGCCAGCGCCACCCGCTGCTGCTGTCCCCCGGAAAGCTGATCGGCATACCGTTCGCCCAATCCGGCCAACCCCACCAGGTCGAGTAGTTCGGCGCTGCGCTGCCGCTTTTCCTCAGCGGGAATGCCACGAATGCGCAGCCCAAATTCGACGTTTTCGCTGACGGTCATGTGGCGAAAGATGGAATAATTTTGGAAGACAAAGCCGGTGTCGCGGGCTTGCACAGGAAGGTTGGTGACGTCACGGCCGTTTAACTCAATACGGCCGGCGTCGGGTGTAATCAGCCCGGCGATGAGGCGCAAAATGGTACTCTTGCCACTGCCACTACCGCCCAGCAGCACAAACAACTCGCCATCTGTCACTTCTAGCGAGACATTGTTCACCACCAGATTGGAGCCAAAATGTTTGACGAGATTGGTTAAGATGATAGACACAACTCACCGCCTGGATTGAAACGTGAAACGTGAAACGTGATGCGTGATGTGTGTGGCGTAAAGGAAGATTCACGTTTCATGCTTCCCGCTTCACCCCTTCCGCTGCGTAAAGCGAATCAAAATAAAAAAGAGAACAAAAGACAGGGTTGCCAATACAGCGGCGACCGCATTGGCCGTCTCCAGGTTCCCTGCTTCAAATTGGGCAAAAATATAGAGCGGCGCCGTTTGTGTGCGCAGGCGCAAATTGCCGCTGACAATAACCGTCGCCCCAAATTCCCCCAACGAATGGGCAAACGTCAGCAGCCCGCCAGAGAACAACCCCCCTTTCAGGGCGGGCAAAATAACCAGGCGAAATGTCTGCCAACGGCTGGCGCCAATGGTGTAAGCCGCCTCCTCATACGTTACGTCCAGTTCATCCAGCACCGGTTTGACCGCCCCCAGCATGTAGGGAAAGGTAACAAACAGGTGCGCCAGCAGCACCCCGGTCGGGGCAAACATGGGCTGCAAACCGAGCGGATCAAGAAACTGACCCAATAAGCCGATGGGTCCCCATAGCAGCAGCAGCGACGTGCCCACGACAACGGTGGGGATCGCCACTGGCAAATTGACCAGGACGATCAAGGCTTCCCGTCCGCGAAATTGGTATTTGGAGAGGACGTAGGCGGCGTAAGTGCCCAAAATACCATTGATGACGGCCGTTGCCAACGCAATAAGCAGCGAAAAGCGCAGTGCAAACTGGGCGTCCGGGCTGCTCAGAATGCGGATAAATTCGGCCAGCCCGCCACGCCCGGCAAACAGGTAAATAGCCGAGAGGGGCATCAGAATCAGGGGCAGCAGCACGACCAACAGCAGCCCTACCGGCAAAATTGTGGTGCGTCGTGACGGCCGTTGCGGACGCGGTGCAGGCAAATCATTCATCGGCCTAACTCCGTTAAAACTCGGGTCTTCCAAATCTCATTGACAATCGTGTCCCTGGCTGCCAACCAGCCCCCCAAATCAGCAACGACAAACGGCGCAGCAATGTACCCAAAATCAGGGTTTGCGTCGTTGAGCGCTTCATCTACGCTGCGGAAGCCATATTCGACAAAGATGCGCTGCGCCTGCTCGCCCCAGAGAAAAGCGACAAAGGCGTCCACCAGTTCCCGCTGTTCCGGGCTGATGTTGCGCTCCAGCACCACCACCGTATGCTCGCTTAAAATGGTGCTGTGCGGGTAAACGGGTTCGGCCGCCAGCCGTCCCCGCGCCCGGTCGCGTACGATTTCCTGCTCATAGGTGATCAGCGCGTCGCCAAAGCCGGTCTCGAACTGCGTGCGCGTGGCGCGCGCCGAGGCAGCCTGGGCCACCACGTTACGCCAGATACCGAGCAGTTGTTCGTAAGCGGCCGTTTCGCCCCCCCCTTGCAGCGTCACCGAGCCATATTCAGCCAAAATGGCCCACAACGCGCCGCCAGAAGTGAGCGGGTCGGGATGAACGACGCCGACGCCGGGCCAAGTCAGGTCGGCAAAATCGGCGATCTGCTTGGGATTATCGGGGCGCACCAGGATGATGAAAGGGGTGCGGTTAACCACCCCCTCGTGCGGGAGTTCCTTCCAGGTGGGGCCGGACAGCACGCCATTTTCTACCAGGCGCAAGGCGTCCAATTCCAGCGACAAAATCGCCACTTCCGCCGGGACCCCCATAATCATCTGGTTGGTCACCGTGCCCGAACTGGCAAAAGCGGAGATAAACTCCACCTGTTCACCGGTTTGCGCCGTCCATTCTGCTTGAAATGCGGGGAAGACGCCCTCATTCATCACTTCGCCCAAAATGCTGAAGCCGTACAAAATCAGCGTGCGCGGTGGCTTGCCATGCACCAGTGGCAGCCAGGGCCAGAGGGTGTAGAGAAGCGCCCCGCCACCGAAAACGAGAAAAAGGATTTGTTGTCCTATCAGCCGCCAACTGAATCGTCTAACCACCATTTTTTTGCCAGCCATAAACACATGTGCCATTTCAACAGGTAATCATTCATCCCCGTCCCCCTGAGCTTGTCGAAGGGGAATCGGTTGCGACAGGCTCAACCTACGGGGGCGTGAGCGGTTACGAAAATCGTTACCCAATTTCGCGCGCCAGATAAGCCTGGGTCAACGCCTCTCGTGGTTCGGCAAAGAAGCGTTTAGCCGGGCCATGTTCCACCAACTCTCCCAACCACATAAAGACGACGTGATCGGCCAGTCGCCGCGCCTGGTCAATGTCGTGCGTGACCATCACCAGGGTATACTGCTCCTTCAAATTGCGCAGCAGCTCTTCAATCCCTCGCGCCGAAATGGGATCTAACGAGGCGGTGGATTCGTCGCAGAGCAGCACGTCTGGCCGCACGGCCAGGGCGCGGGCCAGGCAGAGCCGCTGCTGCTGCCCGACGGACAGACCTGCGGCCGGGGTCTTCAACCGCCCTGACACTTCCTCCCACAGGCCAACGGCCTTTAAGCGGGATTCGACAATTTCGGCGATGGATTGGCCGTTAGGCAGGCCGTGAATGCGCGGTCCATAAGCGACGTTGTCGTAAATGGACATAGGCAAGGGAAACGGCTTTTGCGCCAGCAGGCCGATGCGCGTGCGCACTTCAGTCACGTCTACCTCCGGGCCGTAAATGTCTACATCGTCGTAGAAGACCTTCCCTTTCACTTTAACGTCTTCGTTCAGGTCGAGCAGCCGATTCAGGCTTTTGAGCAGAGTTGTTTTGCCGCAGCCGGAAGGTCCGATAATGGCCGTTATCTGCCGCAGCGGGATATTCAGGGAAACGTTTTTAAGCGCCTGGTTTTTACCGTACCAGACATTCAATTCTTTGATGGTTAGAGCGTACATAAGTTCTCCAAAGGGGCATGGGTTGACGGGATTGACGGATTTATTCATCCGCTAATCCTGTCAATCCGCCCTACCGAATCACATTCCGACCGATCCGGGTCATGGACAGGTGCGCCAGCAAGCTGATGAACAAGATGATAGCCGTCAGCACCAAAGCCGAAGCGTGCGCCCGCGCCTGCACTTCGGGGAAAGGCGTGCCAAGTTGGAAAAAGACGGCCAGGGGCAGCGAAGCCACCGGCCGCAGCAGCGAATCGGGCAGGCTGTCGGTGTAGCCGGCCGTGAACAGCACCGATGCGGCGTCGCCAATTGCCCGACTAAAGGCCAGGAGAACGGCCGTGAACAAGCCCGGTATCGCTTGCCGCAGTAATACCCATAACAACTCTAACCGGGTTGTGCCCATCGCCATCGTCGCCTCGGTCAACTCTTTGGGAGACAAACTCAGCACTTCGTCAAAAGTGCGGGCCATGATGGGCAAAACCACCAACGCCAACACAATGATGCCCGCCAGCAGTGACGCTCGCAGCCCCATCAAGATCATCAGGGCAAAGCCAAACGCGCCATAGACGATGCTGGGAATTCCCCATAAAACGTCCAGCACCAGCCGAACGACATGGCGCAGACGGGAGTTGCGGGCGTAGGTGTGCAGGTATAAGACGGACGGAATGGCGACGCACAAAGCCAGCAGCGTCGCCCCGGTCGCCAGGTAAAGCGAACCAACGATGGCGTTTAAGATACCGCCGCCGCCGCCCAGGTAAAAGGCGGCCCCTGGTGGCTGCGAAATCATTTCCCAGCTTAACGCTTGCAGACCACGCCGGGTAATAATGACCAGGATCAGTCCCAATACCAGGGCCGCCGAGGCTAACGACAAGCGCATCAACCAGACAAAAACCAGCTCTTCCATTTTTCGCCGTCGTTTTTTAATCATCGTTTTCATCTCCTTCACAGCGGCGCAATTTGCCGAATTGCGTTACCGGGATACGCGCATGATGGTCAGCCGGGCGACCACGTTAAAGAATAAGATGACCAGCAGCAGCAGCAAAGACGCGCCCATCAAGGCGGAGTCATACATGGGGATAGACATCATTTCACTGTAATTGTTGGCGATGAGGGCGGGCAGTGGGTAAGCCGTATCGAACAGCGAGCCGGGAATGTGGGGGCTGTTGCCCACCACCATCATCACCGCCAGCGTCTCGCCAAAAGCGCGGGAGAAGCCGAGGACAACGGCCGCCATTACCCCCGGCAGACTGGCCTTAAAGACCACCACCTTGGTCGCTTCCCAGCGGGTGGCTCCCAACGCTTGCAGCGATTCGCGCATTTCGCGGGGTACGTTGCGCAGCACCTCATCCGTCACGGCGACAATGATGGGGAAAATCATCATCCCCAGCACAAAACCGCCGGCCAACAATCCATAACCGCTGGGGTTGGTACGGGCAAAGATAGGGAACGTGCCGCCTAAAACCCGATCCGACCAGGGACCAATATGATCGCGAATCAGGGGCACAATGAACAAGATGGCCCACAAGCCGTAGACCACTGAAGGGATGCCTACCAACAGGTCTAGCAGTGGCTTGAGCCGGGTACGCGCCCGTTTGGAGGTGTATTCTGCCAGGTAGATACCGCTTAACAGGGCCGGAATAACGGCAATAAGCCCGGCTATCAGGGTGACGGTTAAACTGCCCACAATAAAGGGGGCAAAACCAAACTGGCCGCGCGTCGGCCGCCATGTTGTGGAGGTCAGCAGATCGCGCAAAGGATAGGCGGCCAGGATCGGCCAGGATCGGACCAGCAGCAGCGTGCCCATGACCAAAATGAGCGCCAGAATCGCCATGACAATCACGCTCATCAGACCGCCGCTGAGCAGGTCCTTCAACCGCCGCCAGGGATTGAGCTTGAACGGATTCATTTTAACGAGTTTGCCACGCGCTATTGCTTTTCCACTAATTTCCATCACGACAACTCCTTAAAAGGCAAATGCCTGACGTATGTCAGGCGTAGCAGAAGTTCAACTTCTGGAAGAGGTTGAACTTCTGCTTTTTCAGGAAAGGTTCTACGTCCGTTAGGGCAAAAGCGATAGCGCGTCATTGAGACGCGCTTCGTTCAGGCGAACGTAACCGGCGTCGGTTACGAAAGCTTGCCCTTCATTCAATATCCAGCGGTAAAAATCAACAATGGTCGGGCTGGGATCCCCTTTGGTGACCAGATAGAGGACGCGCGCCGGCGGGAAGGGATAGATTTCGGCAGCTATCGCGGCGGTCAGTTGATCGCGTGTGCCGTAGAAGTTTTCGTCGTCTGACAAACGGCCGTCGCCATTCAGGTCAATGGGAATGATTTGCAGCCCGGCGATGGGCAGTTCGGTTGTCTGGTCATAGGCAAAGCCGATGTTGTTGTAGCCAACGCCAAGCGTGTCCTGGCGCACCGCTTCTGCCAGACCAGGGTCCGCGTTAACGGCCGTGCCCAGCAAATCCTCTTGCGCGTCGCCACCCAGAAACATAGACCACATTTCGCCGGCGCCGCTGGCGTCGGAGCGGGTATAGACATTGATTTGTGTATCATCATCAATGCCCAAAGCCTGCCCCCAGGTGGTAATGTCGCCCGTGATCCAAATGCCGATGGCCGTTTCCCGGCTAACCCCCTGGGTCAGAATTTGTTCCAGGTGTGGATTGTTGACGTTCAGCGTACCAATGACGGCGTCAATGGTCACCGGCACGCCATATGCTCCTTGATCCAATTCAATCGGGCGCAGTTCCCGCGAGACCATGGCGATGTCTACGGCGCCGGCCAGCACATCGGTCATACCTTTGCCCGCGCCACCGGCCTGGATGTCGAAGCGGACGTTGGGATTAACCTTCTGGTATTCCTCCGCCCAGAAGGTGACCATCGGGAAGAGGGCAAAAGCGCCAGAAATCGCCAGCGTCTCTTGCTGCGGCGACTGGTCAGCAGCGCTGCTGCCTGAATTGGCCGGGTTGTTGCTGCTGCTGCAAGCGACCAGCAGCAGCAGGGACAGACTCAGTAAAACAATGCGTAACAGCTTAGGTTGTAAAGACATCTTGTTCAATACCATCCTGAATGTGTAGAAGTTTTATGGGCTGACGCCGGGATCAGAACTGAGCAGTTCCCAGAAAGCGTCAAAAAACTGCGCAAAGGTTAGCGAACGATCAATACCGGTCGGTCAATCCAGCGCAGGAGGGGTTCGACCAATTCACCCATCCACCAACGCCACCATTTGCTTCCTTTTTCACTGGTCAATACAACCAGGTCGTGGTCGCCGATGGCGATTTCCTGCTCAATTTGCTCATCAGGCGTACCCCAATGTTGTTGCAGCCGCCCTTCCATCCCCGCGAGTTGCAAGCGGTGCAAGATGCGCCGCAGTTGTGCGCCAATGGGCGCATTGGTGGTCAACAGCAGTTCAAGATGGGTTTGTACGCGCGTCCCCTCGCGGTACATGCCGGGCGCGGCGGGAGAAATGACGAGTGCCGTGATCTGCGCTTCACAGACCCCCGCGATTCGCATGGCCCATTCCTCGGCGCGCTCCTCTCCTTCCTCGCCGCACACAATCAGCAGAATGGAGCGAATGGGCCAACGCGGTCGCCGTACCAACCAGAGGGAGGCGGGCATGTGCTGGTCCAGTATTTTTTGGTGCGGGGCACGCTGCGTTAGCCGCGCGATCAGGTGGCGCTGGGTGGGTTCGCTGAGGAAGAGCAGGTCACAGTCAATCTGCGCCTTAGCCAGCAAATCGTCTAACTTGTCGTCGTCAACGGCCGTGCGCCAACAATCTACCTGGCTGTTCAGGATCTGCCCGATTTGCTGCGCGTATTCCAGCGTTTGCCCGGCGCAATCTTGATCTAGCGCGCCAACCAGGAAATGTGGGGTTGGGTTGTTCATGCGCTTCTCTCCTCGTAGGGCGAACTTCCTGGTTCGCCCGCGCAAACTTTCCAGTTTGCGCTACAGGTAGCGGGATGAGGAAAAGCCATCGCATCCCTTAAGCCCCGCCTCTCTTGAATAAGAAGCGTAACGGCCGTGCATGACAAAATCCGCTATAAAGTTGTGACAAAGCTGTGACAGAGAGGGTTTAGTTTTTGGCTATCAGGCCATAGCCGAGGCCGGAGATAGTTTCGATGTATATCGGGTTGGCCGGGTCCGGTTCAATTTTTGCGCGCAGGCGGCGCACCAGTTGGCGCAGGGCGTCGCGGTCGCCCCCTTCTGCGCCCCAAACGTGGTTGATGATGTCTTCGGCCGTCAGGATGTGGTTGGCGTTGAGCATCAGGTAATCGAGCAGGCGGTTTTCTAGCGGGGTCAGGGCGATGGCCTCCCCATCGGCCAACTGCGCTTCCCGCCGCGAACTGTCTAACGACAAAGCGCCTACCTGACGGATGGCAGGCGTGGACTGTGACCCGGCGCGACGCAAGACGGCCTGCACGCGGGCGACCAGTTGGCGCGGACTAAAGGGTTTCAAGACGTAATCATCGGCGCCCAACCCCAGACCATGCACAATGTCATCCTCTTCCTCGCGCACGGTGAGCAGCAAAATGGGGGTGTTGTCTTGGGCGCGAATGGCGCGGCAGACGGCGAAGCCGTCTAGTTTGGGCAGATTCACGTCCAAAATAAGCACGTCTGGCCGGTCCGCTTCCCAACGGCGCAAAGCGGCTTCTCCATCGTGGGCCTGAATCACCTGAAACCCTTCGCGGCGCAGGGTGAAGGCGATCAGGTCGGCCAAAACGCGATCATCGTCAACAACTAAAGCAATCATTGTGTATAAGGTAGTTCAATCCAGAAGATGGAGCCGCCGCCAGGTCGGTCTTCAATGCCGGCATAGCCATTGTGCGCCAGCGCCACCGCCTTCACGACAGCTAAACCAAGGCCAATGCCAAAGGGCGGCCGTTCCTGTTGTGGGTTGCGGCGCGTAAACCAGTGAAACAGGTCGGCGCGATGCTGCGGCGGCACGCCTGGCCCCGCATCAGCAACAGCAATTTTAACGCCATGTGGCGACATTGTCGCTGACAGGATAATTTCCGCATCATCTGGCCCGTGCTTGATGGCGTTGGAAAGCAGATTGATGATCGCTTGCAGCAGGCGGCGGTCATCAGCCTGCACGCCGGGCAGGTTGTCTGGCAGGTCGAGGCGCAGCCGCTGCCCATGTTTGTGAATGAGCGGTGTCATGGTTTGCGCCGCTTCGCCGATGATGGCGTTGAGGTTGGTGGGGCGCAGAAAGACGCGAAAACGGCCGCTTTCAATACTCGCGCTCTCTAGCAAATTGTCCACCAACGTTTGCAGCCCCACGATGCCCAAATGGAGGGCGTTGAGCAGTTCTTCCAGTTCGGCGGGGGTGAGGTCCGGGGCCTGATCTTGCAGCAGTTCAATGGAGGCAGCCAACGCCGAGAGGGGGGTGCGAAATTCATGGGCGACGTTTGCCAGAAAATGGCCGAGCAAGCGGTGCAGCGCCTCTTCTTCGCTGACATCGCGGAAGACGAGGGCCACTTCGGCGTTGCCGGCGGCCGGTGGGGCTAGTTGGGCGCCGGTCATGGCCAGGATCGCGCGACGGCCGTTTGCCATCACCACAGTCAGCCGTTCTCGCTGTCCTGACGCCGGAATAAACTGGCTAAACGGGGCGCTCGTTTCCACCATCTGGAATAACTCATCTCCGGCGCGGCCAATTGTCTCGCTGCGCGGCCAGCCGGTAATTTGCTCGGCCCCGCGGCTGAAAAAAGTGACCCGGCCGTCGCCATCCAGCGTCATAATCCCTTCCACAATCGAATCAAGCAGATGGTTGGCCCACGCCTTTTCTTGCTGCAAATTGGCTAAGGTGTGGCGCAGTTCCAGCCGGGCAAACTCGAGCGCCTGGGCTACCTGGCTCACTTCGATGATCTTGCTTTGAATTTGCACCGGCTTGTCCAGCGCGCGCCAACTGAGCGCGCCGGCCGCGGCAGCCAGATCATCTAGCGGGCGTCCAATGCGCCACGCTAAAAAAAGTGCAAGGCCGGAACCAAGCAGCGTGACGAGGAAAATACCGCCAATCATGCCGAAGACGAGTCGTTTTTGGCTGTTTACGAGGTCGGTGGTGTTCAGGGCAACGGCCGTTGCCAGTCCATGCTCATTGAGCAAAAAGTGGCGCGCATAATACGGCTGCTGCTTGAGGCTGAACTGGTAATTTGGCCCGGTTGCGCCGGGTGGAGGTAAGGTGGGCTGGAGGTCAACGGCCGTTATCGGCAAACTGGCAGCCAGGAGGGTCTCGTTCAGCCACAATAGCTGCTCCAACCCCGACTGTCGGGACATCTCTTGCAAGAAAGCGTCGTTCAACTGCCAACCCACCACCACTTGCCCGACTTGTGCGGCGTCGGCAGTAATCCGCGCGGCGGCTAAAAGCCATGCCTGGGGCGGCGCCGCGGCGCGGTCAACGACGTAAGCCGCGCCAGACGCCGCCTGGCAAAAGTTAGCCCCTACCGGTAGACCTGCCTGAGCTAACGGCCGTCCGTCCAGGTCACACACCAGCAGTAAGTCGAGGTCGGCGCCGCTTTGCAGCGTTGCCAGGTAAGGGGGGAGCGCCGCCAGGTCGCCCTGGCTGACCAGTTGGCGCAGCGTCGGCCGCTGCGCGGTCAACAGCGCCAGGTTAACCGCCTCTCGTTGGCGCGAGTGGTAGAACGCTTCGGTGGCGGCGCTGCCCTGCGCCAGCAGCGCCCCCGCCTGCCGCTCTAACTGGTCGCGCAGCAGCCAGACAGCCGGTACGCCGATGATGACGGCCGTCATCAGGATGATCAAGACAAAGTTGAGGGCGATTTGCAGTGGCAAACTGCGTTGTATGCGGAAATTGGGCATCAGCGTTGCGTGTTGTGTATTGCATAAAGCCCCTCAGCAGGAGACGCAATACGGTATAGCTTTTTTAAGCTGTACTGATGCGGGTTTATCGCTGTGTGAGTAGATGGCGAACCCGTTGGATGTAAGCTCCTGGCGGCAGCACAGTGACGGAAACGTGTCCAGGTCGGAAGTGACGAGTGTTGAAAGTGATAAGCCAGGGGCACTGCTCACGCACGGCCGTTACCAAAATAGGTAAGTCTTTGGCGTCTGCCAGTCCTGTGTATTCTTGTAATGCTGGTATAGTGGGGTCAGCGACAACTGTTAGACTCCGGTTGACAAGCAGATGAAAAGCTGGCAGCGCTCGTGGCAGTTTTTGCGCCAGATTTCTTTCCACTTCGGTGATGACTTGTACAGAAGTGATCGCCTGAACAAGTGTGATTTCTGACATGCGCAAAACAACCAAACTGGCCCCATGTGCTGATGCCGATGCCGATCCAGCAAAAAGGACATCTGCATCAATAAAAACACGTGGCGTTTCAGTCGGCATAATTTTCCAGATAATATTGTTCTCGTTGTTCGCGCAATGCCTGCAAGAGATCTGCTGTATCTAAACCTGCTTCCAGGCGCAGTCGTTCAATTTCTTGAGCAAGTTCGGGAACCATTGTCGCCATTGGAGTCAATACAAAAATGCCATCCAGGTCAAGCACGCGAAATGTGTCCCCTGTTTGAATGCTATATTTTTGGCGCAGTTCAACCGGTAACGTTAATGTCCCACGTTGGCGCATTTGAACAATTGTGTTCATAATCTATCCTTTACTGAATTTCAGATTACACAGATTTTCTGTAACTGCTTGTAGCATAGCATAAAACAGTTCCCGCAAGCAATCGCCATTTACTTGTAAACACCGATAGGAAAAACACAGTTCTTTTGGCTTTATCTGTGTTCTTCCTAAATTTGTGTTTGTACCTTCTTTTGCCAATGTCGTCTGGCAAGAAACGTAGTTACCTGGGTTTTACAAGTGCTTTTTGAACCAGCGCAGAATGTGGCTGAGGCGGGCGATGCGCCGGTCGGTACGGCCGCCGCGACTCAACCCATGCGACTCTTCCGGGAAAAGGATTAGCTCGCTGTCTACGCCGAGGCGGCGCAGGGCGATGAATACCTGTTCTCCCTGCTCTTTGTCGCAGCGCAGGTCTTGTTCGCTGTGAATGATCAGTGTGGGGGTGGCAGCGCGGCCGATGTATTTCATGGGCGACATGTCCCAGTAGGCGTCCAGGGCGTCCCAGGGAGGGACTTCGGCGCCCATCAGGTGTTCTGCGCCCCAGTTCAGGTCGCTGGAGCCGTAGAAGCTGATGACGTTGCTGACGGCGCGTTGGGCGACGGCCGCTTTGAAGCGATCTGTTTTGCCGATGATGAGGATGGTCATGTAACCGCCATAGCTGCCGCCGGTGACGCCCATGCGCGCCGTGTCTATGTAGGGCTGCTGCGCCATGTAGTCGGTCCAGGCCATCACATCGTCATAGTCCACGGTACCCCAACGGCCGTAAATAGCCCCCGCCACCGCTTCGCCGTACCCCTGGCTGCCGCGTGGATTGCTCCAATAGACGACGTAATCATGGGCGGCCAGGTAGTAGAATTCGTGCATGAAGAGACGGCCGTACTGTGTCTGCGGTCCGCCATGAATTTCTAAAATGGAGGGGTATTTTTGGGTCGGGTCAAAATTGGGCGGCGTGAGGACCCAGCCATGCAGATCGTAGCCATCGGCCGTCTTCAGCCAGGTTTCAGACACCTGTCCCAGGTCCAGTTCAGCGAACAGGTCGGCGTTGAACTGGGTGAGCGGCGTTGTCGTCCCGGCGTCGCAGTCATGCAGCCAGACCTGGCCGGGGTCGGTGGGCGCGCCGCCCCAACAGGTGATTTTACGGCCGTCGGCGCTGAGGCTGAATTGACCGACGACGGCCGGGCCGCCGCTAAAGGCCGGGGTGATGATCGCGCTGCCATCCAGGGACACGGCCATTAACGGTTGGTCGCCGCGCAGGGTCGCAATGGCGTAGAGGGTACGGCCGTCGGCGCTCCATTGTGGCCGGCTCATATCTGGCCCGCCGCCGATGTCGCCATTGGTCACGCTGTTGAAATGGATGTCATGCGCGCCGCTGACGTTTTGCCCATCGCCGCCATGCACGGAGACGACAAAAATATTCGCATTTTGGTACCACTTGCCCGTTTGTTTGCGCCCCAGGTAGGCGATGTGCTGTCCATCAGGGGAGAAGGTGGGGGCGAATTTACGGCCGTAAGGGGCGTCAATCTGCTGCATCTCCCCACCAGCGGCCGGGATCAGGTGCAGTTCGGTGGCGTCGTGTTCAAAGTCGGAACGCGCGTGCCGGTTAGAGATGAAGAGGATATGCTGTCCGTCTGGCGCCCAGCATGGCTCTGTTTCGTGATGGTCGCCGCTGGTGAGTTGGGTGGCGGCGCCGGTTGTGGCGTCTATCGTCCAGATGTGCCATTTTTCTTGCGGGGTGTAGCCGCTGCCATCCATGCGGAAATCTACGCGGGTGATGGTGCGGGCGACGACGCCGAGTTTCTTTTTCTGCTCATCTTTTTCCCGTTCCAGGTCGGCGGCGTCTTTGGCCCGGAATTGGCAGACGAGCTGCGCGCCGTCGGGCGACCAGGCAAAAGTGGCAATGGAACCGGTTGGTTCGGTTAACGGCCGTGCCTCGCCCCCATGCAGCGGGATGAGAAAAATTTGCGCCTGTTTTTCATCTTGCCGGTTGGAGAGGAAGGCGATTTGGGTTCCGTCGGGCGACCAGCGGGGGTGAGTATCGTCTTGTTTGCCATAGGTGAATTGGCGTGGTGGGTGACGGCCGTCTGTGGCTGCCAGCCATAGGTTGGTGTATTTCTTTTCTGTTTTGGGGTCAACGCGCTGCACGCAAAAGATGACGTGTTGCCCATCGGGGGAGATTTGGGGGTCGGAAACGGTCTGGAAACGATATAAATCTTCAGCCGTCAGGCGACGCTTTTGTTGGTCCATGGGGCCTCCTGAGTTGGTGTTTGATAATCAGTGGTAAATTACGCAGTTAGTTTGTTAGTTGGCTAGTAGTGCAACAATGTTGTTTTGACGGATTTTTCACAAAACATAACCCGTCAAAACTTGTCGGT
>JACSRF010000143.1 GCA_014879875.1 Anaerolinea sp.
GCGGCATGGCAAGCCTTGTTCGCTGGAGCGCTGTGTGGGGGACAGTGACGCCGGCGCTGCTGCGGTTTGTACTTGCAATTGGTTGTAGAGGAAAACGGCCGTTGCCATACTTCCCCCGCACACCAAGATAACGGCAGCGAGAATGAGGAAAATAGTCCGAGGCTGTTCTGGTTTCATCGCTTAACCCAACGTAAAGTAACCGGCCTGCGTGCGGCCGCGGCTCAGGGCTGCGGGCAGGTCATCCCCATTGTTGATCTCGTAGGACACCATATTGTTCGCTTGCAGCAAGCTGGCTAAGGTCAGCGCCGATTGCGAACCGCCAAAAGATTGCGGGTTGACCAGCACCGTCACAATCCGCAGCCCACGGCGCACTAACTGCCGCGCGGCCGTTGCCCATTCCTCCCGTGTGGTTGGCGTGACCACAATCAGCGTTGTGCCGCGCGGGAACAAATGCACTTCCGCATTAATCATATTTTGCAGGGGTGTCTGCCCTTGTGCGCGCAGCACGGCCAGCGTCTCCAAAATACGGTTAAGCTGGCGCTCGCTGCGATCCGGCTGCAACACTTCATTAGATTGCCCATACGCCAACATGCCCACCGCCCGATTGTTGCGCAGAAAATATTGCGCCAGCGAAGCGGCGATGGTCACTGTGTACTCTTCGGTGTTCGCCGCCAGCTTAAACTCTTCCAGGCGCATCCATACGGGCATCTCTTCGCGCGTCGTTTCGGGAACGGCCGTTGACGGCCGCTGCGACACGTGCCCAAAAATAGACATGTCAGGCACAATCCAGATGTCGGCCAATGGATCCAACTCGAACTCTTTGACAATGAGACGGCCGCGCCGCGCCGTACTGCGCCAATGAATGCGGCTGAAACTGTCGCCCGGCGCATAATCGCGCACGCCAGACGCATTGGTCGTGACGTGATGGGTGCGCCGCCGCAGCGCATCGCCACCGGGCAAAATCCCAATCGGCAGTGCGAACCGGTGAATATCTACCGTCATGGGGTATACCACCACGTTGCGCGTTTGTGTATCTTGCCGCTGCATCGGGAACAGGCCAAACGGGTCACTGGTGCTGAGACGAACGGGGCCAAGCTGATAACGGCCGCGTTCCTGGCAAATGGTCGTCACCCGCCAGTTATACTGACCTTTCGGCCCCAACGTGTTGACAACGCGGCTGGCATAATGCTTTGGCAGCTCCGAGTGGTCGCGCATCTCCACCCACAGCGTCGGGATAAAACTGTTGTTGCGTATCACGAAACGCTCTTCCAGGGGACGACCAACCTGTGTGCGAAACGTGCGCGTCGTTCGTGAAAAGCGCACCGAGTTGATATTGAGCCACGCCCACAGAAACGAAATGATGATTAACAAAGCCAGCAGATAGGCCAGGTTATACAGCAGCGCCCGGCCCGTGATCAGGG
Organism: Anaerolinea sp.; assembly: GCA_014879875.1. Lineage (GTDB taxonomy): Bacteria > Chloroflexota > Anaerolineae > Promineifilales > Promineifilaceae > JACSRF01. Next base: position 1,422 of record JACSRF010000143.1, read on the forward strand.
CTGCCAACAACGCCAGCAGCGCTAGAATGAAGACAACAGTCCGTCGCTGTTTCATGGTAGCTTAGCCTCGTACTTGCGCGCCCGGAACAGGCAGCCGATTGAGAATCTCCTGCACAATTTCTTCCGGCTGCACGTCCTTGATACGGGCGGCCGGGCCAACAATAATCCGATGCCCTAATGCAGCCCCGGCCAGCGCCTTTACGTCATCGGGCAGCACGTAGTCGCGGCCAAACAAAGCGGCGCGCGCCTGGCCCAGCCGGTACAGCGCCAGGGCGCCGCGCGAACTGGAGCCAAGATAAACGTCGGGATGTTCGCGGGTCTGGCGCACCAGATCAACCATGTACTCTTTCACTTTTTGGTCAATGTAAATTTTCTTAATCGCTTCTTGCGCTGTTTGCAGCTCTTCGACCGTCACTTTTTGTTCTAACGTGTTGATGGGGTGGATATACTGCTGTCGGTCGAGGATCTCGATCTCTTCGTGGCGTTCAGGATAACCGAGGCGGATCCGCAGCATAAAGCGATCAAGCTGCGCCTCCGGCAGGGGGAACGTGCCTTCATATTCGATGGGATTTTGCGTTGCCAGCACCATGAAGGGCGGTCCCAGGCGGTAGGTGTGGCCGTCAACCGTGACTTGCCGTTCTTCCATGGCTTCCAACATGGCGGATTGGGTTTTGGGGGTGGCGCGATTGATTTCGTCCACCAGCACGATCTGAGCATGAATGGGGCCGGGGCGGAATTCAAATTCAAGCGTCTTTTGGTTGAAGACGGAAACGCCGGTCACGTCGCTGGGCAGCATATCTGGCGTGAATTGGATGCGTTGAAACTGGCAGCCGACTGACTTAGACAGCGCTTTAGCCAGCATTGTTTTACCAACGCCAGGCACGTCTTCAATGAGCATATGCCCCTGGCATAATAAACCGAGCACGGTTAACTGCACGGATTGTTTTTTCCCAACCATCACTCGTTCCACGTTTTCGACGATTTTGTTGGCAATTGCCTGGACGTCAACCATTACTTTGCTCCTTACTGAGTAGATTTATGGTAGTTACTGTATCGTATGACCACGCCACGATACAGTGTCTCTATATTAAACTAGAGTTGAGAATTGAAAAGTAACCTGTAAAACTCTTAATGTGATCTCCTGGTGGGAAGACGTTAAGGTAAGGGGTGATTTTTCGCTGGCTTAGAACGTTTATGATAAAATCAGGCGATCGAAACTATGATGCAAAACAAGAAGCAACAAACATCTGTGCCCGGTGTGTGGGCAACCATCGCCGCCGGGTTTGATCTGGCGGCAAAGCATTTCTGGCTCATTCTCATTCCGGTTTTCCTGGATACGTTTCTTTGGCTGGGACCACGGCTAAGTTTGCGTCTGCTGATCGAGCAGGCAGCGGCATTGTGGCAGCAAGAGGTTGCGCTGGCCGCAATGGGGGAGCAGCTGCTGCTGCTGGCGCCGCATACCAATTTGTTTACCAGTCTGAGTGTGCCATTGTTGGGTGTGCCGGCGTTGATGGCCGGGGCCGCACCGTTGCAAACACCGCTGCACACGGCCGTATTGGAATTGGACAGCGCCGTGCTGATGTTAGGGTTGTTTGTGTTGTTTAGCCTGGTTGGGTTGTTGTTGACGGCCGTTTACCTCACCCTGATCGCCCGTACCACCCAATTAGACAAACCTGCGCCGGATATGTTTACCGGCCGGATACTGCGTCGCATTGGGTACGTGTGGCTGCGCCTGCTGGCATTGGGGTTGATCTTCCTGGTTGGCATGATGCTGCTTTACATGCCGCTGGCGCTGGTCAGCGTTGTGGTATCGCTGCTCAGCCCCACACTTGGTTTGCTGACGCTGCTGCTGGGGCCCTTGTTGGCGGTGTGGCTGGTGTTAGCCTGTTATTTTGTCCCACAAGGGTTGGCGCTGCACGGTCGTTCCCCACTGCAAGCGCTCATGACCAGCTTGCAACTGTTGCGCATTCATGGACAAACAGCCATGGGTCTCATTCTGGCCGTTGTGCTCCTGGGTGGGCTGCTTGACCAATTCCTGACGCTGATGGAGGATGGCGGTTGGATCACCTTTATCAGCATTCTGGCTCATGCCTTTATCAGCACGTCCTTTGTGGCGGCTACATTCATTTTTTATCGGGACCGGGTGACGGCCGTTGTTAGTCAGTAAGCGGTAAGCGGTGGTTGGTAAGTGAAGCGTGATTCCCGTTTACCGGTATTTTAGGAGAGATAGATGGTGAAAAAAAGTGCGGCAGAAGCGGCATATGATGCCAGCAGCATTCAAGTTCTGAAAGGGCTGGAAGCAGTGCGGCGACGCCCCGGTATGTATGTGGGGGGGACTGACGTCAAGGCGCTGCACCACCTGGTTTATGAAATTGTAGACAACTCCATTGACGAAGCCCTGGCCGGCCGTTGTGACCGGATCGAAGTTGTCATTCATCCTGATTCCAGTGTGTCCGTGACGGACAATGGGATTGGTATTCCCGTGGCCGAACATCCGGAAGAAAAAATATCGGCGCTGGAACTGGTACATACCTCGCTGCATTCTGGCGGTAAGTTTGACAATGCCGCCTATAAAGTGTCTGGTGGGCTGCATGGCGTGGGCGCGGCGGCCGTGAATGCGCTCTCCGAATGGATGGAGGTGACGGTGCGCCGCGATGGCGGCGTCTGGTTCCAACGGTATGAACGAGGCGTCCCGCAGGCGCGGGTGGCGCAAATTGCCCGCCTGAAACGGGATGAACAGACGGGCACGACGACCCGCTTTCAGTTTGATGATACCATCTTTAAGGATGAGGCCATTTACCGTTTTGAAACATTGGCGAACCGTTTCCGCGAGATGGCTTTTGTTACCAGCGGCGTCTTTTTGAAGCTGCGCGACGAACGGCCGTCGCCTCCCCGTGAGATGAGTTTTTACTTTGAAGGTGGCGTCAAATCCTTTGTCCGTTACCTGAATCGCAACCGCAAACCGCTGCACGATCCGGTATACGCTAACAAAGAGATGGAAGGCATTAACGTGGAAGTGGCTGTGCAGTACACAGAAGGCATTGCCATTTCCGAATATGCCTTTGCCAACACCATTCATACGCCCGATGGCGGCACGCATCTGACCGGCGTGCGCACCGCATTGACGCGCATCATCAACAAGTATGCCCGTGACAACAATTTGCTCAAGGAAAAGGACAAGAATTTTTCCAGCGATGACACACGCGAAGGGGTAACGGCCGTTGTCAGCATCAAACATCCCGATCCCCAATTTGAAAGCCAGACAAAGGTCAAGTTGATGAACGCGGAAGTGGCCGGCATTGTCGCTGCGGTGACGGCCGATGCACTGGCGATGTTCATGGAAGAAAACCCACGCGAAGCCAGGAAAATCGTCGAACGCTGCCTCACCTCTTCGCGCGCGCGTGACGCGGCGCGTAAGGCGCGTGACCTGGTGATGCGCAAAAGCGCGCTGGACAGCATGACGCTGCCTGGCAAGTTGGCCGACTGCTCCGAAAAAGACCCGGCGAAATGCGAACTGTACATCGTTGAGGGTGACTCGGCCGGCGGCACGGCCAAACAAGGGCGCGACCGTCATTTTCAGGCGATTTTGCCTCTGCGCGGTAAGATTTTGAACACGGAGCGGGCGCGGTTGGATAAAATTCTGGCGAACAATGAGGTGAAGGCGTTGATTTCGGCGTTGGGCGTGGGCATTGGCGAGACGATGGAGATGAAGAATTTGCGTTACGGCCGGGTCATCATCATGACCGACGCCGACGTAGATGGCAGCCACATTCGCACGCTGCTGCTCACCTTCTTCTTCCGCTATATGCCGCAGCTCATCGAGTTGGGACATCTCTACATCGCCCAGCCCCCCTTGTACGCCGTCAAGCAGGGCAAAGAGATTCATTACACCTACACCTGTCTCTTATACACATCT
>JACSRF010000206.1 GCA_014879875.1 Anaerolinea sp.
GGTGAACGGCTGCGGTATTGCCCGCCTGCCTTGCCCCTACCCTATGCGGTTTCATAATTGGAATTGCTGCATCTTAGGAACGGCGCTTGAACAAGTTAACCAAGAAGTTGAACTTCTAAATGGATTCATGACATTTGTCATACCGTAAAGCGTATAACCGTCACTTGACCAACTCCCTTCTCTCCTGAATCATATAAAGGTGTGCAATAAAGACCTATCAGGTCTAAAAAGCATCTATTAACAATTGACAGGCGAGGCATGTAGCCCTCGCCTGTTGTGTTTTCGAGGAGGTAAGTGTATGGAGACCCTATCATTATCTGTCCCCAAAATGTACGGAGACCACCACGTTCTTGCTGTGCGCAATCTCATGCTGGCCTTAGGAGGCGTGCAAGACGTGTATGCCAGCAGCAGTTTCCACCTGGTAGAAGTACAATACGACTCCACCAAAGTAACCCCACAACAGATTGAATCCACATTAGAAGAAGCTGGCTACCTGGGCGACCTGCTCACCCCGACGGAAACCGGCACGCCAGCCACAGAAAAGAAAGATGGGCAGCCCGCATTTTTCCGGCACACGGCCGCTTACGCCCAAACCGGCCGCACCATCAGCTTTAGCCAAACCCTGCCGAGTATGGGACGGCCGTTGTGGCCCTGCCCCGGCATGGGACCGGTGAAGACGGTAAGCAGTGAACGGTGAACGGTGAACGGTAATCAGCAATTCAACCGACCACCGATTACCGATTACCAACCGCCGATTAAGGGCAACGGAGGTAAAAAATGGCAAAAAAAAGACGCGAGATTGAAGAGTACAGCATAGACCCGGCCGCGCAGCAGATGCTGATCCGCGCCGAGGAAATTGGCATTGGCACAGCATTCACCCGCGCCGATGACATGGCCGCCTGCAACATCGGCTCCGCCGGTATGTGCTGTAAAATTTGCGGCATGGGGCCATGCCGCCTGACCAAAGAAGGGCAGACTGGTATCTGTGGGGCGACTATAGACACCATCCAGGCGCGCAACCTCATCCGCGCCATCTCCGCCGGAGCTGCCGCCCATTCCGATCACGGCCGTGACATGGCCTTCATCCTCAAAGCAACCGCCAACGGCGAAGCGGAAGGGTACGCCGTGCGCGACGTGGCGAAATTGCGTAACGTCGCCGCCTATTATGACATTCCGGTAGACGGCCGTTCCCCCAACGAAATCGCCAACGACCTGGCCGACCTGTACATCGCCCAATTCGGCCAGCAAAAAGGGGAAATTGTCCTGCTCAAACGCGCCCCCCCCAAACGGCAAAAAGTGTGGCAAGAAACGGGCGTCATGCCGCGCGGCGTAGACCGCGAAGTGGTCGAGGCGCTGCACCGCACGCACATCGGCGACGACCAAGACCCGGAACACATTTTGCAACACGCCGTGCGCACCGCCCTGGCCGACGGTTGGGGTGGCAGCCTGATCGCCACCGACATCTCCGACATTCTTTTTGGCACACCCGCGCCCATCTTAGGGCAGGCCAACCTGGGCGTTCTCAAAGAGGATATGGTCAACGTCGTCGTTCACGGCCACGAGCCAACCCTCAGCGAAATGATTGTCGCCGCCTCACAAGCGCCAGACATCATTGAATACGCGAAAAAAGCGGGGGCGAAGGGGGTCAACCTCTCCGGCATTTGCTGCACGGCCAACGAAATTTTGATGCGCCAGGGCATTCCCGCCGCCGGTAACTTTTTACAGCAAGAACTTGCTATTCTCACCGGTGCGGTGGAAGCGATGGTCGTGGACGTGCAGTGCATTATGCAGGCGTTGGTCGGGCTGGCGGAAAATTTCCACACGAAGGTCATCACCACCTCGCCCAAAGTAAAAATCAAGGGCGCGACGCACATCCAGTTTGACGAACACAAGGCGCTGACCATTGCCAAAGAGATTTTGCGCGCGGCCATTGACAATTTCAAGAATCGCGGCGAGACGCAAATCCCGGATATACGCGAGAATTTGATCCCCGGCTTTTCCCATGAGTACATCAATTACATGCTGGGCGGCAGCTATCGCGCTTCGTTCCGACCGTTGAATGATGCCATTATGAGCGGCCGTATTCGCGGCGTGGCGGCTATCGTCGGCTGCAACAACCCACGCAGCCGCCACGACTACCTGCACACCTATGTCACCCGCGAACTGCTGAAGCAAGACGTGCTGGTGGTGGAGACGGGCTGCGGGGCCATCGCCAGCGCCAAGCTCGGCCTGCTGTTGGGCGAGGCAGGGCTGGACAAAGTTGGCCCTGGCCTGCGCCAGGTGTGCGAGACGGTGGGCATCCCGCCGGTGCTGCACATGGGGTCCTGCGTAGACAACACACGCATCCTCACTGTGCTGACGCAAATGGTGGAGGATGGCGGCCTGGGCGACGACATTGACCAGGTTCCGGCCGTCGGCCTGGCGCCCGAATGGATGAGCGAAAAGGCGCTCTCCATCGGTACGTACTGCGTCGCTTCCGGCGCTTACGTCATCTTCGGCGGTTCTTCGCCCGTCAGCGGGATGCCAGACAAAGTGTCCGACAGCGACGAGGTGGCGCATTTCATCAGCGCGGGATGGGAAAAGCTGTACGGGGGCAAGCTGGAATTCATCCCCGACCCGGATGAGATGATCGCCAAGACGCTGGCGCACATTGACAAAAAACGCGCCGACCTGGGCTTGCCGGTCTATGACCCCACGCGCTTTGGGCAAAGCGGCGACGCGCGTATGTTGGAACTGGAAGAACTCCCGTTCTGGCAGCGGCGCGAGGCGCTGTATGGGGTGGCGGCGGACTGAGCGGTAAACGGTGAACAGTAAACAGTAAGCGGTGAGCAATCACCGATAACCGATTACCGATAACCGATTACCGAAACGGAGGAAACCATGTCTCGATACATTGCAACACGGGCAATTCGCGGGGCCAATGCGCTGGTGGCGGAAGCAGAAGCGATGCTGGGCAGGGCGCTGCGCGAGAAAGGGCCAGAAACGCCCGTTGCTTTTCCGAATACGGCCTATTACTTGCCGTTGATCTACGGGATGACAGGGGAGAAGGTAGAGACGTTGGCGCAACTGCGCCCGGCGCTGGATCACGCCAAAGAGCTGCTGCACCCCATCCCATCACAAAAATATTGGACGCCTTACCTGGGCGAAACGTTGGACAGTGGCATGTCCACGCTGATTGCCGCCGAGGTAATCGAAGCAGTGCGCTTTGTCTATGGTTTGCAGCCGGAACCGATGCCTGGCTTTGAATTGGCGGGCGGCACATCCTACAGCGGCAACGGGGATGGGTTGATAGGACATCTGAACGGCCCCATTGACGACATTCAACTGCGCTCGTGGGGCATTCAGTTGGTAGACGGCCGTATGCCCGGTTTCGCCGCCATTGTCGGCTGCGCTAAATCCAACGAAGTCGCCGTCAAACTGGTGCGCGAACTGCAAAAGCGCAACATCCTCACCTTTTTGTCGGGGAATGTGAACGGCCGTTCCATCATCCATCAACTCCAGGAAGAAGGCGTGGAACTGGGCTACGACACCTACACCGTCCCCTTCGGCACAGACACCATCAGCGCCATCTACGCCCTGGGCTTCGCCACCCGCTCCGCCCTCACCTTTGGCGGTCTCAAGGCCGGGCAGGCGCGGGACATTTTGCTCTACAACCGCGAGCGCGTGTTCGCCTTTGTGCTGGCATTGGGCGAGGTAGACGACCTGAAATACGCGGCGGCGGCGGGCGCGATCAACTTCGGCTTCCCCGTCATCGCCGACACCGTCATCCCCGAAATTTTGCCCACCGGCGTCACCCAATACGAACACGTCGTCAGTATGCCCTGGAAAGAAATTGAAGGCGCAGACGATTTGGAACGCGCCGAACGATTGGTGCAAAAGTGCATCGAAATTCGCGGCGTCAAAATCAAGCTGGCAAACGTGCCCGTGCCCGTGCCCTACGGCTCCGCTTTTGAAGGGGAAGTGGTGCGCAAAAACGACATGCGCGTGGAGTTTGGCGGCAAAAATTCCCGCTGCTTTGAGTACCTGCACATGGCCGATATGGACAAAGTGGTGGATGGCAAAATCGAGATCGTCGGCCCCGATTTCAGCGATATACCAGACAAGGGAGCGATGGATTTGGGCATCGTCGTCGAAGTGGCCGGGCGGCAGATGCAGAAAGATTTTGAACCGGTGCTGGAGCGGCAAATCCATTACTTCGTCAACGGCGCGTCCGGCATTCAGCATATCGGGCAGCGGGACATTGCCTGGATTCGTATTGCCAGCAGCGCCACGGACAAGGGTTTTAACCTGGAGCATTTTGGCAAAATTCTGCACGCCCGCTTCCACGCCGACTTTGGCGCGATTGTGGATAAGGTGCAGGTGACGCTCTACACCGAACCGGACAAAGTAGCTGCATGGCTGGAGAAGGCGCGCGAGGCGTACAACTTCCGTAACCAACGGCTGGCCGATTTGACGGATACGGCCGTGAACGAATTCTACTCCTGCACCCTCTGCCAGAGCTTCGCCCCCGACCACGTGTGCATCGTCAGCCCGGAGCGGCTGGGCCTGTGCGGCGCGTACAACTGGCTGGACTGCAAAGCGAGCTTTAGCATCAACCCCACCGGCCCCAACCAACCCATCAAGCTGGGTAAACTGCTGGATGAAAAGACCGGCTACTGGAGCGGTACGCTCGATTACGCCAAAGTTGGCTCGCACGGGGCCGTGGAAGAAGTCTCCATGTACTCCATCATGGAAAATCCAATGACAGCGTGTGGCTGCTTCGAATGTATTGTCATGTACATCCCCGAAGTGGAAGGGGTGATGGTCGTCAGCCGCGAGGACACGGGCATGACCCCGGCGGGCATGAAGTTCAGCACGCTGGCAGGCATGGCCGGCGGCGGCGTGCAAACCCCCGGCGTCATGGGCGTGGGTAAATATTACCTGCTCAGCCCCAAGTTCATCTCCGCCGATGGCGGCTTTAAGCGCATTGTGTGGCTGAGCCGCAACCTGAAGGAGAGCATGGCAAGCGAGTTACAGGCCGTCGCCCAACGCGAAGGCATCCCTGACCTGATTGCGCGCATCGCCGACAGTGGTTCCGTCACAACAGTAGAAGAACTGGAAACTTGGATCAAGGAAAAGAATCATCCGGTGATGGAAATGGGGAGTATGGTTCCCACTGACCGCGAGCAGGCTACGCCAGAACCGGAGCGAGATGAAGCGGTGATGATGCAGGCAACGGCCGTTGTCGAAGCCGCAATGCAGAAGGAGTTAACCGCAGAGCGCGCGGAGGTCGCGGAGGAAGAGGAAGTGGTGGAAGCGGCGCTGGCTGTGGAGCCAGAACCAAAACCAGAGCC
>JACSRF010000142.1 GCA_014879875.1 Anaerolinea sp.
AGATGTGTATAAGAGACAGGTTGATATGTCAAGTATATATGTAAAATTGGTGAAAGTCAACAATATGTTTGCGCGATCTTTGGTTAATTTGTCAGGGAGTGTGGGGAACAAAAAAGGGACACGGCCGTTTCCAGCCATGTCCCACTTGATGCGCAAAAAACAACAGCGTTTATTTATTGAAGAAGGGGAAAGCGTTCCATCCGGCATAGATGGCGGCATCAGCCAGGTCGTCTTCAATGCGCAGCAGTTGATTGTACTTTGCCACGCGGTCACTGCGGGCGGGCGCGCCGGTTTTGATCTGCCCGGCATTAAGCGCCACCACCAGGTCAGAGATGGTCGCGTCTTCGGTTTCGCCACTGCGATGGGAAACAACGGTCGTCCAGCCGCGCCGCGTTACCATATCAACGGCCGCAAACGATTCCGTCAATGAACCGATTTGATTCACCTTGCACAGCAGGCTGTTCGCCGCTTTGCGCTCGAAGGCCATCTGGATGCGTTTTACGTTTGTCACCAGCAAGTCATCGCCCACGATCTGGATTTTGTCACCCAACTTTTCCATCATCAGCGTCCAGGCGTCCCAGTCGTTTTCCGCCAGGCCATCTTCAATGGAAATGATCGGATATTTGCTGACCAGATCCGCGTAAAAATCAACCATTTCCGCGCCGGTCAACTTCTTGCCCTCGACCTTCATGTTATAGAGGCCGTTTTCGTAAATTTCCGAAGCGGCCGGGTCCATGGCAAACATGATGTCTTCGCCGGGCTTGTAACCCGCTTTCTCAATCGCTTCCAGCATCAGCTCAAATGGCTCTGCGTTGGATTTCACCGGCGGGGCATAGCCACCCTCGTCGCCAACGGTGGTGGGGTATCCTTTGGCGGCCAGCACCTTTTTCAGGCTGTGGTAAATTTCCACGCCCCAACGCAGCCCTTCGCTGAAGGTTTCCGCGCCAACGGGCATGATCATATACTCTTGCAAGTCGGTGGCCCCGGCGGCGTGCTTACCGCCATTCATGATGTTCATCATGGGGGTGGGCAGGGTGCGCGCGTAGATGCCGCCCAGGTAACGGTAGAGGGGGATTTCCAGGCTGGCGGCGGCCGCTTTGGCTACAGCCAGGGAGACGCCGAGAATGGCGTTTGCGCCGAGGCGGCTCTTGGTTTCTGTGCCGTCTAGCTCGATCAAGGTTTCGTCAATACCTACCTGATCGGTGGCGTCGAAACCAACAATGGCTTCGGCGATCTCTTCGTTGACCGCTTCTACTGCTTGTAAGACGCCTTTGCCGCCATAGCGTGTTTTGTCGCCATCACGCAGTTCGTGCGCTTCGTGTTCGCCGGTAGAGGCGCCGGAGGGGACAATCGCCATCCCAATGGCCCCATCGAGCAGGTGGACTTCGACCTCGACGGTGGGGTTGCCACGAGAATCAAGAATTTCGCGGCCGTGAATATATTCAATCATGGACATGGGTTTAACTCCTTTTCATTTGAATTTCATGCAAAGCGTGGATGAGTGGGTGGGAGGAAGGGGTGGTTGCGCAAAAAAATGCGGTTACACAGGTACGCTCTACATACTATAGGCATTGTTAAGTAACCAGGGCAACTATACTGAACCTGCTCCATTATCGCAACTGACTAAGCTCACCTTTTTTGCAGTCGCTTGTCATAGTCGGGCGTTGGGCGCCAGTTTGCGCCCGACCCCGACTAAATGCCCCTTGCGCAGTTTGGGCAGCACAGTTATAAATTCGGTTATGAGTGAACAAGCCCTGGTTATGAATCCGGCCGATCAACTTTATGCGTTGTGGCGTCAGTTAACGAACGAATTGGCAACTGTGTTTGATACGCATGGCGTCTGTGCGATTGTTGCCGGGGAAATTGCCGCGCATACAGGAACCAGGACGGTGGTTGGCGTGCAAGACCCGCAGCATAATTATTATGACGTGTGGATTTGTGATCGAGACGGCCGTTTAATCCAAACACGGTGGTCGAACCGTAAAGCCTCATTTGCGCCGCTGATTCAGGCCGGGAAAGCGCGCAAAACAGAAAAATTTAGCCGCCCACCTGATGAACTGATTGACAGTGAACTATGGCAATTACCGCGCCAGTTCATCTATTCTGTGCCGCTGCCTTTTCCCGGTGGCGATAATCCCATGTCCCTGACCCCACCGGGCCTTGTGTGCCTGCTTGATCCAGCAGATGATTGCTACCTGACGACCGAAAACCTGGAACCATTGGCGATGAATCTCACCACGTTTCTGGATCGCGCGTATATGCGACATCAATTAGATCGGCAAAATATTGAATTTGCGGTTGTGTCTGATATTAACTATGCGCTGACATCCAAACTCAGCCTGCGCAATATTTTCCAGCAATTGATGGACCCAGTACGGCGTACCTTGAACGTGGAATCGGTCTCCATCGGGTTAATTGACCTTGCTACCGGCGACATCCAATTTGTGGAAATCTTAATGGGGCCACTGTTTCGCAACCAACCTCCGATTCGCTTGCGTAAAGGGCAGGGGATCGCTGGCTGGGTGGCGGAACGGGGGGAAGCGGTTATTCTCAATGATGTGTATGCGGACAAACGTTTTTTTTCCAGGGTAGACCGGCAGTCAGGGTTTCACACGCATTCCATGATTTGTATCCCGTTGCAGGTAGAAGAACGCATTATTGGCGTGCTGCAAGCCATTAACAAACAAGAAGGAAAATTTAGCTCACATGATCTCTCTTTGCTGCAAGCGATTGCCGGCCCATTGGCGGCGGCCATTGAGAATGCGAATTTGCACGGGGATGTGATTGCGGAAAAGCGACGTATTGAAGCCATTTTCGCCAGTATGGCCGAAGGGCTGATGACGGTGAATGCGGATGGCGTGATTACCCAGGTGAATGATGCGCTGCTGACCCTGTTGGGCACAGAGGCGCTCGACGCGATGTTGGGACGGTTGGTACAAGAAGCGATTCGCCTGAAAAAAGGTGATTTCCCCGGCTTTGTGCAAGATGTCATGCAAGCGCGTGACGAGTATCCGCAGTTAGCCAGTGATCTGTATCTGGTGAGTAATGGCGCCACTGTTCCGGTACTGATTAGCGGCGCGCCCATTCACGATGAGAAAGGGCAGGTCAACGAGATGATCTTTGTGTTTAGCGACCTGCGCCAGATCCGGGAAGTGGAGCGGATGCGGGATGACTTTTTCCACGGAATTGTACATGAGCTGCGCACGCCGCTGGCGACCATTTTGATGTATGCGCGAATGCTGCGCAGCGGCAAAGCCAGTGACCCGGAAAAGGCGAACCGCTTTTTGGGCGTGATTGAACGTGAAAGCGACCGGCTGCAAAAGATGGTGCGGCAAATGCTGCTGCTGGCGAAGCTGGAAGCGCGTGAATGGCAGCGCAGCTCCGAAGCGGTGCAGTTGAACCCGATTTTTGAGGAGATACTGCCCCCGCTGACCGATGCGGCCACGGAAAAAGGGTTGGTGTTTCGGCAAAAAGTACAACCGGATTTACCACCGGTGCGTGGAGATAAGGAGACGTATTACCTCATTTTCAAAAATCTGGTGGACAATGCGGTGAAATTCACGCTGTCGGGCACGGTGCGGTTTGACGCCTGGGCGGAAGCTGGTAAGGTACATGTGCGCGTGAAAGACCAGGGGATTGGCATTCCCAGGTTGGCGATCCCCAATTTGTTTAAGCGGTTTTATCGCACGCAAACGGCCGTTGAGCGTGGTATTGCCGGCACCGGTTTGGGGCTGTACATGGTGAAGGAAAGTGTGGAAAATTTCGATGGAACCATTACCGTTGACAGCGAAGAAGGGAAGGGGACGACGTTTACGGTGAGCCTGCCGGCGGTGGAAGATTAGTAATCGGTAATCGGTAATCGGTAATCCGTAATCGGTAATCCGTGCGGATAATGTATACGGACTTCGGCTCACGGCTTACGGTTCACGGCTTATGGTTCACGGCTTATGGTTCACGGCTCACGGCTCACGGCTTACGAATAACGAAATATGTCTACAAAACGTGCAATTTACTTAGATCATGGCGCTTCGACGCCGGTGGATGAGCAGGTAGTGGCGGCGATGCAACCCTATTGGGCAGAGGTGTATGGCAATGCGGGGTCGGGGCATGGCTACGGCCGTGCGGCGGCCCATGCCCTGGAAACGGCGCGGCAGACGGTGGCCGACTTGCTGCGCGCGCAGCCGGAGGAGATCACCTTCACCGGGGGCGGGTCGGAAAGTGATAACCTGGCGCTGCGTGGGGTGATGTGGGCGGCGCGGCGCGACGGCCGTGGCAATCATCTGATTACCAGCGCCATTGAACATGCGGCCGTGTTGGCGACAGCCATCCAACTGCGTGATCTGTTTGGCTATGACCTGACCATCTTGCCGGTGGATGAGCATGGGCAGGTGAACCCGGACGACGTGGCTGCTGCCATTCGCCCCGACACGGCGCTGATCAGCATCATGGCGGCTAACAATGAGGTTGGTACGTTACAGCCCATTTGGGAAATCGGCCGTATTGCCCGCGAGCATGGCGTTTTGTTTCACACCGACGCCATTCAGGCTATCGCCACCACAGCCTGGGATATGACGACGATGCCGATTGATTTGCTCAGCATTGCCGCGCACAAATTTTATGGACCGAAGGGCGTGGGGATGCTGTATGCGCGCGCGGGCGTGCCGTTGGTATCGGCGTTGACAGGGGGGGGGCAGGAAAACGGCCGTCGCGCCGGGACGCCCAGCGTGCCCTTAGCTGTTGGCGCGGCCACCGCCCTGCGCATAGCCAGCGAGGGCGCGCCCCAACACATCACCCATTACCAGCAGCTGCGCGACCAACTAATTACCGGCATCCTGGACGCCTTCCCCAATAATTGTCGCCTCACCGGCCACCCCACCGCGCGGCTGCCGCACAACGCCAGTTTCGCTTTTCGCAACCTGAACGCCAACGACTTGCTGATGCACCTGGACATGGCGGGTATTGCCGCCAGCAGCGGTTCTGCGTGCAAAACGGGCAGTCCGAAGCCAGCGGCTGTGCTGCAAGCGATGGGCTTCAGCGATGCGTGGGCCATCGGTGGCTTGCGGCTGACAGTGGGCAAACAAAACAGTCCCGAAGAGATGGATGATACTTTGAGCGTTTTACGCCAGGTTGTGCCAAAATTGTACCAACTGCGGACGGTAATCCGTAATTCGTAATCCGTGAAACGTAATCCGAAGTCCGTATACGTTACCCGCACTGATTACGGATTACCGATTACGGATTACCGATTACGGATTACCGATTACGGATTACCGATTACGGATTAC
>JACSRF010000431.1 GCA_014879875.1 Anaerolinea sp.
ACGCTTGATTTCTCCTGATCTCCGTGTCACTCTGTGTATCCTCCGTGCAACTCCGTGTAACAGCAGATTTCGCAGATTAAGGAGAAGAAATCTGATGAAGAGATGGCTGTCATGTATCATCCATCTGAACGTCTATCTGAATGCGCGTCGGCAGATAGGGGATGCGCCGGAACCAGAGCGGCCAGATGTCTACCACCGGCGCGGCGCGCAGTGGCAACTGTTCATACAAATAGGCCGCAGCCACGTCCGCTTCCTGCCCGGCAACGGCCGTTAAAGGCGCATCCAGGGGCAAATCGGCCGCCGCAAACCCATTGACGATCATCTCGAAGGTGACACGGCCGTTTTCATCCACCCCCACCACGTCCCCCACCGTAAACGACAATCCCTCCGTCACCAGCGTATACCCCACTGGCGTTTGCGCCGCCAACGCTTCATACAGCAATCCCGTCGCTTCGCTGGTGTTCACGGCCGTACCCACCAGCCCGGCGCGCATCTCCAACGTCAATTGATCCGTCTGCTCGCCCAGAAAATGGGAATACGTCTCACTGGTCACCTGCACCACCCGCAGCGACTCTTGCGCCAGAAATTCCCGTTCCGTCACCTGCGCGCCCATCTCCGACAGCGCCAATGCCTGCAAATATTGCAGCACCTGCGCCCGCAGCCGCGCCTGGTCCGCCTCCGACACGGCCGCCACTTCGCGCACCGCGCCTCCGGTCATCGCCTCCAGGTTGCGCACCTCTAACTGCGTCGCCAGCGATCCTTCAATGCGGTTAACCAGGTTCGGGGGCACGTTGCCCTGTGATCCTGGCTCAATGGCGATGACGTCTACTTCCGCCGTGCTGCCCGTCACCCCGGCCACGGTCACGGCCGTAATCGTCTGGAACACCACATTACTCCCCTCGGACGTGCTCACCCGCGTCCCCGCCGGAATGGTCACTTCCTGATCCAGCAAATTAACGAACAGCGCCTTACCCCGCGCCGAGGCATTGGGTACGGCCGTTACCCCCGTCGTCGTCACCGTTGCCCGCCAGCTATTATCCACGCGCAGCAGCCGCGCCGGTACCGCGCCCTGGGCATAGTCGGCGGCGGTCAACCCCGGCTCCGCCAAAATGACCCGCGTCGCCCCTACCGGCTGCAAAACCGGCTGCAAGGTGATGGTCGCGCGCGGCACGGCGTACAGGAAGGCCACCAGCAGCAGCGCCAGCGTGATGAAAAAGAGAAAAATGGCCGCATAACGCAGCAGCCAACGCTGCCAGGTCAAAGCAGGGCGCAGCCGCCGCCGCATTTCGCGCCGGTCGGCTTCATCCAGCGCGTGCGGGCGAAGCTGCGCCACGCCAGGCCCACCCACCGTCGGCAAGCCAACCCGTTCCCGCCGCCGCCGCCCACGCCACCAGCCGCGCCGGCTGCGCCCGGCAGCTTCGGCCGTGAGAAAAACGGGGATACCTAGCGCAGCAGCCTGGCGGCGAATGTCGGCGTCGGGGGTGATCAGGCCAATTTCGATACGCTGGCGGTCGGCGTGGCGGCGCAGGCGCACCAAATCCAGCCCCTCGCGCAGCACGCCGCCGCCGGGGGGGAGGTGGAGGAGGAGGCGGGTGTTCTGTACCAGCTCATCCCCCTGCCAATTCAGCCGGTCGCAAATGGAGATGATGTCGTCGTCAGAATCCAAATCAATGACGCGCATATTCATACCCTGAAGTATGCACGGGGCGGGGCATTGGGGCAAATACACAAGCGGCAAATTTGCAAATGACTTGCACACTTGCAAACCTGCATACTTACAAACTCGCTTATAATGGTTGCATCTTCGTCACTATGGCGGGGCGGTCGGGGTTGGCAATGGGGTGAACTCCGGCGTAATCATTTTACCCAATTGGGAGAGTGTCATGTCAAAATTTGTGTCTTTTTGCATTGTATTTATGCTTGCGCTGCTTGTGAGCTGTGGATCGGCGGGGAATGAGGTAGAGCCGGCGGCACGGCCGTCTGCCAATGCTGGTGATGAGGTGACAGTAATGGAAAATACGGCCGTTGCTCAGGCAACGGCCGTTGCCCCCATCACGTCAACCGGCAGCGCCTACCACGTCGCCACCAGCGGCAGCGATGGCAATGACGGCAGCGCCGCGTCGCCCTGGCTCACCATCCAGCACGCCGTAGACAGCGTGCAGCCCGGCGATTTGATTTTGGTTCACGCCGGGACGTATGCCGGGGCGCGGATTGAGGTGTCGGGAACGGCCGTTGCCCCTATCACCCTGCGCGCCAACGACGGCGAAACCGTCCTCATCAACCAGCCCGGCGCAAACAACAAACACGACAGCAACCTGGAGCTAGAAACCTGGGAAAGCAGCGAAACCGTCGCCTATTGGGTAATTGAAGGGCTGGAAGTGGCCGACGCGCCCAATTGGGGCATAGACATACGCGGCAGCGAGACAGCCCATTCCCATCACATCACCATTCGCGGCAACACCGTGCATGACAACGGCTGGACGGGCGGCACAACCGGCATTTTCGCCGCCTTCACCGACGACGTGACCATTGAAGGTAATGAAAGCTACCACAACGGCGAACACGGCATCTACGTCAACAACAGCAGCGACCGCTTCACCATTCGCGGCAACGTGGTGCATGACAACGCCAACAGCGGCATCCACCTCAACGGCGACATCGAATCGGGTGGCGATGGCGTGATGACGGATGGCCGTGTGGAGAACAACGTCATCTACAACAACGGCGCGGGCGGCGGCGCGGGCATTAATATGGATGGCGTCAGCGATTCGCTGGTGCTGAATAATCTCATTTATCACAACCACGCCAGCGGCATTGCCATTTTTCAGGAGAATGGCGCGGAATGTTCGCAAAATAACCGCATCTGGCACAATACCATCGCCATGCCGGATGACGGCCGTTGGGCCATTATCATCGCCTCCCCGGACTGCATCAACAACCAGTTGTATAACAACATTTTCTACTCGGATCATGGCTATCGCGGCAGCATCAACATCCCTGCCGCCAGCGTGACCGGGCTGGAAAGCGATTACAACATCGTCGTAGACCGTTTCACCACCGACGACGGCGACACGATTTTGACGCTGGCCGAATGGCAGGCGCTCGGTTATGACGCGCATTCGTTTGTAGCCACACCCGCGCAGATTTTCGCCAATATGGGCGGGGCTGATTTTCATCTGTTTGCAGAGAGTGTGGCGGTGGATAACGGCCGTTCCCTTTCTAACATCTTCACCGACCTGGAAGGCAACCCGCGTCCCGTTGGCGGTGGCCCCGACAGCGGCGCATATGAATTCCAGAGCGGCGGCGGTGAGGAAGCGGTCTATTTGCCCACCGTTATTGCGCCGGGGGATGCGGTCCTCTCCGGGCATATTCACTATACCCTGAGCAACGACCAGCATTTGTACCGCATGGACACGGCCAATCCCGCCAGCCCGCAAGACCTGACGCTGGCGCTGGACGCCCTCGCCAGTGGCGCAGACGAATGGAGCAATCTCTCGCCAGACGGCGATTGGCTGCTGCTTTCTACCGAGCGTGACTTTGACCCCGACTGCGTGGGCTGGGCTTGCCTGGTTTTGCTGCCCACCAATTTGTCCGACAGCGAGGTTTTACGCACATCCGGCGGCGTCATCCACTCCGAAGGGTTTAGCGCGGTGGCTTCCGGCGGCAATTTGATTGTCTTTGTGGGCGGCGATGGGCCGCATTCGCAAGATTTGTACGCCGTCACGCGGCAGGGCGGCGGCTGGAGCGACCCGCTGCTGCTGACGGGCGCGTCATCCTATGACACGCACACCCAGCCCGCCATTTCCAGCGATGGCAGCATGGTCTTGTTCAACTGTGACCCGGATTTGCAGGATGGACAGGAAGGTACGGCCGTTTGCGAAGTTCACAGCGACGGCAGCAATTTCCGCACGGTGATTGGCCCACAGGATGGCCCCGGCGGCACGGCGACCAACGCCCTGCGCCATCCCGACTACGCTCCCGACGGGGCCATCGTTGATGGCAGCATCATCTTTGAAGCGGACTGGTACGGCGAGCAAATCTGGCGCTTACCGGCGGGTTCTAGTACGGCCGTGCGCGTGACGGATGCGTTTAACAATGACAATTCGCCGTGTGTGCTGCCGGACGGCCGTATCGTTTCCCTCTGGCTGGACAGGCCCGGTGGCGCTGGCGGCCACGAAATCAAGCTCATGACCGCCGACGGCAGCGATGACGTGATGCTGTTGATGGATTTGGACGTGTTTGATTTGGGGTTGGGGTGCGGGGAGTGAGCGGAAGATAGAGATTAGAGATTGGAGACTGGGCCAATCTCCTAATCTGCTGTCCACAATTCTTCCAACAGACGGCGCGCCTTGTTCGCTTCATAATTGAAGGACACCACAATGATCAAGAGGAAAAGGAGTACGAACCCGGCAAACATGACCAACCCACCTAACCAGCCGACACTTTCGTCACCCAGGGATATCGGCCAAAATATGGATAAGAACCCCAGAACCCACACAACCAAAAATGCCTGGACAGCATAGTGCATACGCATGGAAATTTCAATGCGGGTGAAGCCCAAATCCTCATGAAATTGGCCGACGATGATCGGCAGGAAGGAGTTGCGGTAGTTGATGATGCGGTTGATGTTGAAACGGCCGTTCTCCACCGAGCCTTCAAAAGGATAGGCAGGGTCGGGTTTTGACCAGAAGAAGCGCAGTTGCCGCCAACGACGCGGCCGTACCCGCTGCGCCAAACGCTGCTCCGCTTCCGGCGCACTCAGGTAGGTTTTCAGGGCAAACCGGGTGTAAGGGATTAGAAGATACATATCAGGATACGGCCGTTCGCCAATCAAGCAAACCATATTTCTTGGCAAAATAGGCAAAGGAGCGATTTTTGTGGACGGCCGTTTGCAATGAAAAACGCTGCAAAAGCTCACTCATAAAATCACGCCGCGAACGATATTGCGCAGGAATAATCTCGTTAAATTGCCCCTTTGTCACAGAATCCGTTGACGGCAAAGAGGGTAAACGCAATCGTTGCCCATCCTCATCACCAATCCCCGCCAGATACCAGCTTTCAATCTCCCGCACCACAACTTGCGTTTTAGCGCGCGCGCAGCGCGGATAGCGTTGCTCTATTGTCTGGAGTCGCTCTGTTACACAAGGGAACTTATCCAAATCCGTCACAAACAAAAAATCA
This sequence comes from Anaerolinea sp., assembly GCA_014879875.1. Classification (GTDB taxonomy): domain Bacteria; phylum Chloroflexota; class Anaerolineae; order Promineifilales; family Promineifilaceae; genus JACSRF01. Next base: position 5,182 of record JACSRF010000431.1, read on the forward strand.
GCCCCCATTGCTGCAATGCTGCGCAAATACCTATCCACCCATACTTTGGATTGCTTTTGCATACTGTATTTCATGCACGCTATCATATTTTTTGCTCAAGATAGGCCGAACGATTCGCGCAAAAAACTCAAAATCATCTGGCCCCTCAACCCACACGAACAACTGCTTGTATACCACCTCAGACCCCCAGCAAGTTTTGTACATACAAATCTTCGATGCCGATTTCATTTTCCATGAATATCTGAATTTGTTTACTTTCAGATGGCCTATTTATTTGTGAAAATCCATTTTGATCACGGGAAATCAAAAGCAAATTTTCCAAAGGGGCATGGCGTACAATTTCAGGGTTATGAGTTGTAATCAAAATCTGTTTATCTGCGGAAATCTCCTCAAACAACCCTACCATTTTCCCAATGAGTGATGGATGCACCGTCCTCTCTGGCTCCTCTAAAACTAACAGAGGATTTTCTGTGAAATACAAAGCCATGATCAACGCCGTTAAGTTAACCGTGCCGTCAGATAACAGAAAGGCAGGTAGATACGTTGTGGTGTAATGGGCTTCACGCAGAGCAAACAACAAGGATTTATCAGCCTGATTCATCACGCTAAAGTCGTTCACAAATGGTAACAAATAATTGATCAGATTCATGAACTTCCGCTTTTGTTCAGAATCCGCCAGAATATTTTTCAGTGCCAAAGAAAGATTACTGGCATCTTCCTCTAATTCCGTTTTACCGGTAATACTTGCTGCTTTTTTGGAAAGCCTGGGGTCAAAGTCGTAGATGGCGATATTTGCCAGATGGTTTTCTAAAAGCCAATTGTGCGCCAGGTTGAAAAAGGGCGTTTCCAAAAAAAGCGTCTTGTCAGGAAGATTCACACCCATGCGCAACAAATCGTATAAGGGGGAGATCGCCTCAACAGGCAGCGGCAAGCCAGTCGGTAAATTCAACGTTGCCTGAATTTTCGCCCCTGCCAGGCGGTACGTGATTGCGCCTTTGCCCAAGACGCTTGTTTCCTGTACCTGACCATTCCCACCTTTTTCCAGAGCAACTATCTGGTAAGTAATCACCAGTTGGTCTTTGATAATACGGAAACCTTTGCCCCTTTTGTAAAAGCTTATTTCAAATTCGTAAGTCGCCTCAGGCATTTGGACGCCGAACAAGCCGCTTTTTGTGTCTCTGACAAAGCGCGAATGCGGATTATACGTTAATTTGAAGCGCAGGTTTTCTTTGTTACCGATGCTGATGTTGCGTAAATATTCAACGCCGCCCTCCATAGAGATAGCGTCAGCCAGTCCATGTTGCACAATGTGACGTAAAAACTTGAAGATGAGAACGAAGTTAGATTTACCGGATGCGTTTGCCCCAATCAAAATATTCAGGTCGTTGAGGCTTATTTTCAAGGTTTGAAAACTCTTGAAGTTATCTACTTCTAGTTCCTTGATGAACATAGGTGAATCTCCGTATGGGGATAGCGATTGAAACATGTTTGCTTCAATCGCCAATCACCCATCAGCCCAGCGCTTTTTCCACCAATCCGGCCACGGCGTCCAGCGCCTCGGCCAATTTACTGGCGTCACGGCCGCCGGCCTGCGCCAGGTTAGGACGGCCGCCGCCGCTGCCCCCCACCCGCTGCGCCACTTCGCGCACAATGTCGCCCGCCTTCACGCCGCGCTTGACCAGGTCGTCGGTGACGGTGGCGATGATCATCGGTTTGTCGTTGATCACCGCGCCAAACACGGCCGTTCCCGACCCCACCTTATCACGGAACCAATCCGCCATTTCGCGCAGCCCATCCACATTGGCGACCTGCACCCGCGCCGCCAGCACATTCACGCCCTGCACCTGCCGCATCTGCGCCAGCAGCATCTCAAACTGGCCCCGCGCCGCCTGCCGCTGCAACTTTTCCAACTCCTTGTGCATGGCGCGATGCTCGGCCAGCAGCGTTTCCAGGCGCGTTTCCAGTTCCGGGATGGGGGTGTTCAGCTTGCCCGCCACGCGCTCCAGCGTGTCCAGCCGCGTCGCCACGTACTCCGCCGCGCCGCGCCCCGTCACCGCCTCCACGCGGCGCACGCCGGCCGCCACCGCCCCCTCGCTGACAAAACGGAAAGAGCCGATTTCGGCCGTTTCCCCCACGTGCAGCCCACCACATAATTCATAGCTGTACGGATGGTTGGGGTCGCCGATCTTCACCGTGCGCACCACGTCGCCATATTTTTCGCCGAAGAGGGCCATCGCCCCCGCCTCCACCGCCTCTTTTTGCCCCATGTGCGTGATGGTCACCCGCCGGTTCGCCAGGATGACCTTGTTGATGTGCTTCTCAATTTCCGCCAACGCCTCTTTGTCCACGCCCTGGTCATGGGTGAAGTCAAAGCGCAGCCGGTCGGGGGCTACCAACGACCCCGCCTGCTGCACGTGCGTCCCCAGGTGTGACCGCAGTTCCTTGTGTAAGATGTGCGTGGCGGTATGGTTGCGGCGAATGTCCCCACGACGGCCGTCATCCACCCGCAAATGCACCGACCGCCCTACTGGCAAACGGCCGTCTTCCATCACCCCCACATGCGCCACCAGCCCATGCACCGGCTTGCGCATATCCGTGACGCGGAACTTGCCGCCATTGCACAAAATGACGCCCGTATCGCTGACCTCACCGCCGGCCTCAACGTAGAAGGGCGTGACGGCCGTCACCACTTCCCCCTTCTCACCCGCTTGCAGCACGTCCACGCGCTGTCCATCGCGGAAGATCGCCACCACGTCTGACTCCGTTTCCGCGCCCAGGTATGGGTCATACTCCACCCCATCTTCCAAGACGCCGGCGACCATCAACTCGTGCAGCGCATCCGCGTACACATTCGCGCCCGTCTCATATTGGCCGAAGCGCCCCGCGCCGCTCGCCGCTGCGTGCGCATCCCGCGCGCGCACAAAGCCGGGTTCGTCTACCGTCAGTCCCAACTCCTTCACCACGTCACGCGTGATCTCCAACGGCAGGCCATACGTCGCATACAAATTGAAAGCCACCTCGCCGGGGATGTCCGTCTCGCCCTGCCCGCGCATCTCCGCCACCATGCGGTCTAACTGCGCCAGGCCACTGTCTACGGTGCGGGCAAATTTCTCTTCTTCGCGGGTCAGCGTGCGCAGAATATGTTCACGCCGCTGCTTCAGTTCCGGGTACGCCTCGCCCATCTGCGCGATGAACACGCCGGCCACGTGCGCCAGAAACGGCTGTGTAAAGCCGATTTTGCGCCCAAAACGCGCCGCCCGCCGGATGATCATGCGCAGCACATACCCCGCGCCGGTGCTGCCCGGCCGCACGCCATCGGCGATCATGAAAGTCGCCGCACGGCCGTGATCGCCAATCACCCGGTAGCCCACATATTTTTGCGCCCGGTCGGCGTCCTGATCGCCCAACAGTTCCTGCACCATGTCCATCGCCGGGGCGAAGAGATCGTTGTCATAATTAACCGGCGTCTGCTGCACGGCGCTGGTGATCCGTTCCAGCCCCATGCCAGTGTCTACGCCTGGTTTGGGTAATGGCGTGCGCGCGCCATCGGCCGCCTGGTCGAACTGCATAAAGACCAGGTTCCACACTTCCAGCCAGCGGTCGCAGTCGTTGTCTAGCAGCACGCTGCAATCGGGACGGCCGCACGTACACGCCTCCTCGCCCCAATCATAATGCAGTTCGCTGGTGGGGCCGCACGGGCCGGTGTCGCCCATCATCCAGAAGTTAGTCTTGTCGCCCATGCGCAGGATGTGGTCGGCCGGCGCGCCAATCTCGTTGGCCCAGATGTCATACGCCTCATCGTCGCTGGTGTGGACGGTGAAATACAGTTTTTCCGGCGGAATGGCGCACGTTTGCGTCATAAAATCATACGCATAGCGAATGGCGTCCGCTTTGAAGTAATCGCCAAAGGAGAAATTGCCGAGCATCTCAAAAAAGGTATGGTGGCGCGGCGACGGGCCAACGTTTTCCAGGTCATTATGCTTGCCCTGCACGCGCATACATTTTTGTGAAGTCGTGGCGCGGTTGTATGTCCGCTTTTCTTTGCCCAGAAACACGTCCACAAACTGGTTCATGCCCGCGTTGGTGAACAGCAGCGTTGGATTATCTTGCTGCGGCAGCACGGCGCTGGCGACGATTTCATGGCCGCGTTCTTTGAAAAATTCCAGGAAAGCCTGGCGCAGTTCGTTACTGGTTGTCGGTCGTTTCATCACGTAATCCCTCGTATCAAGCAGCCCAGGTTCGCAACCTGGGTTACAAATTTTCATTCGCTGACAGCTAAAAATTGTACCCCACTATCACCCTAGCGCACGAACACACTACCACACTACCGCACTACCCCGCTAAACAAAAAAACCGCCAGCCCGGTTGCCCGGTCTGGCGGTTATGATGCTATCAGTCGTTCATCAATCAGGCAACACAACAAACCAGACTGGGCGTCTGGGCAGCGGCAGCAGCAGCGGCGCTGGTGGTGTTGTGCGTGCGTGTCTTCATGGCGCATAGGGTAGCAAAGGAACCGGCGGTTGTCAACAACCGCCGTTGTCAACAACCGCCGTTGTCAACAACCGCCGTTGTCAACAACCTGAATTCCCAAAGAGCCACAAGTTTTGCAAATCTGGGCTCTTTGGGAACTCAGGGGGTTGACAGGCCGTGATGCGTGTGGTCTCTCTGGTCACGCATCACTCGTCACATGTCACGCCGAACCCCATGAAATCCTGTAGAGTCCATATCTGCCAGGTCTTCAAACGTGACTTTGGTACTATTTTGCGCTATGCTTATTCGGGCGCGTCCCAACATCCATGACGCCTCCGGTGAAGCCCATGGCCCAAAATTTGCTCTCACTGCTGCAAACGTCATTTAGCGACAGCGATCTGCAAGATATTTGTTACGAACTGCGCATCAACTACGAAGATTTGCGCACGCCGGGATTGGCCGGCCGCGCGGATAAAATGCGCGCGTTGGTATTGCTGTGCCAGGAAAACGGCCGTCTCCCCGACCTGCTCATCGTTTGCCGCCAGATGCGCCCCCAACAAACCTGGCCTGATCCGGCGGCGTTGGGCAGCGAAGCGGAGTTGTTCGGCCAGCCGCTGCAACTGCTGCACTTTGAACCGGAGACAGTCGCCGTGCCGCGTGGCTACTTCCTCATGGGCCACGACGCCGCCCCCGCCGCGGAAAAGCCGCAGCATTCCCTCGAACTCGGTTACTTTCGCAGCGGCAAATACCCGATCACCAATGCCCAATACGCCGAATTTTTGCGGCAGCGCCCCCAACAAAGCCCGCCCCCGGCGAACACCGGCTGGTTTGGCAAAGAACCGCCGGCGGCGCGGCTGGATCATCCCGTCGTCGGCGTCAGTTGGGAGGATGCCCGCGCCTACTGCCGCTGGCTCAGCGACGTGACCGGCCGCGCCTATCGCCTGCCCGGCGAAGCGGAATGGGAAAAGGCGGCGCGGGGCACAGACGGCCGTCTCTACCCCTGGGGCAATGAGTGGCAAGAGGGGCTGTGCAATGTGGGCAGTGGGGGGACGACGGCCGTTACCGCCTACGACGCCACCCCCACCCCCTACGGCTGCGTTGACATGCTCGGCAACGTCGCCGAATGGACCAACGCCATCTGGGGCGAAGACCGTCAGGAACCCGCCTTCCCGTACCCTTACCAGCCCAACGACGGCCGTGAAGACCCCAACGCCAACCAACAAAACCCACGCCTGCGCCGCGTCTGCCGCGGCGGCGCATTCGACAGCGATCCCGCACACGTCCGCTGCACAGCCCGCGATCACCTACGCGTCAGCAGCGCCCGGCTCAACCTGGGCTTTCGTATTGTTTTATAGATGTTAAGGCAAATCGCAAATCGCAAATCGTAAATCGTAAATCGTAAATCCTATGGCTCGTTTTAATATTCAGAAAAAAGACACCAAACAAATTGGCTGGAAAGAGGCGCTCATTGAGCGGATCAACGAAGGGAAGGCGCTGCCGATCATCAGCTACCTCGTAGACATCAACTTGATTTTTGGCAATCAGGATGATCTGACCGAAGGCTGGGCCTTTTACACAGAATACCCCGGCGATGACCGTAACCTGGCGTACATGACACAATACCTGAACGTGATGGCCCAGACCAAAGGGCACGACAGCGAACAGATCAAGCGCGACTATCTCAACTTTCTCAAAGAGGCGCTGCAATCCATTGCCGACGCCGATCTGGTCGAAGAGCTGGCCGAAGATGCCAACGCCGGCAAACTGACTTTTTCCGAAACGGCCGATCGCCTGCACTTCCCCAACTTTGAGACCGGCCTGGACAATCCCCTGCTCGTGCTCGCCAAGCTGCCCCTGCCCATTTACCTCACCACCAGCTGCCACACCTTCCTGCAAATGGCCCTGCAACGCGAAGGCAAACGGCCGCGCACCGAAATCTGCTACTGGAACAACCAACTTGGCCGCATCCCTTCCGCCTTTAGCGCCCCAAGCGATTATCATCCCTCTGTCGCCGAACCTCTCGTCTACCACTTGCACGGCCTGGATGCCCATCCCGCTTCACTCGTCCTCACCGAAGACGACCACCTCGACTTTCTCGTCAACACCGCCCGCGACTGGGAAGGCGTGCCCTTGATCCTGCGCAAAGCCCTCACCGATTCCGCGCTCATGTTACTTGGTTTCGGCCTCACCAGGTGGGATTTTCGCACGCTCTTTCGCGGCTTCATCAAAACCAGCCTGGCCGAACGCCGCCCCAAAAGCGTCGCCATCCAACTGCAAGGCGACCAGACCCAGCAAAACTATTTACAAAACTACCTCGACCTGGAAGGTAAGTTTGAAGTCTACTGGGGCGATGCCCAACACTTCATGCGCGAAATCTGGCAAACCTGGGCCAGCTAAGAATCGTAAACCGTAAGCCGTAAGCCGTAAACAGAGTACGGATTACGGTTTACGAACTACGGATGACCATATGACCGAACTACCCCTCACCAACCCCTACGTCGGGCCACGCACCTTCACCAAAGAAGATCGTGGCCGCTTTTTTGGCCGCGAGCAAGAGGCGCGCAATCTGCTGTCGCTGGTTATTTCTGAACGGCTGGTGCTCTTTTACGCCCAATCAGGCGCGGGGAAAAGTTCCCTGCTCAACACGCGCCTCATCCCGCGCCTGGTGGAAGACGAAGGCTTTGTCGCTTTGCCCGTCGGCCGTGTCAGCGGCGAAATCCCGCCTGGGGTGGCGCAGGTGAATAACATCTTCGTCTTCAACCTCATTCTCAGCCTGGAACAAAGCCAGGGGGATCCCAACCGCTTCGCGCACATGACATTGAGCGACTTCCTGCAACACCTGACAACGGCCGATGGGGAAACGTACTCCTATGATGAGAATGTGGGCGCGACGGCCGCCGACGCCACCACTGCGCGCGAATACGAAGAACCACCGCACATCCTCATCATTGACCAGTTTGAAGAGATTATCACCACCCACCTGGATCGCTGGCAAGAACGGGAATATTTTTTCCGCCAGCTCAACCAGGCCCTGCTCGACGATCCGCTGCTGTGGGTGACGCTGACCCTGCGCGAAGATTTTGTGGCGGCGCTGCGGCCGTATGAGCGTACTGCCTTTAACTTCATGCGCGCCCGCTTCTACATGAAACGGATGGAAGCGGAAGCGGCGCAGCAGGCCATCGAAAAACCGGCGGACATGGCGGGACGGCCGTTTGCCGCCGGCGTCGCCGCCAACCTGGCGGACAATCTGCGCCAGATTCGCGTACAGGGAGAAGATCGCACCCAGCCTGGTCAGTTTGTTGAGCCGGTGCAGTTGCAGGTTGTCTGTTACCAGCTTTGGGAAAACCTGCGCGGCAGCCACCGCAACGAGATCACCCAACAAGACCTGGATGAGTTAGGCAACGTAGACACGGCGCTGTCACAATATTACGAACAGGCCATCGCCAAAGCCATCGCCGCCACCGGCGTCTCCGAAGTCGAACTGCGCAACTGGTTCGACCGCCAATTGGTCACCGAAGCAGAAACGCGCGGCACCGTCTACCAGGGTGAAACCGAGACGGCCGGCATGGAAAACGAAGTCGTCCGCGTCCTCGCCAATCAATTTTTGCTGCGCCCGGAAATACGCGCCGGCGGCGCCTGGTACGAACTGGTACATGATCGCTTTATCGCCCCCATCCTCAGCGCCAACCAGACGTGGCGGCTGCGCCAAAGCCCCCTCTTGCAAGCCGCCGAAGCGTGGGACCGCGCCAACCGCAGCCGTAGCAAATTGACCCTGGGTGAAGAGCTAAAAGGCATCCTGGCAACCATTGACCGCCGCGCGCAGGAGCCATTGGTACAAGAGTTCCTCACCGCCTGCGAAGACGCGCAAAGCCAGCAGGACCTGGCCGCCGCTCAGGCCGAGGCCGAAGAACAGTCCCGCCGCGCCGAAGCCAAAACCCGCATCGCCCGCCGCCTGCGCGCGCTTTCCATCGGGCTGGGCATTGCCATCATCTTTGCCATCGCCTTTGCCGTCATCTCACTGGTGCAGGCCAACGCCGCCAATGCCAATGCCCGGCTGGCCGCCACCAGCGCCGCCGAAGCCAGAACCAATGCGCAATTGGCTGCCACCAGCGCCGCCGAAGCGCGCGCCAATGCCCGGCTTGCCGCCACCCGCGAACAAGAGGCGCTGGCTAATGCCGGTTTGGCTGCTACCAGCGCCACACAGGCGCGCGCCAACGAAAACCTGGCCGTCACCCGCGAGGCCGAAGCCGTGTCGGCGCGCGCCACGGCCGTTGCGGCCCGCGCCACGTCAGAATACAACGCCGAATTAGCCAAAACCAATACCGATAAAGCGGAGAAATTAGGGCAGCTTGCCCTGGCGCAATCGTTAGCCGCGCAGGCGCCGCGCCTGGTGGAACTGAACAATGACACTGAACTGGCAACGCTGCTCGCTTTGGAAGCGCTGCGCATCACCCAGGAACAGCAGAGTGAAGACCGGGAATTGGTGGACGCCGCGCTGCGCGAGGTCTTGTCACAGCCGGGATACAACACCGTTCTCCACGGTCACGATGGGTTTGTGACGGATGCGGAAATTGATCCCAACGGCCGTTTCCTGGCCTCCATCCAAGACAATGGCGCACTCATCCTCTGGGACCTGGATGCCGCCAGTTCCAACTTTCAACGTCTCAGCCCAGCCGCTGTCAGCGCCCAACGGGTGCGCTTTAGCCCCGATGGGCAAACGATGGTCGTGCTGCGCCGTGACCGACAAATTGTGCTGTGGGACGTCAGCGGCCTGGCCGCGCCCACGCCTAGGCCCCCCAGCCAGCTTGCCACCTTTGCCGCTGCCAACAACGCCATCACAAACATCCAGTTCACGGCCGACGGCCGTTTCCTGTTCGCTTATGGCGCGAATGGGCCAATTTGGCGCTGGGACGTCGCCACCCCGGAAACGCCCCCCATCCTCCTCTTTAGCGGCGCCGACGCGGAACTGCTCAACCTGGCGATTAGCGCCGATGGCCGTTACCTGGCAACTTACATTCGTGGCTCCATTTTGATCCGCGACCTGAACAGCGCCAGCCGCGCCATCATTCGTTCCGCCAACAGCGGCAATGGCGTCGCCATCACCCAGGGTATCTTCGCTCAAGACAGCCGCTTTTTAGTAACGGCCGACGCCAACGGCAGCATCACCATGTGGAACATGACCGTGAGCGATGCGTTTCCCGCCACCCGCTTCACCCCAACCTTCCCGCCCCCCATCGGCGGCCTGGACGTCAGTCATGACGGGAACACCATTGCCGTCATTGTCGAGCAAGATTTGAGCATCTGCCTGCTCAACGGCCAAACCCCCGCTGCTGCCCCTGCTTGCTTGCGCGGGCACAATTCCGGCATCAACGCCGTCTCCTTTAGCCCGTCTGACGCCATGCTGGTTTCCGCCAGTGACGACCGCGCGCTGCGCCTGTGGCAGTTGGCCGGCGCCGCCATTGCTCCGGAGATTTTGCGCGGCTATGAGACAGATGTGGTGCAGGCGAGCTTTGGCGGCGACGGCCGTTTCCTCACCACCCTCACGCAAAATCTCGGCGTTCCGACCGCCCCGCGCCAGCTTTCCGAATGGGACCTCAGCCAATCTCCATCCGTCTTACAGCAGCGCATCACCCTGCCCGCCAGCGAAACTGTGACCCCACCTTTCGCGATCACCAACCTGATCCCCACCGCCCTCCACGCCGGCAGGCAATTAATCGCCACCACCGATGGCGGCGCGGCTGTCAACATCTGGTCTTACGCGGCCGGGGATGGCGCGCTGGCGTTACAGGTCAGCCTGACAGCCGATGGCACGGCCGTCACCGCCCTCACCTTTAGCGCCGACGGTCAGCAAATCGCCGCCGCCACCACCGGCAAAAACCTCTACCTCTGGAACCTGGCGCACGACGAACCGCAGACGCTCTCAGGGTTCCGCGACCGGCTGCACACCCTGGTCTTTAGCCCAGACCGTCGTTACCTGGCAGCGGCCGATGAGGGCAACAGCTTGTCTATTTACGTCTGGGATTTACAAGGCGACCTGACCGCGCCCCGGGTCATTAACTCCGGGCATGAATTATGGGTGGGGGCGCTCGCTTTTAGCGCCGACGGCCGTTTGCTGGCCTCGGCCGGCTATGACGATCTGGACATCCACATCTGGAATCTGGACGACCCAGGCGAACCCGCCAGGACCTTTAGCGGTCACGCCGATTGGGTCTTGTCGCTGGCCTTTAGCCCGGACGGCCACGTGTTAGCCTCCGGCAGTTGGGACCGTACCATTCGTTTATGGGATTTGGGCACGCCAGAAAACGACGTCTCCAGCTCCATCTTAAAGGGGCACGAACGGCAGGTGCGGCAGGTGTCATTCAGCCCCGCCGGCGATGTGCTGGCCTCGGCCAGCCAGGATAATACGGCGCGGCTGTGGATTGTGGGCATTGAGCAGTTTGCCGCCATTGGCTGTGAGGAGGTGCGGCGTAATTTGTCGCTGGATGAGTGGGTGCGCTATGTGCGCGGCATTCCCAAAACTTACGCCTTAACCTGCCCCAATCGCCCCATTCACCCGTCGTTTATCAAACAGATCATTGACCTGGCGCACAACGGCGACTTGAACCGGGCACAGCAATTACTGGCGCGCGCGATGGCGCTTGACCCAACCTTGGCGCTTGACCTGGAAACGGCCGTCGCCAACGTCGCCAACCGCGAGCAGGCGCGCCAACTGGTTATGGATGCGCTCGTGGCTGCTGTGGGAGGGGAGGTGGAAACGGCCGTTGCCGCCATCAACGAAGCCCTGTCCCTTGACCCCAACGTCCCCATTGATGAATGGGACTGGAACGACCTTTGCTGGTATGGCAGCCTGTGGGGCTTCGCCGCTGACGTGCTCTTCGCCTGTGACAACGCCATCGCCCTGGACGCCAGCAATGCCTCTGTGCTGGACAGCCGTGGCCTGGCGCGCGCCCTCGCCGGCGACGTCGAAGGGGCTATTGCCGACTTCACCGCCTACGTGCAATCTCTGCGCAATGCGGGCGTGTATGAGCCGGGTGGCGACGGCCGTGAAGCGTGGATCGCCGCCCTGCGCGCCGGGCAAAATCCGTTCACGGAAGAGCTGCTGGCCGCCCTGCGGGAAGAGTAGCGTCATATCAAAAGAATTTAATACAAAGAATTTAATACAATTGGAATTGCCGGGCAGATAGGCAGCGTTGTACCTTTTCCCTGTGGCTGTGGTATACTCTGCCTGCATTTTATGTGGCTAAAATTGAGTCATTTACCCAGGAGACAACATGCGCCGTGGCGCACCACAAAGAAGGAAAAGCGGGGATTAGGGGATTAGAGGATTAAGAAAAATCTCCTCATCTCCTAATCCCCGCCATTGACATTAGGAGGTTAATACGTGAAACATTTCCTCAGCATTGCCGCGTTAACGCCAGATGAACTTCACCACTTACTGACGCTGGCAACCCAACTAAAAAATGAATGGCGACGTGGTGGTAACAAGCCAGTCCTCAAAGGCAAAAGTTTGGCCCTGGTTTTCCAAAAGCCATCCCTACGCACCCGGGTTTCCTTTGAAATGGGGATGGTACACCTGGGCGGGTACGCCCTCTATTTATCCCCCAACGAAATCAAAATGGGCGGGCGCGAAAGCGTGCCAGATGTCGCCCGTGTTCTATCCGGCTACGTAGATGGTATTATGGCGCGCGTCTTTGCGCATGAGCATATTCTACAACTGGCCGAGCATGGTTCTGTACCGGTCATCAACGGTCTTTCTGATTACAGCCACCCGGCGCAGGCTTTAGCCGATCTGTTCACCATCTTAGAATTCAAAAAGGATTTGGCCGGTTTGAAGATCGCTTACATCGGTGATGGGAATAACGTCGCCCGCTCCTTGCTATTTGGGGCCATGAAAGTTGGGATGCACTTTACAATCGCCACGCCAACCGGGTACAACCTGACCGACGAAGATATTAAACTGGCGCGGCAGTTTAGCGTCGGGGGCGCTGTGGTTGAGCGTATTGAGGATCCGGAAACGGCCGTAACCAACGCCGACGTCATTTACACCGATGTCTGGACAAGCATGGGGCAAGAGGCAGAAACAGAAAAACGGCTGAAAGTGTTTCCCCCCTACCAGATCAATCAAGACCTGGTGAACCTGGCAAACCCGGATTGTATTGTCATGCACTGCTTACCGGCGCATCGGGGTGAAGAGATCACCGATGAGGTAGCCGATGGCCGGCATTCGGTCCTGTTCCCGCAAGCAGAAAACCGGATGCATGCCCAAAAAGCAATTCTGGTTGAATTGTTAGCAGATAAGTAAATGATGCGGAGGGTTTTGTGGCTAATAATCGCACCTTATTCGAGCAAGCTCTGAGCAGAGGCCATTCTTACTTTTGGGATCAGCGTTGGGAAAACGCTATCGCTGAATTTGAGACGGCCGCCCAGGAAATGCCCAAAGAACCGGCATCCTATGCCGGTTTGGGAGATGCTTACCTGGAATTGAATAAGGTGGTAGATGCGCTCGAAAATTATAAATTGGCGGCGCGGTATTCCGGCGGCAATATTATTTATCTGCGTAAAGTCGCCGATGCCCAAGAACGATTGGGACAAATGGATGAAGCAGGCAAAACGTACATGGCGATTGGCGAGATGGAACTGAGCCGCCAACGTCTGAATGAGGCCATGGACCATTGGCACCGCGCCATTCGCCTGGAACCCAACTTGCTGCGCGCACACCAACGGCTGGCTTCGGTTTATAAGCGGCAAGGCGCTGTGCCCAATGCGATTCGGGAGTATCTGGCGATTGCCCGCATCTTGCAAATGCAGGGGGAGGCAGACAAGGCGCTGCAAACGTGCCAGCTTGCCCTGCAACTGGACCCGCGCAATGCAGAAGTGCTGACGGCTATTGAACACATCCGGCAGGGGGAACCCTTGTTTAAGGATGAGCAAACTATGCCCAAGTCAGGTTTGACCGGACTGGGGGAAGCGGTGCAGCGGATGACGCTGGCCCTGGAGGATCGGGATTGGCAGGGGAAAAAACGGATGGATACGGCCGTTCCCGTCCAGGTAGCCCGCGACACGGCCATGAGTCAGCTTGCCGAACGCCTTTTCTCCAGCAACGCGGAGGAAGCGCCCGGCAATGCGTTATTAAGCCAGGCGCTCGATTACCAACGCCGTAACATGACCGAGGAAGCGATCAATGCGTATGAAAAGGCAATTGCCGCTGGCGTCAGCACCAATGCCGTTCATTTCAACCTGGGACTGCTGTATCAGGACAAACTACGCTTCGAGGCCGCCATTACCGCGTTTGAACATGCCATAAATGACCCGGAATACCGGTTAGCCAGCCACTTTTCCCTGGGAGAGTGTCACCGCGCCCGTGGTCGTGTTGAAAAGGCGATTGAGCACTTTATTACGGTCTTGCAAATTGTAGATATGGCTACCGTACAGCGCGGCCAGGCTGACCGACTGATTCAGTTGTATGAAAACCTGTATGAGACGTTAACCGCGCAGGGAGAACGGGACCAGGCCACCGGTTTTGCCAATTCTCTTGTACAGTTTCTCAGCCACAAGGGATGGGAAGACAAAGTCAAAGAAGCGCGTTCTCGCCTCAATGCCATTTCCAGCGCCGGCATGATGATTTTGGGCGACGTGCTCACGGCCGGTTCAGAACACGTGTTGGAATCGTTGTTTTTGAGCCAGGAATACACGCGGCGCGGTATGTACAACTCTGCTATTGAGGAAACCTACCGCGCCATTCAACTGTCCCCAGACTATTTGTCGGCGCACATCCAGTTGGGCGACATTCTCATTCAACAGGGGCGGCGCGAAGCGGCCGCGATCAAGTACAGCACCATTGCCAATACCTATCTGGCGCGTGACGATACGAATGGGGCAATCACCGCTTACGAAAAGGTGGTTGAGTTGAATCCGCTGGACGTTGCCATGCGCGGACGGCTGATCAATCTGCTGCGGCAGCATGGTTACATTGACCGCGCATTGGAACATTATCAAAGTGTGGGCGAGACGTATTACCAACTGGCGCAAGTTGATCGCGCGCGGACAACCTACCAGGATGCGCTGAACCTGGTTGACCAGAGCAGTGACCCCGACAAATGGCAGCCTCGTTTCTTACGGTTGGCCGCAGACATTGACATGCAGCGGTTTAACTGGAAACAGGCGTTGACCGCTTACCGCGATCTGCGTGACATGGAGCCTGATGACGAGCGCACAGCCATTACGCTGGTAGACCTGTACTATAAGGTTGGGCAGCCCAATAACGCCGTGCGCGCGTTGGATCAATATCTGGTACAACTTGTACGCGCCGGACGCGGGGCCAAGTTGATCGGGATTTTGGAAGATATGATCCAGCAGCGCCCCTCTGATGCGAACCTGGTTGACCGCCTGGTACGCCTCTATACGCAGCAGAAACGGCGGCAGGACGCGGTGGAACTACTGGATAAGCTTGGTGAAGCGCAATTGGAGATCGGGGATACGGCCGCTGCGATTATCACAATTGAGAAAATTTTGGGGCTTCAACCCCCCAACATTGCCAGCTATCATCAATTATTGGCGCAATTGCGCCAGGCGTCTTAGCGCCGGTAGTCGGCAAACCGAGCAACGACTACCGACTACCGAATCTCAATGGATAACCAACGACAGGACAGGTTTTGGATAACGTACTCGCTCATTTATCACGATTGCAATTGGATTGGAGTAATGTCCTCGATATTGCCCTGGTTACGGCCGTTATTTACACCATCCTCGTTCTCATTCGCGGGACACGGGCCGTCCAGGTATTACGGGGCCTGATTGTCCTGGCGCTGCTTGTATTCTTCTTATCAGTCGCGTTTAATCTGCCTGCTTTCAACTGGTTGGTCAGCAACAGCATCCCCGCCTTGTTGGTCGCCGTTCCCGTTATTTTTCAACCAGAACTGCGCCGCGCGCTGGAACAACTGGGGCACACGTCACGCTACCTGCGCCTCTTTCGCCGTCACCAGGACAGCCCCATGATCACCGCCATTAAAGAAGCCAGCCAACGCCTCTCACAGCGACGTCATGGCGCTTTGATCGTCTTTGAGCAAGATACCGGCTTGCAGGAATATATTGACACTGGCGTCACCCTGAATGCGGCCGTTTCCACCGAACTGCTGTTGACCATTTTCAACAAGCATACCGAACTGCATGATGGCGCCGTCATTGTGCGCAATGAACTCATTGCCGCCGCCGCCTGCGTCATGCCCCTTTCCACCAGCAGCCTATCAGACAGCCAGATGGGGCTGCGCCATCGCGCCGGTCTGGGTATCAGCGAAGTCAGCGATGCCATTGTCTTAATTATTTCCGAAGAAACAGGACAGGCGTCAATTGCCCATAACGGCCGTATCATTCGCCGCCAGGACATCAGCCGGCTCGATAACATCCTCCATGCCTTCTTGCAAAATCGTGGTAGCCAAAGAGAGCTGCAAGTATGATGAAATTGATCCGCGCCACCATCTCCAATCTGGCAACCTTCATGCTGTCATTGGTGCTGGCTGTAATTATCTGGTTCAATGCCATTCAAGCCGAAGATCCGCTGCGCAACCAATTTTTGCAAATTCCTATAGAGTTTATCAGGCAGCCCGGCGACAGTATTCTCGTCATGCCCACGTCCACACAGCAGTTTGTGCAGATCGTCTTCCAGGGGCCTTCCTCGGTCGTAGACCCCATTTCCGTCCAGGATTTCACGGCCGTCGTAGACTTAAGCCAGGCCGTATTTGGTGAAGAGGTACCGGTTCCGGTAGCCCTGACCACAAAAGCGCCGAACATCGAAATCCTGTCGCAATCCGTTGAACAAATCACCGTCCACCTGGAACAATTGGTCACCCGGAACATTCCGATTGGCCTCGACTTACGGGGCAGCACCGCTATCGGCTACACCCAGGGGGAACCCTTGCTTGACCCGGAATACATCACCGTCGCCGGCACAGCTTCACAGGTAGAACCGCTGGATATAGCGCGAGTGACGATCTTCCTCAACAACGAGCGGGAAACCGTGCGGCGCACGCCACAACCGATTTTCTACAACAAGCAAGGGCGGGTTGCCAGCGTCAGTGGGCTGGAATTAAGCGCCGAGCAGGTAGAAGTGACCATCCCGATTAACGAGTCCGCCGGTTTTGCCGAAAAATTCATCAACGTTGACTTGAAAGGAGAACCCGCTCCTGGCTACCGCGTCGTGAATGTGGAGATTGATCCGCCCAGCGTGCTGCTGCAAGGGCGCGCCACCCAGCTAAATCTATTAACCTGGGTGCAAACGGAACCCATTGACATCACCGGGTTGACGGAATCCTTTCGTCCACAAGTTGCCCTGGCTTTACCGATAGGGATCACACCAGCCGAAGTTGAAGAAATTTTTGTCACAATTGCCATTGAACCCTTTCGCACCACCAGCATTTTCAACCGCGTGCCCCAAATACAAGGATTGGCGGCAGGGCTAGAAGCGACCCTGTCTCCAGAAACAGTTCGTGTCGTTATCTTTGGCCCGCTGCCCGTCTTAAATACGCTCCTGGAAGATGAAATTAGCGTTGTCATTGATTTATTTGGCTTAAGTGCAGGCAAATACAATGTTGAACCAGACATTGACTTTCCTGAACAACGGGGCATTGAACTCCGCTCAGTGCAGCCAACACAAGTAACGGTACAAATCACCGCAAAGGTAGCGCCAACAAATGAGATAACGTCAACTGTACCGGCCACAACCACATCAGCACGGCCGTTACCCACACCACCACCCCACACAACCAACATCAACATCGGGGGACAACCGATGACGGCCGTCGCCATCCCGCACCCTATCCTCCCCCTCATCCTCAATCCCCAAAGGCAGTTATTCCTATGAGCATTAAACCCCTCGTTGCCCTGGTGGGTCGCCCCAACGTCGGCAAATCCACCCTCTTCAATCGTATTGTCGGCCGCCGCCTGGCCGTCGTCTCGGAAATACCCGGAACCACCCGCGACCGCCTCTATGCCGACGCCGAATGGGGTGGAACCATCTTCACCCTGGTTGATACCGGCGGTATTGAACTGGAAGGGGGACACCACACCGAACCCTTATCCGAAGATTCAGAACGCTTTTTACCCCTCATCCGCCAGCAGGCAGCCATTGCCATAGCCGACGCCGACATTGTCGTTCAGGTCGTAGATGGGCAGGCCGGCCCCACCGCCGCCGACAAAGAAGTCGCCGACATCCTGCGCCAATCTGAAAAGCCGGTCATCATCGCCGCCAACAAATTAGAATCCGCCAAATTATGGAATCAGGTTTATGAATTTTACGAGCTGGCAATTGGCGAAGTATTCTCCATCTCCGCCCTGCATGGTTCCGGCACAGGCGACTTGCTCGACGCCATCGTCAACGCCATCCCCCAATGGGCCGACAGCGCCGAAGAGGAGGATGACTCCATAAAAATTGCCCTGTTAGGCCGGCCAAACGTGGGTAAATCCACCCTGCTCAACAAACTCATTGGCGAAGAACGCGCCATTGTCAGCCCCATCGCCGGCACCACCCGCGACGCCATTGACACCCGGCTCAAATGGCATGGGCAGCAGTTCACCCTCATAGACACGGCCGGCATTCGGCGGCGCGGCAAAATTGATCCCGGCGTCGAAAAATACAGCGTGCTGCGCGCGATCAAAGCGTTAAAACGAGCCGACGTCGGGCTGCTGCTCATTGACGCCACCGATGGCGTCACCGCCCAAGATACGCACATCGCCGGCATCATGGCCGAAGAAACGGCCGCCACCATCGTCCTCGTCAACAAATGGGACGCCATTGCGAAAGACAACGCCACCATCACACAGTACGAAAACAAACTGCGGCATGAACTGAACTTCATGGATTACGTGCCCATCCTCTTTATTTCGGCCGAAACCGGGCAGCGCGTCCACAAAATTTTGCCGGAAGTGTTAGCCGCCAACGAGGCGCGCTACGTGCGCATCCCCACCGGGCAGTTGAACAAACTAATGCGCGACGCCGTGATCAAACACCCACCGCCCAGCAAAAACGGCATCCGGGTGAAGTTCTTTTATGCGACACAAGCGGCCGTTACCCCACCCACCTTCGTCTTCTTTGTCAACAAACCAGAATGGGTCAATTTCGGCTACAAGCGCTTCCTGGAAAACCAGATTCGCGAGCAATACCCGTTTCGCGGTTCTGCCATCCGGCTCGTTTTTCGCGCACGCAGCGAAGACCGCTTCGGCAAATAAACTGGGCTCTTTGGGAACTCAGGGGGTTGACAGGCCGTGATGCGTGACGAGTGATGCGTG
>JACSRF010000227.1 GCA_014879875.1 Anaerolinea sp.
CATCCTCTTTCACTTCCCTAAATCAAAAATCAATTTATTTCGACAACAGATATATTCATACCTATTTTGTAAAAACTCCCCCCAGACCGCGCAGGATGGCGCAGGCTGCTTTTGTATTTCTGGCTCCAGCGGCGCAAGTTGGACAGCGAATTTCTGACCAATTCTCAGGGGTACTTGACCAGGAGGGGGGGTATGTTATAATTTAATCATACTTAATATTATTTTATAATACTCAAATAAGGAGATAAGACGATGAATGTGCGTACCGATGATCTAAAGAAGGCGCTGGCGGTTGTGAAAACGGCCGTCAACCATTCGGCAACATTACAAATTCTGTCCTTCATTAAGTTGAAAATTGTTGCCGGGCGTATGGAGGTGGTCGCTACCAATCTGGAAACGGTTGCTGTTGCATATGTCTCCGTTCAGGGAGATCAGCAAGCGGACGAGATAGTCGTTCCCGCACGCGCTTTTACGGAATGGGTGGCGCTATGCGATGCACCAGACATCCAGTTGGATTTTTACGATTCGGAACCGCTGCTGAGTGCCAAAAGTGGTATCAGCCGCGCGCGTTTCATTGGCAAGCGCCCTGACCTCTTCCCGGCTGTTCCGACATTGCCAACGGACATGGTTCCCCTATCTGCCCCACTGCTGCACAAGCTGCTCACCTCGGTGATATTTTGCGCGGGCGAAGAGGGCGCGCTGTTGTCTGGCATTCAGATTCGTATGTGGAACGACACATTGACGATGGCGGCCACTGATGGTTTTGCCCTGGCTGAGGTACAGGTCCAGGGCGCAGGGGCAGGGGAGTTTAATGTTGTATTACCCGTTGGCGCGTTGCGTTCACTTTATACCCTTGTCAATCACACAAGTGGGGAGTTGATGATGGGGTATAGAGACATGGGGGAGAAGGACTTGAGTCGCGTGTTTTTTGCTGACGATGACGAGGGCAGTTATCTGGGAATTGGCGTTCGTGAAAATTTCCCGGACTACTCCCATATATGGGGCCAAACGAATGGATGTGTGGTGAAGGTGAACAACGACCTACTACAGGGAGCGCGCCGCATTGCATATGTCGTTTCGGATGACATCACGGACAGTCGCCTGTCATTGCAGCTTACGCCTGAGGGCGATGGGCTTGGCGTAGGAACTGACCGCACTAATTATGCGGCAGTTACTGAAGTAGAAGCCGATGTGCAGGGGGCAATGGATGGGGAACGGAAAACAGTGCGATTAAACACGCGGTATGTCGGGGGCATCACGAAGGCGTGGGGTAATTCCCGGCTCCGCATCACAATGAATAGCGCGAGGGAACCGGTTCACTTCTCCCCAGATTTGTCGGATGAGCGCATGAAGGCGCGTTATGTGGTTATGCCGATGGCTTACAAGTGATTTCTATTTGAGGAGACAAGACCATGACTCGTTACATTTATGCAGCGGAACAAGCAAAGCATATCAGAAACGCTTTGAAAAAGGCGTTTCCTGGCGTCAAGTTTTCTGTACGTAGTGATAGGTACAGCATGGGGTCATCCGTTGATGTGAAGTGGCTGGACGGCCCCACTGCGGCTGAGGTGGATCGTGTTTTGGCCCCCTACAGCGGCAAGCATTTCGATGGCATGATTGACCTGGCTTATACCAGCGATAGTTGGCTGCTGCCAGACGGCACGGCCGTTTTCGCTGGTTGTGATGGCACAAGGGGGGCGGTTGCCAAATCGCCAGACGTACCGCGACCACATGCTAAAGCGGAGCGCGTTTGCTTTTCCAGTTACGTCCATACCCAACGTGTTTATACCCGCGCGTTTGTGGAGCAGGTGGCGCAGGCGTATCACGCAGAGACCGGAATGGACATCCCGAAGATTGAGGTGTCTAAGCGGTTTGTGGGTGGGAAGGAGGCCGGTGAGTCTGCCTACTTCGTGTCGCCCGTCTATGGCGATAACGGCCATCAGTACGAGCAACACCTGCGCACGGTCAGCGCCATGCAGCCGGCGCCAATACCGCCGGCTAAAACTACAGAAGGTGACTCAGTTGGCTATGCCGTGATGTATGAACGGGATTGGACGTGGGTGAAGTTTTCCGCGAAGCCGTCGCGTAAGGCGTGTGAGGTGGTGGGGGCGTTGGGATTTACGTTTAGCCGCAAGCGGATGGCCTGGTATGCCACGACGCACGTTGACGAGACGACGGTGGTGCAGGCGTTCGCTGGCCTGAGTTTGGCAACGGCCGTTTCCGTTTCGGCCGTTGCCATATCCCCTACTGAACCAACTGTCCCTGCTGCTCCGCAACCCGATCCTAAGTTGGCGGAAAAATTTCGCGCCATGTGTGAAAAGCTGATGCCCAAGATTGAGGCCAAGCGCAATACACACAAGGGCGCAAACCTGACGTGGAAACGTCAGCGAGAGATTGAATCCGCAGCCCGCGAGGCGGACAACATGGAACAGCAACAGGCTGTGCTGCTGGCTCTGGCCGAAGCGTATGAGGTTGTTGGGCAGCCAGAGGCGTGTGTCCGCGGTGTGCGTCACCTGACAACGGTCGAGGCGCTGGTGCAAGACGCACGCGACCTGGAAAGGTATGGAAAGACCTACTCTTACGAGAAACAAGCGCGGCACTTTGGCGATCAGGAGACCTATGAGGCGGCTGTGCGCTGGACGCAGACGGTGTTGAATGGCGTAGACACTGGTGACCGTGACCGCCAGCGGCAAATAGCGCGCATCCGTGCCGAAATGCTACTACGTCGCCCAGAAGGTTTCTTCCCCACGCCCAACGTAGTAGCGGAGAAAATGCTTGAGGAACTGGACCTGGCTCCGGGTGCGGCCGTGTTGGAACCATCGGCCGGCGCAGGCGATCTGGCGGACGCGGTGGCAACTCGCTTCCCTGGGGTGGAAATCACCTGCCTGGAGGTTGTACATACACTCTGCCAGATTTTGGAGATGAAAGGATATGCCACGCAGCATCAGGATTTCATGGAGTTCAGCGAGGGCGTATTTGACGCGGTTGTGATGAACCCGCCGTTCGAGCGGATGCAGGACGTAGACCATGTGATGCACGCCTATACCCTGTTAAAGCCAGGTGGCACACTGGTCAGCGTGATGTCGGAAAGCCCGTTCTTTAGCAGAAACGGCCGTGGGCAGCAGTTCCGCGAATGGCTGGACGAGGTGGGGGGATGGGATGTTGACCTGCCCGCCGGCGCGTTTGCGGAATCTGGCACGGGGGTCAAAACCCGCTACGTAGTGGTTCGGAAGTAGGGTTGTCGCTGTGTTGTGGGGGATGGGCGTGCCATCCCCCACAATATCCAGGAGAACAGAGATGAAACAGGCAGATAAACAAAAACTTAAGAAGGCAATGAGGCGCGTCAAGACAACGCGGCTCATGCGCCAAATGGCGATCATCATGTATCGGGCAAAGGGGTTGGAGGCGGCAATTCGCTTCCTGCAACGCAACGGGAACAAACGATGACAAAGATACCACCACCACAAACGATTGAATACTGGCTTGACTTTTTTGCACACGTTGCCGATGAGAGACTTTCGCCGCCGCAGGCGGAGGAGGCAAAGCTGGTCTTGTCGCTGACGCGGTCCATGCCAGCAGCTTACCGCGCACTAAAAGCGGCAAAGCCTTACCTGGGGAGTGCCACTGTACAAAATATACCGTTTGCAGTTCCAGCGTCGCTTCCCTTGCGTTTGCTGAACGCGGCATTGGAGCAATTGGAAAGGAACGTGCGATGAAGTTTGGGGTCTCTGGCTTAAGTACAAACAAGAATATTCGCACGGCCAGCGCATCGGTGGGCGTGGCTGGCCTGGACAGAAATGGGTTTGCAGACCTGGCCGCCACGTCCTTGCGCGACCGTGACCGCACGTTGGGCGCTCTGGTGCAGAACAGCGGTCGTTTGGGAGACCGTGCCGCACAGTCTGCCTGGGAGCATGGGGTATGGTTTGCGGACTTCACGTATATCACTTCACCTTATTACCAGGCAACGTCCCGGGGGGGGTATGCGCAGGGGGCCGGGATTGGGTGGCGCAACGGCCGTGAAGCTGTGTTTGGCGCACCGCATCGCGCTCTGCCGCTTTTCATTGATTCGGCGGGGTATCGTCGGGAATTGACCCGTACCGCGCCGCAATGGGCGCTGTTGTTTGACCGCTACCTGGAAGCGGTTGAATTAATTGACCCGGACGGGTACGCAGCCTGGGATTATCCGCAGGATCGGGCGCGCAGTCTGGCCGCGTTGCAGCAGCTAACCAGCATCTTCCCGGGAGACGGCCGTTTGTGGCCGGTGTTTTCCATCCGCTGGACGTGGGATGACCGCGCCCACCTTGATTTTGGACATCTACCGGGTTGGGCAGGGCGCAACCTGGCTGCTCTCGTCCCCATGACACGCACGCAACAGACAGTAAACGAGAAAATCCGCGAGCGGTGGGTGCGTCAGGCGATTGCCAATGCGCTGGTGATGGGCGCCGACCCAAACTTTCGGGCGATGGTGGACGCGCACGGGAAGGTGATGATCGGGGGTATGGTTAGGAGCCGATGCCCGCGCATGGCACGGCATGTGTTCGCGGCCGTATTGGCGGAGTTGTACCCAGGTTGCCAGTTTTGGCTGCTTGGGCAGGCCAATTTCGCGGTGATTAATGGGTTGGGGATGATGGGGCTGCTGGATCGCATCTGGACGGACGGGACCTGGTGGTTACAGGACGCCGTCGCTGAGCGCATGGCTTACGTGGAGAACGGCATGATCACAATGCTCTCCATGCAAAGTGAGAAGCGGGGCGCGGATGGCAAGCGGGAAGTGTGGCGACAGACATTTTTTACCCTGGTCGAGATGATGGCCGCGAATCTGCGGAGTTTACTCTCCGCTTATGCGGGGCTGTGGAGTTGGCCGCCACCGGAGCCGTTACCGGTGGATATGTTTGATGTAGAGCAAGTTTCAGAGTTAAAACGTCGCTATGTGCAAGCGGCTTTGGAGTTGGGGTTGTGAAGCAGAAACATAAGTATGGCAATAAGGTTGGGGATGTTTTTACGGTGAAATCGCCAGACTATCCTGCTGGCTCTTTACCTGCGTTTCGGGGAACACAACACGGGGATAGAAAAGCGCGTGACGAACGGTATGCCGCATTTACCGTTGCGGAAACATGTGCCTTTTTTGGAGTTCGTGAAGAAGTGTTCCAAAACGATGTGCTGATTTGGCAGTCGTTGAATTGCAAACCAGTTGGAGAAGTGTTGATATGAGTAAACCGTTTTACACCGCGCGAGATGTGGCTGATGAGACCGGTGTGGCTGACAGTGCAGTTTGCGCTTGGCTACACGCCGGAATGTTCCCACAGGCGCAGAAGGTTGGAAACAAGTGGCACATCCCCGCCCAGGTTTATGGCGAGGTCTGCGATTACGCACGGGAGCGGCGCAACAATCGTCGGCCGTTGCGCGTCGGAAAGGAGTTTGTACAGGGCGCGTTTTCCCACTTAAAACATGGTGGCAACTATCGTTTTGAACGGCTGCGGCGCAATTTGCGCCAGGCGGAACAGAATATTCAAGCGAGGAAGAATAATGAATGAGATAGCCTTGATTGCCTGTAGCAAGAACAAGCTGAGAACGGAAACAGCCGTGCCTGCAGGTGAGCTTTACCAGGGACAACTATTCAAGGCTCAGTTGGCATATGCGAGGCGTGTTTTGCAATTGCCGAACAAGCGCATTTTTGTGCTGTCGGCGGCGTATGGGGTAGCCAAACTTGATTACCCACTCCGGCCGTATGATCAAACTCTCACGCAAATGAAAGCTGAGGAGCGGCGGGCGTGGGGTATGAGAGTTGCTTACCACCTGGGTATTTTGACTGGTCAGCAGGGCGATCTTTGGCAGCGCGTCTATGTTATGGGTGGGGAATTGTACCGTCAACCGGTTGAGATGGCGCTGACAGGCTTGAGTACCGAGGTAAGCGTCCCACACCCTCCTGGTCTTGGTTATGCAAGGCAGGTGGCATGGTACAAGAGGCAGGT
Organism: Anaerolinea sp.; assembly: GCA_014879875.1. Classification (GTDB taxonomy): domain Bacteria; phylum Chloroflexota; class Anaerolineae; order Promineifilales; family Promineifilaceae; genus JACSRF01. Next base: position 5,973 of record JACSRF010000227.1, read on the forward strand.
GGAGGAACATGGAGCAGGGCAATTTGTTTGATTTGTTTGTTGACTTGCCAGTAGCATCCTCCTCGGTTCAGACAACAACCCGCTCAGGGGTGTATGGTTTGTATGTGATGGATGGTGAAATATACGATGCCATCTATTGGCTCATCGGGGAGTTTGATTTCCATGCCGCGACAGATGATGAACGGGCTGATGTGTTCGAATATGTGGTAGAGCGCGTAATGGAGTCCGACGGCGAAATTGATACCACGATGGCAATTGCAGCCGCGGTGGATATTTTGTACCCGGAGCAGTTTAATGCGATTGTTTCACGCAGAGGGCTGCCCACGCCGTTTAGTGATAATCCCTGGATTCCGGTGAAGGATGGAGACGGCCGTGCGCGAGTGCTTTACGAACGGCATTACAGCAGTCAGCGTAACATGAAGCGGCGGCGGGCGCGTCGCACCAAGTTGTTTGTGGGGCCTGGCGAGAAGCTGGTATTGATTACTCCTCGTGCGGATGCGCTGTTTGTGTGGCGGCGGGAGCGGTATATCAATGGCTACCAGATGGGGATTAACTGTGCGGTATTTCGCAATGAGGGGGCAATGTTGTCTAGCCAGTTGATTCTATATGCCGAGGAATTTGCCCGGCGATATTGGACGACGGCAACTCGGTTGTTTACCTATGTTGACCCGCAGCATGTGCGATCAACAAATCCTGGGTACACCTTTCTCAAAGCGGGGTGGCAAAAAGTTGGGAGTACGGAGAAGGGGTTGTTGGTTTTCGAGAAGCGAATCGTGCCCTCGGCCGTGTGGGAAGTCTGGCTCAACACCAATTTTTGACTAATTCCTGGGGGAGCTTGACCAGGGGGGTGGGCATGATATAATTTAGTAATACTAAATCACATCAAATACAAAAGAGGAAAGCATGACCCACATTTTGAAGACATGGAAAGTTATTCCCGGAGCGCCGAATGAAAAATATGGCGAGAGCGAATGTCCGCCAGAGATTTACCGAAATGAAGAAACGGCAATGCGGATGCTGGATTGGTGGCGGTTTGATCAGGGGCGTCGAGACACGGAGTTGGTGGAGCATTGTGTGGAATGCCCTGTGATTGACGATTTGGTTTACGTGCCAGATTGCGTGATGTAAACGACAGACGCCCAGGGGAGCAGCACATCTCCCCTGGGTATTTCTTGATATACCGAACACTTTTAATCAACCGGAGTGTACCCCATGAAAACAGTATCGTTACAAGTTTCCTTAGAAAGTCTGACCGCCACCGAGATAGCTGCATTACAGCGCATTGTCGCAAAAGCGTGCATTGACTCTAACCGCTCTAACATCTTAGCGGCAATAGTGGATGCGGGTGTAGCCAACGCCGGTGATGAGTACGCAGAAGAGACCAATAGGGTCGGTGATTTTTTTAGGGGTTACGCCCTCTAGAGGTCATCATGGACGAACTATTTGAGACGTTGGTACAGGAAGCGTGCCGTATCCGCTACGCAGTTTACAAGGCGGGTGGCATGGCGACCAAGAGCGGCGTTGAAGATGCGCTGATGTATTTTCATGGCATCGAGCGCGACATGGCGCATGATGTGATGAATCACATTGAATACAACGCGCTTGATTCGTTCCGCGAATGGCGTGGGACAGGGGATGAACCAAAGCTAAGCGATTACCCGGAAATCGCGTTGATCGGACGCACGCGAGAGATCGGCATTCGAGGCAAATGGCAAGATGAGGAATCAGTCATGTGGAAAGACAAACGGTGGATAGTCGAGATTGGTGGTTACCTGGTCATGACGCCGCAGTGTGCTGTGGAGCGTGACGGGAGCGTGTGGGCCAACATAAGGATAGGCCAGGGCGGGCACATGCTTGGTTTTTCCCACCGGATTGAGGTAACTGAAACCGGAGCGATTAAGTTTGACCTCAATAACAAGAAGCCATTTTTAGGCAAGTATGGTCAGCCCAAAATGACCGATGATGAGTTTGTAGAGTTCGTCACCAACCATATAGATGAAATTGTCGCTCACATCAGGCTCTTGTGCATGGAGGTCGTGGCGTGACTGGTTCAATAATACAAATGCGTCTGGAGTTATCAACAGACGCACTCCCGGCAATTCCCAATCGCACGCTCACGGTGTCACGTGTGCCGCACATGAATACCCTGATAAGACACGCCTGGGGGATGCCCAGAGAAGGGTTAGCTTCTATGGATGTTGGTCGCTTCCTGCTCAAGTGGAAGTGGACTCATGTTTCTGATTTTCTCTATGCACGTTCGATTGACCCTGTTGGCTATCAGCACCGCGCTCATCACCACATTTTGCCGGGCATCGTCAATGTCGAACATATCTCGCTTGTGGATGATGAGTTCAAACGGCGCGGGCTTCACGAACGTTATCAGTTAGTCATCGAGATCCATTCAATGCGTTGTATGCGTGGAGAAGCTCTTAACGCGCTTATTGACGCAGAGGCAAAGGCATGATCGGCGCGGTTTGGTCAGTTACCTGGGCAAATCCGCATACCAGCCCGCCAGAAGGGAAACCGCGCATTTTGGCCGAGCGATTTTACCCGATTGGTCATCCTAATTTGCGTGCTTGTCCGCAAGAGTTAGAGGTGATGCGATCCCCAGGCAGCGGATATGTTGTGGTTTGGGCGCCAATTAGCGCCCCGCCGAAGAAGTTGCCACAGGACAAGCTGGCGATTGTGCGGCATAAGCGATTACGACGACGCATGGAGAAAAAATACCCACTCGTTGCTGAGTGGATGATCGAGCAGGAGATACGCAAAAAGCCGACTTTTTATGCAGGAATTACAGACGAGAAAATCGAGAATGCAAGAGATATGGGAGAGGCATTGATTCGGCAACGGATAGCGCGCCTGATAGATGAGTATGAAAAGAGAGAGGTCAGATGCGACAGTTGAGCATCTTTCCAGAAATGGGGTTTGCTAACGGCCGTATCGCCGGGACGCTTGGGAGTGAAGCCCCGATCATCGTCTCCAATGGCGTTGGGGATGATTCGATAGCGATGCTGATAGAACTGCATCGCCTGGGCGTTCGACCCGACGCAGTGGTGACAGCGATGGTCGGGCGTGACTGGTTCGGTAATGAGCATCGGCGCTTTTACGAATACCTGCCCATCATGGAGGAGTGGCTGGCGCTGGTTAGTTTCCCGGCTCCTAACTATGTGTGGTATGAGATGAAGCGGGAGGCGAAGCATTTCACTTACCTTAGCTTGGCCGGGAATTGTCTGGCGAATCGGATGCTCCCTTCCATCTCGTACCGGCGCAATCATAGCTGCTCTATCAAGTACAAGGGGGCGGAGATTGACCGGTGGGTGACGGCGCAGTATGGGGAACGGCCGTGCTACCGACTGGTTGGGTACGACCTGGGGGAAGGGTATCGCAATGCGCGCTTTTCTACCAAAGCCGCCCCTACTGGTCCCCGCGCCAATGATGTGTACATCTATCCTTTGCAGCTTCTGGGCATGAATCGCCAGGCGTGCCAACAATCTATCATAGACGCGGACTTGCCGCTGCCGGGCAAATCATCCTGTGTGTTTTGCGCCTCAATGAAGCCGGAGGAATTAGACGATCTGTACCCAGAAGAGCTTTGGATTATTGTCATCCTGGAGGCCAACGCCGCGCCAAAATTGCAGGCCATCAAGGGGCTATGGGGGCACGCCGGGCGGATGACGGATTACATCGTGATGCGCGGTCTGCTGCCGGGCGACCTGGTGCAGCAAGTGTGGGAGAAGTGGGCGGCGGAGGAACGTCCGCCAGATCTGCGCGATAACCCGCAGGCAGTGGCGGATGAGGTGTTGTTTGCTGAGGTGAAAAGGTTGGCGGCGCTGACTGGCGTGCCTGTGCAGCCAGAGATTGCCACCTTTTTTAGCAAGGTTGAATGTGAGGCTTGAATGAACGCGGAGCAGTTAGAAGATTTACACAAGTTGGTATGGCGTTTTCGCCAACTGGCACAGCCAGATTACCCTACCCCCAACCCGGTAGATTCTTTGTACTATGCGTTTACCGAGGCGGGGGAGGCGATAGATGCGATGCTGCGCAAGAAACGGCCGAACGATAAGCGCAATAATCGGCGAAACCTGGATCCATTGGACGAGTGGGCGGATTGTGCCTTCATGGTGCTGACGGCTCTGTCATGGTACAGAGGGTCAGAATGCAGAGGCATCTATGAACCGGTGACATTCCCTGTGACCGTTGAGTTTTTATGTACGCGCCTTGCCGGTCACCTTTACCCAGATCCACAATATGCGCTTGATAACGATCCAGAAGATGCGCTTGATAACCATGACCTGGCGTTGACGGTGGCGCTGATTGCGCGGCTGCCGGGGATTGATTTAACAGAACGGGTGCGGGGACGGTTGACGCGCATCGTATACCGCCACATTCCAGCGTGGCGGTGGGAGAAGTTTGCGGATATTTTGCCAGGGATACGGCCGTTTTGCGTCGAATTGGGGGATGAGGATGAGAACGGTTTTTGATGCTGCTCTTCGCCACGAACTGCTAAAAGCTGCTTACCGCAGCCTGGGGGGCAAGCCGGATGAGAAGGCCAGCGACCTGGTGGCAACGGCGGTGCAGCTTTATTGGCGGTGGCGCGATGGGGTGATCCTGGCCTGGGGGCAGGCGGTGTACGAAAAGCATGGCCTGAAGCTGTTGCCCTTTGCTGACGCATTGCTGGATCGCATCTATGCTGTGGATGAGGGGTACGGCGATGGGATGATGAGCAGCGACTGTTGGGCGGCGGCGGAGGATATTGCCTTTGCGCTGGCGAATGCTGTGGCGGTGCTGCGTTGGTACAACAATGTGCGCGCCGGGCGCGTGGCCGAAAGCTTGTCGCTGACTGAGGATGAGGCGCAGGCGTGGCTGGCTCAGTACGCGGTTGCGTCGCTGCCTAAGCAGCCGCAGCAGATGAGCCTTTTTCTTGATGTTACATAAAGGAAGTTCTCAATGCCGATTATCAACTACACAACAAAAGTGGATATTCATAAAACATTAGGCGAAGTGCAATCTGTCCTAGCAAAAGCAGGCGCACGTTCTATTAGTGTGGATTATGATGAGCAAGCTCTCCCCGTCGCGGTTACATTCATCGTTAAGATTGGAACGCAATATGTTAACTTTCGGCTTCCATCAAATTGGGAGGGCGTGCATCGGAGAATTGATAGGGACCAGAATGTCCCAAAGAGATTGAAAACAGAGGAACAAGCGCGGCGCGTTGCGTGGCGTATTGTGAAAGATTGGATTGAAGCGCAAATGGCGATTGTTGACGCTGGTTTAGCCGTTTTGCCGGAGGTCTTTTTGCCCTATGTAGTTAATCCACAGACGGGTGTGACATTGTACCAGGAGTTCAGTAAAGGGGTGAGCCTTTTTCTTGATTAAGGGGTGTGACTGTGCAGCAATTGATGGATGGACGTGTTTTTTATGAGGTGATTCGCGTGCAGGGTGATGTGGTGACGCCAATTTCGCATGGATATGAGGAGGAGCCGTTGCAAAGACTGGCAGCGCTGATGAATTTACAGGCGCCGCCTGGCGTGCGGTATGAAATACGAAGAGTGCGCATGGAAACACGGCCGTTTGAAGTAGATGAGGGGAGATGAATTTACAGGCACGGCCGTTCTCTCTGTATTTGGTGGTGGGAGACGACAGTATTCTGGTTAGAAGGAGCACCTAATGGATGCAAGAGAAGCGTTGTTAATTTTGCTAGACCATGTTGATTATGAAGGTGGAAACTGCCGACCCAACGATCTGGTTGGCGCAGTCTTGCCAGTGCCGGTCTTGAGACTTGCTAAACTTGTGGCTCAGAAACCTGCTGAGAACACCGTGCAGACATCTCTCGAATGCGATTTGTGCAGGCGAGGGGTACCGCATTGGGAATGTGGAGGGGGCGCAAATTAAGTGCGCTTATAGGTTCAGGCCAAGCCGATGTGAGAAAGCAGCGATGGCCTCATCCGCTAATCCCATGCGTGTCCCATCTGGGTAGGGCAAGTCAAACTCAAATTCCAGGGCAGCGCGGAGGCGGGCGGGGTCAACCGGTCGCGGCTCCCAGGCCATTGCCTTGACAACTTGCCCCTCGTAGTACCCCACCTTCACCTGCTGAAAGCCAGTTTCCCATAAATCCGCGAACTCTTTGGGGCTGTGGTACTTCTGGACCTTGGGGTTGTTGCTGACAAAGTTGCTGATGGTGGTGTGTAGCTCGAAGTCGGCGACAAAGCGATTGTCGTTTTCAGCGTTAGTATCGTAGGCGGAGCGAGTGGTGCTACCAACCCAGGCATTGTGCTTGTTGCTGTTGGCGCTGGCGTAGACACGGCCGTGTGTGCAAAGCGCCTGCACGATGGTCACGATATGCAGGCGGTCTTGGTAAAAGGGGACAGAATTAAGAACGGCCGAAAGGAAGATGCTTGTCCACTCTTTGCCTGCCGCCACGTCGCGCAAGAATTGGCGCGTTAGTTGGATACTGGCCTCTTTCAGAATCTCATCACCCTTGTCACCACAATAATATGGCTCAAAGGCACTCACGTAACACCCTGCTTTGCGCATTGCCTTTGTTTCTTTGAGTCGCCCCGCGCCAAAATCCAAAATGGTTGTGCCGTGCTGCCGCTCCCACTTCATGCGGTGGCGCAAGTTTGCCAGCTTGAATTTGTAGGGCGGCATTGTGGGGAAGGCGAACATGGTAAACCCATAGCCAACCTCGGTGTTCAGGCTGGCAGTTGCCGCGCGGCGAAAGGAGTTGTGGCGCAAGAAATCGGCGTAGCGGTTGTGTAGGTCAAAATCCATGCTCAGGTAGTTAAGCATGGCGGTGGCGAAGGCCACCTTTTCCTGCTCCAGCACAACCACGTCCACCGTGTTCACACCGCTTTCAGCTAATGCTTCGAGACGGCCTATGCCATTTACCACTGTCCAATCCGGGGCACAGATGATGGGCATGATCACCTTTTTACGCAGCAGCAGACGGTTCATGTTGCGGGCGTGGCGCACCCACCGACCGGTGTTGGCCTGGAGTAAGACATGGATGGGCATGGTGCGCGTGTTAAGGCAGGGGTAAAACTCAGAGGCGCCGAGAGTCAGGTCAGGCAGGGTTTCAGCCAGTTTCCAGACGTCAGCCGTTTGCAAACGCGCCGTTAATTCCTCTGGCGTGTCGTTGGCTTCCATGTCGTTGGTGCCGCGATTGAATGCCACATTGAGCGTTTTGCGCTCATCCAGCGCCATACTTTTGGGCAGGGTGACAACGGGAATATGCTTAACGCCTAACTGCCCACAGACCAGGTGGCGCTGGTGACCGCTGAGGATTTCACCGGCGGCATCGGCATAAATCGGAATAAGAAATCCCAATTTGCGCAAGGATAACGCAATCAATTTCAGCCTCTCCGGGTCGGTAACGCGGGGATTGTAGGCGCTTGGTTGAACGCTGTTGTATGGGCGAAGGATTGGTTTGGTCATAGTTGTAACCGTTTCCTGAGTTCTGTAATAATCTCTGGCTTGCCAAAACCGGCATCAAGTTTCAGTTGTTCTAGCCAGGGAACATAAGCGGTAGCGGGAATGATCTGCCGGTATGGGCCAATCTTAACGGCGATGTCAGCAGTGACGATATGGTTGTCGGTGGCTGCTTCCTCATGAGTAAGTCCTTCCTTATCATCATCCAGCCAACCCTGATTACCAGTGTCTTTGGCGATTGTTTGGAAAATGTCGGCGCTTTCGACAGTTTCTGGTAGTTGTTCAAATTGATCCAGATCGCGCAGCATGGACATATACTTTTGCCGATCATACATACGGGCAATTTCCCAATCGGCGAAATCGCCGCCGGCCATGGTCAGGTTGTTGTGGTCAATGGCGTAGGCGCTGGCAACTTCCTGGCTTGGCAAATCGTTACCAAAAACGACCGGCATTAACCATTCACCACTCTCATTGTCCAGTGGGATGCCACGTGGCGGTTCCATCTGGCGCTGTTGCATGAGGGCGAGGGCTTCGGTACGGCCGTTGCCATGCGCCAACCCCCCACGCCCATCATTAAGATTGGGGTCAAACTTTGGGGGGTCTTGAAATCCATAACGCAAGAAGGCGTCAATTAAACTTTCTAGTTCGTGCAGTTTGGAGTTTGCTCCCCATTGCCAGGCCATCACCTGAGGCAACGGCACGTATTCTAAGCGGAGTAATGTTTCGTTTGGTAACATGAGCTTTGTCAAAAGAACACCTACACACCACCCACAAGTCCCCCGTTCCACAAGGCCACGGGAACGCTCGCCCTCAAGGGGCGACCTCGGTGATCTTTATTTGATAGCGACCCATCCGGCAAAGTTCATCCATCGCCAGAAACAGTCAATTTCACGAAACCCAGATAAAGCCAACAACTCTTCATTCCAACGTGCGGTTACAGGAACCAGAACACCTTCGAGGCTGAGGCGTTTGCGCTCAATCTGATCCTGGCTGTATCCATTCTGGGCTTTGAGCTGGTAGTAGATACGTACAACGGTTTCATCAATGTCGGCCGACGCACCTAATACCTTCTCTACCAGAATCAAAGCGCCCCCCGGTACCAAGTGATCGTAAATATTTTTGACGATGCGCAAGCGGTACTCAATGGGGGTGAACTGGAGGGTCAAAACGGAAAGAACAACGCTGGCGCGCACCGCTGGGAATTCCCGGCGCAAATCCATATCGCGGATGTCTACGATACCGGATGTGATCTGGGATTTGAAGCGGTCGCGGATGGCGTCCAACATGGGTGGCGACATTTCGACGCCTACAAATGTGTTGTATGCGCCGAACCTGTCTACCAACGGAGCCATTGCCTCGCCGCGGCTGCACCCTAAATCAACAATGGCTGTGTCTTGTTGTTGGTATTTTACGGCCAGATCAAAACATGCCTGGCGCATGATCTGATATTGGGGAATGGAACGTTCTAGCATGTTGTCAAAGACGTCGGTGACATCATCACCAAACGCCCATTTCCCATTGGGCATCACTTGATCAATCGGGGGATTCACCATTATCGTGCAACTCCTCATCTGTAAATGGAATATTCAGCCGTTGCCGAATCAGCGCAGTGATGGCGTCGCTGTCCTCGCTCCCTACTTCCAGGCAAACGGTATCAAGCCATGCCTCAAATTCTGGGGCAGTGGGTGTGAAGCGATACGCACCGATGGTGCAGTCATATGGCTTGAGGGGGCGCGAGCCTTCTAATGTCTGCTGATCCAACACCTGCTGTTGTAAGATAGTTGTTTCGTCGGCCGTTAGCGTCAACGGCCGTTGTCCAACGCCCTCTAGTTCTTCTAGTAAAAGGGCGTAAGCGTGAGGGTCCCACATGCGGGTGGCGAATAAGGCACTGAGGTCGCCACCGATCACGGTCAGGTTGTTGTGGTCAATGGCATAGGCCTTTGCGACAACCTGACTGGGGAAGTCGTTGCCAAACAAAACGGGGGTGTACCATATGCCTGTTTCGTCTACACCAATCCCTTTGGGCGGCGTTTCGCCGGCTGCCTGCATCATTTCCAGGGCTTCGGTACGGCCGTTGCCATGCGCCAGCCCCCCGCGCCCATCATTGAGGTTGGGATCAAACTTGGGCGGGTCCTGAAATCCATAGCGTCTAATGACCCGCATGATGGCTGCCATGTCGTGTAGCTTTGGGTTTTGTTCCCAACGCCGCGCGTTGTGCAAGGGTATGTAACGAAGTTTCAGTATTTCCTCAGACATATAATACTATTTAATCACACAAAGTATCACTGATGCAACTTTTTGTTAGCGCATTGACAAGTGAAAATATCTTTCATATCTCGTGTAGGGGACATGTGTTTTTATTGACATAGGATGGGGGTATAGTATAATTAGATAATACTTAATAATACTTATCGTGTAAGGAGAAAACCATGATCGCCGAGATTCCGTTAATTCAAATTACCCCAGGGAAAATTATCGCCAATGACCGTACTTACTTTGAGGATGCGGCATTGATTGGCCTAGCAAAGTCCATTTCCGAAACAGGTTTAATTGAACCCATTGTGGTGCGTTCGGGTGCGGCAGATGATTATGAAATTATTGCTGGAGAACGCCGGTTTCGGGCGGTCTCGCTTTACACTGAGAAGGTTGCCGCTGGCGAATGGGAAGAAAGCCAACGCTGCAAACCAGGCTTCATTACGGCCATCATCCGCAGTGATTCGGACGATGATCTGGCGCTGGAGATTATGCTGGTGGAGAATCTGCAACGGGAAGACCTGAACCCAATGGAAGAGGCATGGGCATATCAGAAGCGAATGGAGGCGGGATGGTCAAAGGCGCGCCTTGTGCAGGTGGCGCAAACTAGCTATTCGCGGGTAAACAGCCGCTTGAAGCTGCTGGCGCTGGCTCCTGAAATTCAGGTTTTGGTACGGCAAGGTCATTTGAACCTGGGCTATGCCGAGGAGATTTCACAACTCAGCCATGATGGACAGCGGCAGGTCATTCAATGGCTGAATCGCCAAACCTATGCACCAGCGCGCAAGCATGTAATGGAGTATGTGGGAAAATTGAAGGAGGCTGAGGACAGTCGGCCGTTATTCGACTTTTCCAGTTTGTTCAGCGCCTCGGCTGTTGAGGCGGCCGAAACGGAAGGCAAGCGCGTATCAGATATACTGCCCCCATTAGAAAACCTGCCCAATCTGCCGTTGCGCAAAGGTCCGATTGGGCAGGTTATTGACGCTTACATCGCTGAATTAATTGCGGCCGAGCAGTACAGCGAGGCGCGGGTGCTCATGCACCTGTGGCGGCAGTTGATGAAGTCTAACTATGCCCAGGTAAAACCCTGGGACAGCAAGACGCTGCCCTTGCTCACCCAACTACCATCAGGAGATTGATGATGCAGAAAATAATTTTGTTGGACTTGAATTACACCCTGGTAGAGAACTCGTCCAAGACGTTTGACTTCCGCCGCGGCCCAGATGTGGCGAAGGAGACATATCGGCGCTGGTTGGTAGACGCCATTCGTGATTGCTACGTCATCCTCATCACGGCGCGCACAGAGGAATACCGCGAGGAGACGATGCGGAGTATTGCGGCAAAGTTGGATGGGTGGCAGCCACAGGAGGCTTACTTCAAACCAGAGCGTCATCGTTATCAGCGAGCGGCCTGGCACAAGCGGCGTATTATGCAGGAGTATGTGCTGCCCAAGCGCGGTCGTGACAGTGGCCTGTACCTGGCGCTGGAATCCAACAGCGAGACCCGCGCCATGTACTCAGAGTTGGGTATCGCAGCTTACCGCGCCGAAGAACAGGAAGTATGGAAACCATTGCTAACACCCTTTGCCGGGGATGGCGTTGACAGTCATTGGCAGATGTCGCTTTTATGATCATTGTAACTGCATATTTAATAAGATAAAATATGATTAAACTGACAAGGAGCGGATGATGTATTGGTATGGCAAAAGCGAAAGGTGAGCAAGTATTGATGACGGATGAGGATAGGGAACAGTTGATGAGTACGCGCCGCCAACTGCGCCAGATCATTGCCGCCGCAGCGCGTTCTCTGGAATATATCGAAGAGATGTTGAAATTACCGGAAGATAAACGATACCGACCGTCGGCTAACTAAGCCGTCCCCGCCCCCCGCCCCTCTCGGCTCCCGACAGCGGCACGTTACGTTTGTAACGTGCCGCTTTTTGTTTCGCATAGTACAAGGGGATCGCGCATTTCGGGGACCCTATCAGTGGGACTATAAGGAAATGGGACAGTAAAAGTATGGTAGGCGGCAAGTCCAGCCCCAGAAGAGTGACGATAGCACAGCGGCGCGAGCGCGCGGTGAAGCTGCGTAAGGTCGGGCATTCGTTTAGGGACATTGCAGCGATCATTTCGGCGGAGATGGGTATTAACTATACCAAATCTACGGCCGAACGCGATGTGAGCGCCGTGCTGGCTCAGACGAATGAACGCACGGCCGAAAAAGCGGAGGAGTTCCGCACGCTGCAAATGGAGCGGTTGGACGACGTGCTACGTACCTGGTGGTCGCTGGCTGTTGACGATCCCGTCTCCTCTACCCCCACGAAGGAAGAAAAGGAAGAGGGCGAAGGCGAGACTGCCGTAATCACTGACGAGTACCAGGCTGTGCGCGCGGCGCGTACCGGTATTCTGAAAACATCGTTAAGCCGCGTGTACGACTTGTTGAAGGATTTGAGCAAGTCTGAGGTGGCAGTTGATCCGAGTGAACTGCGCACCATCGTGAACACTATGCGCGTTGTGGTGTCGGAATTGCGTGCGGAAGCGGAGACGCCAGAGAAACGGCCGCCAGACGCGCAGGCGGCGCGCCTGGTGCTGGATGTGATAGATCGGCAGAACAAGCTGGTTGGATTGGAGAAGCTGGTGGTGGAATTGCCACCGCCAGCGAGGTCTGCTGCTGATGATTTGGCAGCGGCCATCGCCAATTTGTCTGAGGAGCAGATTGAGAACACCCTTGCCAATTTCCAGGACAGGAACGCTGGCCGCGTTTCTGGCTGATGATTTGCGGCGCAATGACGGCCGTCCTAGCCTGCTAACGTGGGTGATGGTTTACCGCGCCTCGTTGAAGCCGGATGTGTTTTTCGATTTGCGCCAACACAAGTATCTGGTGGGGCTATACGAGTGTGACAGCCCGCGCATGGTGGTGTACAAGGCGGGTCAGATGGGAGCCAGTGAGTACGGCATCAGCCGCGCGTTGTATGCGTGTGATGTGCAGCAGGCAACAACATTGTATGTCTTCCCCACTGAGCGCGGCGTGATTGATTTTTCTTCGGCGCGTATTGGGCCAGCGCTGGAAGTTAGCCCGTACCTGAACGGGATTGTGTCTGGGGCAAACAATGCGTCGAAGCGGGGCGCGGATCGCATGAGTTTGAAGCGGGTGCGCGACCGCTTCCTCTATTTGCGGCATGGCATGGTGACACCAAGCGGTCTGGCTCCGCAACTGAAATCAGTGGATGCTGATTTTTTGGTGCTGGATGAGTTGGACGAAATAGACCCGCGCGCGCCAGAGATTGCGCGGAAGCGCCTGGGGCACAGCAAGTCCCCGATGGAACTGGACATTTCTACACCCACCTATCACGGGCGGGGCATTCATGCAGAATGGATGCAATCGGATCAGCGGGAGTGGTTTGTGCCTTGCCCGGCGTGTGGGCGAAAGCAAATGATGACCATTGATCATGTGGTCATTGAGTGGGATGACCTGGGGCGTCCGGTGGCGTGGTATGGCATGGAAGACGGCCGTGCGTATGCGGCCTGCGAGTATTGCGGTGCGGAGCTTGATCGCCTGGCAGATGGTGAATGGGTGGCAAGCGAACCATCGCGGCGCATTGCCGGTTTTCATTTGTCCAGGTTGTTTGGAGCAACGGTAGATTTGCTGGCGATTGTCAACGCTCTGAGCAGCACAGATGAGACGCGACGGCGCGAGTGTTTCAACCAGGATTTGGGGCTGCCTTACCGGCCGCGTGGCGAACAGGTTGATGAGAAGATTTTGGACAACTGCCGGCGGGAGTATGCGCCGGGGGCGGTGGCCGGTGAAGTCACGTTCATGGGGGTGGATGTGGGCAAGGTGCTACATGTCATTATCCGAGGGGCACTGACGCAGCAGGGGGATGCACTGGCGCGACCGCTGCGCTACGCGGGTGAGGTGGAACGCTTCGAGCAGTTGAATACTCTCATCAAGCAGTACCGTGTACAGACGTGCGTGATTGACGCCCTACCGGAGACACGTAAAGCGCGCGAGTTTCAGGCACAGCACCCAGACGGCCGTGTCTGGCTGGCTTACTATCACGGTGGGCAGGGCAGCAAGAAGCAGGAGCCGGTGGCGTGGAACGGCCGTGATGGGGTCGTGGATGTTGATCGCACGCGCAGCCTAGACATGACTCTGGCTCGTTTCGTGGAGGAGGAGAATACGCTGCCCGCCTCTATTCGCAATGTGCGCGACTATTACGCGCACCTGCAAGCGCCGACGCGGGTGGTGGATGCATCGCGCCAGGGTGGGCAGGTGGTGGCGCATTACGTGGAAACGGGAGCAGACCATTATGCCCACGCGGAGAATTACGTAACGGTGGCGGCGCTGAAAGCGGCCTGGTGGATGTGGTAGTGGAGGCAATTGATTCGGATCAACTGAGCGGGGTTTGCATAAATGTGACCCTAAAGGATGGTGAGGAATGAAGCGTTTTGTTTTGCTGCTGTTTTTTGTTGCGTTGTTGATTGGCATATGGCTTTGGCTGCGGGGGTGCGGGCATGAGCCGCCGGCGGCGCTGCCAACGGTGACGACTGCGCCAACTTGGGCGGCAACGGCCGTGCTCACGACTGCGCCTCCCCAGACGCCCATCGCAACGTTGACGCCTACATTGATGCCCACAGAGACGGCCGTTGCTACGGAGACGCGGCCAACGACCATGCCCACAAGTACGGCTTCCCCTACCACTACGCCCGTACCTACAAGTACGCCTATGCCCACAAGCACGGCGACGCCTGCGCCCCCGGTGCATGTGGTGGCTGCGGGGGAAACGCTGACGCACATTGCACTCTTTCATTATGGCTGTGCCTATGGGCAACCACCGCAGTGGGCGCTTCTCTGCCAGGTAAACCCAGGGATTGAGCAATGTCACCTGATTTATATTGGGCAGATAGTGATGCTGCCCTGGGAGATAGCGTGCTTGAGTAAGTAAACGGCCGTATAGCGGTCACGGAGGGCACATGAAACGGCGACAAACGAAGATTTACACACTTGATGAGACCCATGACGGCGACCTGGCATTGAAGGACATCACCTTTGGCAGTGTGACGCGCAGCGATCTGGAACGGTGGTTTGGGAAAGAGCACGAACATGATACGGCGACATTGATGGGACGGGTGGCAACACTGTTTCGTTGTGTGGAGCTGCGTTCGCAGACGATTGCCGGGTTGCCACGTCAGATATTAGACGCAGCAACCGGGCATGTGGTAGCGGCGGCAAATTTCCCTGTGCCACAGGTAGATGAGGAAACAGGCGCTCCGCTAACCGAGGACAATTTGCCATTTACAGTTGATTTTGACGATTTGCTATGGCGCACAGAGCTAACGCAATGCGTGACAAATGAATCGTACTGGTATGCAGAGCGGAATCGGGTGAAACTGCTGAAACTGCGCTATCTGGACCCGCGCACGATCAAGCCTGTTTACAGTGCAGAACGTGGGGTTACAGGTTTCATGCGCACGATTAACGGCCGTGCCCCCAAGCCGCTGGTATTAGATGATGTCGCCTATTTCTGGAGACCGGGCATTAATGAGTCAGGGGCAAACATTGGCCCCAGCGATTCGGCCAGTCGCGCGGCGGGTATTCACAACAACCTGGACAAGTTTTTGGAGATGTATTTCGAGCGGGGAGCGATTGGCAAAACGCTAGTTTTTGCCGAATCCGACCCACCTGAACCAGAAAAGTCGCGGATCAAGCGGTATTTAGAGCAAGTATTAACTGGCATTGGCAATGCTTTTGGCATTGAGGTGTTGTCGGGTGGAATGAAGGTGCAATCGCTGACCCCACCGTTGCGCGATTTATCCATCCACCAAAACGTCAAAGACCCTGTGCAGCGGGAAATATGCGTAGCCTATGGCGTGCCGCTTTCGCTTGTGTTCAGCGATGCGTCAAATCGCGCCGTCTCCGAGCAGGATGACATTCATTATTACACCAAAACAATTGTGCCAGAAATGCAGTTTGTTGCGAAGAAGGCGAATCTTTTGTTGCGGAGGTTCGGGTATTTGCTGCGCTTTCGTCCTGACCAGTTGGAAGTATTTCAGCGCATGGAGGCGGGGAAGGTGGGGAGCCTGGTGCAGTTGTTTGATAGGCACGTGCTCACTGAGGATGAACTGCGTATGGGTGCGGGGTATGAGCCACGCGGAGCAGACAAGCCTGCGGCGCCCACAACGCTGCCAGATGCAGTGGTAGATGAGGATAAGGCGCTGGCAGTGCTGAAAACACGGCATCAGGCGTTTGTGGCGCGCCAGGACGAGTTGAGACGATGGGAACGGAAGGTGTTGAAACGGATGGGGCAGGCACGACCATACACAATTCCCTTCGAGTCAGATTGTCTGACACTGGCCGAGGTATTAGGGGTGCGGCGGCAATTGTTGGCAGCGGAAACGGACGAGGAGGTGAAGGCAGCGTTTGCTGCCCCCTTTCGCCAAGAGCGTTCCCTCACGCGACGATCATGAGGAACTAGCCCAGCTCGAGGAGGAGGGCGCAAGACGGATTGCGGCGGCACTGCGAGCGCAACAGATAGCCCTGGAACTGACGCCCGGTGGCGTGACGGTTGACGCCACACTGTACAACATTCGCTCATCATTGGATCGTAATAGTGGACAGCTTTTAGATGCACTGACCGCATTTTTGGCAGCAGCGGCGGCTGTGGGAATAGAAACGGCCGTTGCCAGCATCCCGTATGTGCCAGCTGTGGGGTTCAGTTGGGAGTTGGCGAATCAGGCGGCGGCCGATTTCGTCAACGGCTACGCCTTTGACCTGGTGACGGGCATTAACAACACCACCGAGGCGAAGTTGCGGGGGGTGATGCAGCGTTGGATTTTGGATGGGGGGACACTGGATGAGTTGGCCGATGGGGTACGGCCAATTTTTGCCTATGAGCCAGATACCGCCTGGATCGAGCGGTTGTTGGGTATTGATCGCGGCTACCTGATCGCGGAGACGGAGGCCACGCGCGCCTACGTGGAGGGCAAGGTGTCGGCCTATACATCTAGCAACCTGGCCGACTACCCACCGCAGAAACGGCCGCCAGACGACTCGCACCCGCGCTGTCGCTGTGATGTGGTATTGGACAAAATGGCGGATGGGAGTTGGCACTGGATTTGGTTGACAGCCTTCGATGAGTTAGTTTGTGATTACTGTGGGCCGCTGCATATGCAGTCTGTGGGGCTGGCAAAGGACGCGCCAGGAGGTTGATGTGGTTGTTCGTGCGCAGGAATTGCAGCGAATTCCCGGCCATCGCGTGTTATGCGATGGCGTTGATGTGACCGGACTGTTTACAAGTGCCGACCCAGATGAAGGATGGATTGAGTTTGACATGCCTGTGAATCCACCCAGGCGAGTGCGGTTTTATGGTAGGGTATTGGTTAAGGTGGGGTTTCTGTGCTTAAGTTGTAAACAGCAGTTCGATTCTGCTGGCGAGTTGCTTGCGCACTTGCGCACCCCACATCTAAGCGTGAATTGATGGATGCACAAATGGAGGGGCAAGATCGCGTCGTAGCTATTCTGGAGGCGTTGCAGAATCCGCTGTATTTGGTGACCGCACATGATCGGATTGGGGCGCTGTTGGTGGCGTATCTGCATGTGTATCCACCAGAACGCCCGAATCAACAGTACCGGCGTACAGGTACATTAGGGCGGCGTTGGACGCATGTGGTACGGCGTGACCTCTTCGGGGTGCAAACGATTGTGGGCAATAACACACCGTATGGCCCACTGGTGCAAGACCCGGTGGAGCAGGCAAGCGTACATCGAGGGCGTTGGCGCACAAAGGCCGATGCTGTACGAGAAAATGAAGAGAAAATTGCGGATGAAATTTTGCAGGCGATTGAGGCGGAGATTAAACGTCATGGATGATGAATCAATGGAATTGCTGGCCGTGATGTCGTTGACTGGTTGGGAAGCAGTTGAAAATGACGATGGGCAAGTGGTCATGTTTCTACATGGCAACGGTGGCATTGTGCCATTTGAGGTGGCGCTTGCCCATTGGCGCAAAGAAGGCGCAACGCCGTTGCCGTTTGTCCAGGTTTTGACGGTAGAGAACGAAAATTGAAATCCGCTTCCACACTCCACTCTCTCTTCCCCCAGGCTTCTCCCCGCTCTGCCCAGGATGGCGTAGGATGACGGCGGCTGTCATCCCTGACGCCCATCCTCTTTCACTTCCCTAAATCAAAAATCAATTTATTTCGACAACAGATATATTCATACCTATTT
>JACSRF010000374.1 GCA_014879875.1 Anaerolinea sp.
TCGCTGTCGTCACCGCGAAGATGAGATTTGTCAGTCAATCAGCGTAACTTATTTAATCCGTGTTCCTAACCTTTTGCCCCGAACCCCGAAAATGAGATTTATCAGTCAATCAGAGTCTTATAGAGTAAATGCACTTTTGCCATTTTGTGTTAAATTCCTGGCCGAGGTCATTATGTACATGAAATTCTTGCGCCTGATTTGTTACGGAGTCATTCTGACTGCGGCCTGCGCCGCGCCCACACAGCCCACGCCCAGCGACGCCCCCATCGCCCATGCGTCCGCAATGCCGCACACGCCCACCACCTACTACGTCGCGTCCGATGGCCTGGACGAGAACCCTGGCACGTTGGCTGCGCCCTGGCGCACCATCCAGCACGCCGTTGACAGCGTTAGCGCCGGCGATACGATCCTGGTACGGGGTGGCGTCTATACGGAGGCGGTGACCATTCAGGCGTCGGGCACGGCCGTTGGCTGGATTACCTTACAAAGTTATACGGGGGAAACGGCCGTTCTCGATGGCAGCGCCCTTGCCAACCCCGACAGCGCCCTCCTCACCATCGCCAACCAGAGCTACCTGCTTATTGACGGTCTGGAACTGCGTAACCAACGCAGCAGCCGCGCTCAAGACACGCCGATGGGCATTTTCATCACCGGCGCTGCGCATCACATTACCCTGCGCCACAACCACATTCACCACATCGAGAACAACGGCGGCGCGAACGGCAATGCGCATGGCCTTGCCGTTTACGGTACCGCAGCGCCTACCGCCATCCACGACATCCGCATCGAAAACAACGACCTGCATGACCTGAAACTGGGCAACAGCGAAGCGCTGGTTCTCAACGGCAATGTCACCGACTTCATCATCAGCGGCAACACCATCCACGACAACGACAACATTGGCATTGACCTGATTGGCTTTGAGGGAACCGCCCCCGACCCAGCCTATGACCAGGCGCGCGCCGGTGTGGTCAGCGACAATGTCGTCTACAACATTGATACGCTCGCCAACCCGGCTTATGGCGGCGAACAGGCCGCGGCGGCCATTTACGTGGATGGCGGCACAGACATCATCATCGAGCGCAACCGCGTTTACCAATCCAACTTCGGCATTGAAATCGCCAGCGAACATAACGGCCGTGCCACCAGTTACATCACCGTGCGCAACAACCTCATCTACCATAACCACGTTGCCGGGCTGAGCATGGGCGGCTATGACCCGCAGCGCGGCAGCACACACCACTGCGCCATCCTCAACAACACCTTTTTCGAGAACGACGCCAACCAGAGCTTTACCGGGGAACTATCCATCCAGTTTGATACGCATGATAACATCATTCAAAACAACATCTTTGTCGCCAACGCGCAAAGTTTGTTCATGACCAATGGGTACGCGCAAAACAATGACAATCTGGTGGATTACAATCTCTATTTTGCCCCGGCCGGGGCGGCCAACAGCAGTTGGGAATGGCAAACAGTTTGGTACGATGGCTTTGCCGCATACCAGGCGGGCACAGGAAATGACGCGCACGCGCTGTTTGCCGACCCGCAGTTGGTAAACATGGTCGCGCCCGATTTGCGCCTGCTGGCCGCGTCACCGGCCATTGACCGGGGCGACAACACGGCGCTGGCGGGGGATGTGGATTTTGCGGGCAACGGCCGTATCGTCAACGGCGCCATTGACCTGGGCGCTTATGAATTCAGCTCACCCGGTTTTTGGCTCTACCTGGCCCTGGTCCGTTAGTACCCCAGAGGTGGCGCGGTCAGGCATGTATTGAGCAAAGCCGAAGTAGACCGGCCACGGCGAGTATAATTGGGCGCAACCTCTTTATGGCGACGGGGCAGCCAACAGCAGCAGACGCTCGCTCTCCTGGTCAAAGGGCGCGTCGGCATAATCACCGCTAAAGCGCAGCGCGCGCAGGCCGGCGTCGTGCAGCGCCATCTCCAATTGGTGCGGATACCAATAATGATAATCTGCCTGGACGACGGTGCGCTGAACTGCGCCACCGGCGGTCGGGCTGGCGTCGTACAGCCAGGTGATGTGCAAAATTTGCGCTTCGGCATCAAGCCAGTTGGACGCCATTTGCACGATTGTCTCCCCTGTTTCCGGGTCGGTGAACACATTTTCCAGCGTGACCATGTGGTCATTAAGGGTAGCGGCAACAATGAAGGGGTTCGCCAGGTCTATGAGGAGACGGCCGTTTTGCCCCAGGTAGCGCTGCACGCGCCGCAGCGTTTGCGTCAATTGTGGCGGCGTCAGGTGCATGGCCGTGTTGTAGGGCAGCAGCGCCAGCCCGTAAGATGGCGCGGCCGTCAACGTTAATTGTGTCATATCCGCCTGGAGCAGCTGTACCCGCGCGGCCTGCGCCGGGGGTAACTGCTGCACGCGCGCCTGTGCCCGCGTCAGCATCGCCGGGGAATTGTCCACGCCCAGCGCCGTATACCCCGCCTGCGCCAGGGGGATGAGCAGCCGCCCGCTGCCACAACCCAGTTCCAGCACCGGGCCGCCGCTTTGCCGCGCTAACTGCAAGATATAGGGGATGTCCTCTGTCAGGCGGGCGTGGGTCAGGTCGTAATAATGGGCGATTTGCTCGTAGATGCTGGTTGTCACTTTTGGTCTACTCTTTGTGGCAATGTGAACTGCGCCACCCGGTTGCCATTGCGATCCATCAAAAATAGTTCGTTCTGGTCGTTGAAAACCATGTCGAAGGCGACGCCGCGAAAGGGAATGGTATCCAGGAAACGGCCGTCGGCGGCAAACACGTCAATCCCGTCCCAATCTTCCACGTAAATGCGCCCCTGGTTATCCACGGCAATGGCTCTGGGCGAACGAAGCTGCCCCGCTTCGTTACCCTGGCTGCCAATGCGCGTGATGAATTTGCCCTGCGCATCAAATTTGAACACCACTTTGGTAAACGTCTCGCCCAGCACATACACATTGCCCAGGCCGTCTACCGCCAGGCGCGCCCCAGATTCCGGGTCGCCGGTCTGGCTGCTCAAGATTTCGGAGACGGTCTGCACCATGTTGCCGTCGGCGTCAAACCACACCAGCATGTCTGGCGGCGCAAAGGCGAAGGCGACCAATGAGCCATCTGGGGCGACGACCATATCTCGGTAGCCGGCGCCGCCCGGCGCGGGCAGAGTCAGCTGTCGCTCGCCGCTCATCCCATCGTAGCGGTTGATGGCCCCTTTCTCAATGACGTAGACGCGCCCTTGCCGATCGGCCGTCATGGAAATCATATACGCATCGGTGTCGTTGATGAACCAGTGGGTGAGGTAATTGCCCTGGCTGTCGAAGACCTGGATACGGCCGTCGCTGTAATCACCGGTGTAAATATTCCCCTGCGCATCCAGGCCAATGCTGCGCGTGTCGTTAAAATAGCCGGGACCAACCCCCTCTTGCCCGCCAAAGCTGAATGACTCGGCGGCAAAAGCAGGGGTGGCTGTCGCTACAGGCGTCGCTGTCGCGCGCGGCGCGGGAATTCCTGGTTCGACGTTGGATACGGCCGTTACCACGACCTCCGTTATGCTGCTGCTGGCGCTGGTGAGGACGAAGAACGCACCCCCCGCGCCCAACAGCAGCAGCAGCGTCACGAAGACGATGACACAGCCGAGACGACTGCCGCTGGCGACGGCCGTTGGCTGGGGCGGCAATGGGTGCGCCTGCAATGGGTGCGGCGTTACCTCAAAAGCAGGGCGCGACGTGGTCGTCACCGAAGAAAATTGCATCGCTTCGCCGCGCTCCATGCGCTCCACCGCCTCTTTCGCCGACCGCAAATCCATCGCCGAAATCTCGCGCATCAGTTTGATGGCTTCAATCTTCTTCCCCTGCTGGATAAGGCGGGCGATCTCGGTCAGCTTTGCCGTCTCCAGCGGCATCCCTTCGCCACTCATCCCGGCGCGACCGCCAAACGGCGTGCGCAACTGTTCCGGCACAATGACCGTCGTGTTGCAATATTGGCAGCGAATGGTCGGCGACGTCCCCCCTTCATATTCCAACGAAGCATGACAATTAGGGCACAGAAAAGCTTGAGACATTCTTGATGATTCCTTTGGCTCCCTTAATGATGGCCGGGATTAGGCGCTAACAGCGCCTCTAGCGACAAAAAATTGTCGATATTTAAGGAAGAAGGAGGAAGGAAGAAGGAAGAATATTCGTTGTTCCTTTTCTGCTTTCTTCCTTCTGGCTTCTTCCTTTCTTTTGCCAGCGAAGTCTGGCAAAAGATTTAGTACCTTTCCCCTAATCCCCACTCTGTTGATTAAAGATCGGCGGGCGCTTCTCCCGGAATGCGGTCAACGCTTCCAGATGGTCGGGGGAGGCCCACAGTTTGGTGAACAATTTTGTTTCCTGCCAATATGTTTCAACCAGCGTGGCGTGGCTGGCCGTCTGCACCAATTCTTTCGTGAAAGCCAACGCTTGTTGTGGCAGGGTAAGCAGCTCGGCAGCCCAGGCGCGCGCCGTTTGCAGCGCATCCTCCCCGGCCGGCGCAAGGCGGTGAATGAGGCCGAGGCGGTGCGCTTCGGCGGCGTCAATGAGGCGCGCCGTGAGCAGCAGTTCCATAGCGCGGCTTTGCCCGATCAGGCGCACCAATCGCCCCGTACCGCCCCAGCCAGAGGTCAGGCCAACCTTGACCTGGGCAAAGCTAAAACGCGCATGGGCTGCTGCCAGGCGCAAATCGCAGGCGGTTAAAATCTCGCAGCCGCCGCCAAAGGCGTCGCCATTGACGGCGGCGATTACCGGAATGGGCAGTTCGGTGAGCTGCGCCAGCGCCGTGCCCATGACGCGGTTGAGGCGCGCGCCCGCTTCCGGCTCCGGGTGAGCGCGCAGTTCCTTCAAATCACCACCGGAGACAAACGCTTTGTCGCCAGCGCCGGTGATGATGAGGGCGCGAATGGCTGCCGCTTGCGAAACAGTCATCACCGCGGCCGCAAACGCTTCCTGCGCCGCCCAATTCAACGCATTCCGGGCGCCGGGACGATTGACGCGCAAGATCGCCAACCCCTTCTCTTCTACGTGAAATTCAATGCCATCGTCATTCATGGCGCACAGTGTAACAAAAATCGCGCATCGTGTGAACCGATTACAGTCACCGACGGCCGAATTCCCATCATGCCAACCTCTTAAACCGTGAACTGGTAAACGCAGCGACCGGCTGTTTCCAGACGGCCGAATTCCCATCATGCCAACCTCTTAAACCCCCGGCCCAACGCCTGATGGCTGACGCCAATGGTCACAAATGCTTCCGGCTCTACTTCGGCCGCCACCCGCTTCACCAGGTTCACTTGCGGCCGGTACACGGTACACATCACCATGTAACGCATTTCACCCGTATAGCCACCGGTCACCTGCCAATAGCTGACGCCGCGATGCACCTCGGCAATGAGCGCGCGCACCATTTCCTCCGGCTTGTTGGTGATGATCGTCACCGTGCGCGTGCTGCTCGGCCCTTCCAGCGTGTAATCGGCGGCCAGGCCACTGATCACCAGCACCAGGAAGCCGTACATGGCAATCTCCCAACCAAAAATGAGGCCGGCCGCCAGGATAATAAACCCATCGGTGAAGGCATAAACCTGGCTCAGGGGTAGGCCGGTGCGCAGTTGTATCACTCGCCCTACAATAGCCGTCCCGCCAAAGGTGCTGCCCGCGCGGTATACCAGCCCGGCGCCAATGCCGCCAACAATGCCGCTGTACAGGCTGCTCAGCAGCAAATCTTGCGTCACCGGAAACTGGTTCATCAACTGGGGTAGGTAAAGGCCAAACATGTCTACCATGACGGAAAAAATGGTGGCGGCGATCAGGGTGCTGGTGACAAAACGCCAGCGCCCCAAATAGTAAAAACCCAACGCTAACATGGGCACGTTCATGATCCAGTACATGAGGCCCACCGGCCAGCCCGTGAAGTGGTTGATCATAATCCCAATGCCGGACAACCCCCCGGCAACGATATTGAAGGGTATCTGGAACAGCGCATAGCCGAGGGCGGCCAGGGTGGTCCCCAGCACCAGGTACAAGGTTGTTTGGAAGGCCGGCCATAGTTTGCGTAAGGGGAACGGCCGTATCCATTTTTTGAATCGTTGCATGTTTATCTCCTATTTGCGGACATTGTACGCAGTTGCGTCAGGTCATACAAGCGCAACTCCTACGCTACCGTACTACGCCACTGCTGCACAAAGTTTGTCAAGCCTGATCGCAGTTGATATAATTTGCCCACTTCGCCACCCTAGCTCAATTTGGCAGAGCGACGCTTTCGTAAAGCGTAGGTTAAGGGTTCAAGTCCCTTGGGTGGCTTTTTCATTGTAGAGAACCCTGGTAAGATACCAGGGTCTTTTTTTTGTCTGTTTATTTGGATGGTTTACAGATGTTTCTAGACGAGGGTTGCATGAGTCAACAACGGCCGATTGTCTTTGGCGTTGCCGGAGGGACGGCTTCGGGGAAAACCACTGTGGCGCGCAATGTGCTGCACGCGGTAGGCGCGTCTACGGTGGCCTATTTGCCTCACGATGCTTACTACCGCGACAACCCCCACCTGACCCTGGAAGAGCGCGCGCAGCAAAATTACGACCACCCACGTTCTCTGGAGAATAAGCTGTTGGTGCAGCACATCAAGCTGTTGTTGGACGGCAAAGCGGTCAGGGTTCCCGTCTATGATTTTACGCTGCACCGGCGCACGGATGAGACGGTATTGGTGGAACCCAGCCCTATTATTTTGGTGGATGGCATCCTCATTTTTACCCGGCGTAAGCTGCGCGAGCTGATGGACATTAAGATTTTTGTGGACACGGCCGATGACGTGCGCTTTATTCGGCGGTTGAAGCGGGATATGGAGGAACGCGGCCGTTCGTTGGATTCGGTGATTGAGCAATATTTG
Organism: Anaerolinea sp.; assembly: GCA_014879875.1. Lineage (GTDB taxonomy): Bacteria > Chloroflexota > Anaerolineae > Promineifilales > Promineifilaceae > JACSRF01. The sequence goes on from JACSRF010000374.1 coordinate 6,870, forward strand.
ACGACGGTACGGCCGATGCACATGAAGTTCGTGGAGCCGAGCAAGGAATTCGCGGACATCATCATTCCGCATGGGGGAGAGAATAAAGTCGCTATGGAAATGGTGGTCTCGCGGCTGCGGGAGCTGCTATCACCTTTGCCGTAGTCGAGTACGGAAACGCTTATGGATTTGCTCAAACGTAGTGTTGTTTCCGTTGGCTGGAATATGGCCGCCAACGTGATCAGCGTGCTGGTTCTCTTTGCTCGTTCCGTTATTTTAGCGCGTTTGCTGCCGGTCACGGCTTTTGGCGTGTATGCCTTTGCCAGTTCGTGGGTGGCGTTGACCATTGTTTTTGCTACATTTGGCCTGGGGACCGCTTTTTTGCATCGCTGTGAGGAAACTGAGGATGTGCAACAGGCGGCGGCCGTTCATTTTACATTGACCACGCTGTTTGTCCTCGCCTGGGGGGCGCTGCACATCCTGGCCGCTTTCTGGTTGACCGATGGCCTAAACCGGGGGGCGCTGATCTTTTTAGTTGTTGTGCGCGGTCTTTCGCAACTGACAGAGACGCCGCGCCTTCTGTTAGTGCGTCAGGTTGCCCATCAACGGCTGGCGGTGATCGAGACGGTGATGGACATTCTCTCCACGCTGGTAGCCGTCCTCCTGGCGCTGCGCGGCGTGGCGGTGTGGGCGCTGCTGGCGACAGATGCGGTGATGCTGTTGGTGACGGCGGGGGGATTGTATCTGTGGCGGCCATTTTGGCGGCCCCGTTTCGCCTGGGTGCCGCGTGTGGTGCGTTACTATTTGCGTTTTGGTGTACAAGATGTAGGCGCGGCGGCGCTAACACGGGCGCTCGACCGGCTGGATGATCTCTGGACAGGTATTTATCTAGGAAAAGAGGCGCTCGGCTTTTATTCGCGGGCGTATACCTTTGCCACGTACCCGCGCCAGGTGTTGGCGACGCCGATTAACCAGGTTGTCACGGGGACGTATGCGGAATTGAAAGGGGATACACACCGTCTTTCCCAGGCTTTTTTTCGCAGCAATGCGCTGTTGGTACGCAGCGGCTTTTACTTTGGCGGGCTGCTGGCGTTGGTCATCCCGGAGTTTATTTATCTGATCATTGGGGTAAAATGGCTGCCGATGATGACGACTTTTCGTTTGATGCTGCTGTTTACGCTGCTGGATCCGCTGAAGGCGACGATTGCGACGTTGTTTACGGCCGTTGGTCGTCCGTCCATTGTTCTGCGCATTCGCGCTATCCAACTGCTGATTATGATCCCCGGATTGTTTTTGCTGGGCCTGCCCTGGGGTATTGAAGGCGTGGCCCTGGCCGTCAACGTGATGTTGCTGGTGGGCTTGTTTTTGCTGCTGCGAGCGGCGCGCCAATTTGTGCAGTTTTCGGTGCGGCGGTTGTTTTTACTGCCGGGTGTGGCTGTGGCTGTTGGCTTGGGCGCAGCCTTGATAGGTTTTCAGCTTGCCGGTTGGCAAGACGTGACGCCGAATTGGGCGACGGCCGTTCTCAAAACCGCCCTCTTTTCTATTCCTTACCTGCTCATCCTCTTTTTGGGAGAGCGGCATGAACTGTTGGATATGGTTGCCCTGGTGCGCGGCCGTTTCCGTCAGCCGTGAAGCGTGAAACGTGTCATCCAAGAGGCGCTGTCTGTATGAGCGAAACGTTAGCTATCATCCCCGCGCGCGGCGGCTCCAAAGGGATTCCGCGCAAAAATAGTCGGCCGTTAGCCGGTAAACCCCTTCTCGCCTGGACCATCGAAGCCGCCCAGGAAGCCGCCCACATTAACCGCGTCCTCGTCTCCACCGACGACCTGGTAATCGCCCGCATCGCCCAAGATTACGGCGCGGATGTCCTCATGCGCCCCGACGAATTGGCTACCGATACGGCTTCTTCCGAAGCGGCGCTGCTGCACGCCCTGGAAACATTGGCGGCCAACGAAAACTACCACCCCGCTGTGCTTGCCTTTTTGCAATGCACCGCGCCCCTGACCACGCCGGCGGACATTGACGGTACAGTCAATCTGATACGGCAAGGGGGGTATGATACGGCCGTCACCATGATCCCTTACCATTACTTCCTCTGGCGCGACGCGGGCGACGGTCGTATGACCGGCATCAACCATGAAGCAACGCGCCGCCTGCGCCGCCAGGAGCGGGAACCGGAGTTCCAGGAGGTGGGCGCGGTTTATGCCATGCGCGTCGAGGGATTTCTCGCCCATCGCTTCCGCTTCTTTGGGCGCATCGGCAAATACGTCGTACCTCCCTTACGCGCTTTTGAGATTGATGAACCGGCCGATTGGCCGGTGGCCGAAGCGTTGATGGTGGGCACGGGACGGGCAAAGGCCGTCCCTCCGGCAACGGCTGTTGCCCATCCCCCAACCGCCCGTTTAGCCGCCATTCGCGCCATCGTCACCGACTTTGACGGCGTGCTGACGGATAACAAGGTGTTGGTGGATCAGGACGGCCGTGAAACAGTCGTGTGCAGCCGCGGCGACGGCTGGGGCATAGATTTGCTCAAAAAGGCGGGCTACCACGTCGCCTGTATCAGCACCGAGACCAACCCCGTCGTGGCCGCCCGCTGCCAGAAGTTGGGCATTCCCTACTGGCAGGGGCAGACGGACAAACTCTCCGCCCTGACCAGCTTTTTAGCTGCCCACAACCTGCCGCCGGAAGCGTGCCTTTACGTGGGCAACGACACCAACGACGCCGCCTGCCTGCGCCACGTCGGGGTTGCCGTTGTGCCGCAAGACGCCACCCCAGAAGTAAAACCATTGGCGGATTGGGTAACGGCCGTAACCGGCGGCAACGGCGTGCTGCGCGAAATAGCCCACTATTTATTGTCTGTTCACGAAGGAGAAGTTGCATGACTACGATTTCCATTGGCGAACGATTAATTGGCGATGGTCAGCCCTGCCTGATCATCGCCGAAGCGGGCATCAACCACCAGGGCGACATCGCTATCGCCCGCCAGCTTATTGACGTCGCCGCCGAAGCCCATGCCGACGTGGTGAAATTCCAAAAACGGACGATTTCGCGCATCCTCACCGCCGCCGGGTTAAACGCGCCTTATGACCATCGCAACAGCTTTGGCAAAACCTATGGTGAACACAAACGCGCCCTGGAACTGGACAAAGAGACCTACTATGAGCTAAAAACGTATGCCAGCGCCAAGGGGCTGCTTTTCATGGCCTCCGCCTGGGATGAAGAGAGTGTGGATTTTTTGCAAGAGCTGGGCGTCCCGGCGCATAAAGTTGCCTCGGCCGACCTGACCAATTTGCCCCTGCTCACCTACATGGCGCAAACGGGCAAACCGATTTTCCTTTCTACGGGCATGAGCGAGCTGGCGGAAGTGGATCAGGCGATGGAGACCCTACGCGCCCATACTGACCAGATCGTCATCTTGCAATGCACCTCTACGTACCCCAGCGATTTTGACCAGATCAATTTGCGCGTCATCCCGGCCTACCGCGCGCGTTACCAGACGTTGGTAGGGTATTCGGGGCATGAAAAGGGGATCGCCATTCCCGTGGGGGCGGTGGCGTTGGGCGCTTGCGTCGTGGAGCGCCATTTCACCCTCGACCGCACGATGAAGGGGGGCGACCATGCCGCATCGTTAGAGCCAATCGGCTTGCAAAAAATGGTGCGCGACATCCGTGCGCTGGAGGAGGCGATGGGCGATGGCGTGAAGCGTATTTATGAGGCGGAGCGGCCGATTCGGCATAAATTGGCGAAGAGTGTGGTCACGGCCGTCCCCATTCCCCCGCACACCCCCATCACCCGCGCCATGCTCACCACCAAAGGGCCGGGCAACGGCATCTCCGCCGCCCGCCTGGAGAGCCTGCTTGGGCTGGCGACGGCCCATCTTGTGCCTGCCGACACGGTGTTACAGGAGAGCGACATTGCCTGGTGAACGGCCGTTGCTCAACCTGGAGCGGCGTGATGCAGAAATTGAGATGGGCGGTGAGTTCTTGCCGCTGCGCCATTTCAGCAGTGTGGCCTGGCGACGAGAGCAGTATACGGCCGTCAACCACGAAGCCTATCATCTCTACTACCAACTCGGTCAGCAGGCGTTTGCCAATCTCACCTACGCCGGGATCCCCTTGCTTCCTCTGATGCAGCGCCACCTCACCGAAACCTTTGTCGCGGCATTAGAACAGGTCATTGGCCTGCAAGCCTTTCTCACCGCTGTGCAGCCAGCGACGATCATGGCTGCCAATGAGCGCACGGCCGTTTTAACCCAATTAGCTGTTCACCGCAGCCAAAGCCGTGCGGTCATTCATCCCTTTGCCACACAGCCGTGGCACACACCCTACCGGCGGATGGTCGAAAGCATGGCGCGCAATGCCATGTACCTGCCGCGTATGCGCCGTTTGCGCGCGCAAAAACCGCCCATCCCCACCCCATCCCCTGACCGCCCGCGTTTGCTTTTTCACCCATATTACCCCAATCACCTGCCCAGTTTTTTGCCTTTAATTAAAAAACTGCAAGCAGACGGCCGTTATGACATCTGGGTATCTGGGGCAGACACCAATACCCTGCGCCAGGGGGACGTTGACCCGACCCCGTTGGCCGCGTTGGGTGTGCCTTATGTGCCATTTGAAACGGCCGTTTCTTGGCCTCACCTTCTGCGCAGCATGACGCGCGCCACTCGGTTGGCTGCGCGCCTGGGGCGAGAGTTGCGTGCGGAGAGCCATTGGCGGGAACTGCCCCTTGATAAAACGGTGCGCCCTTTGGCGCAGATAGCGCTGGTTGATTTGCTCGAAACACGCCTGCCCAAAATTTTACTTTACCTCGACATGGCCGCTGCTCTTTACCAGACCATCCAGCCTAATCTGGTTATCGTTACCGACGAAACCTTGCCCATCCTGGGGCGCGTGGCGCTGCGTGCCGCACAGCAGCAGCATATTCCCACCCTTACCCTGCAACATGGGCTGCTGCTAGACGACCCCATGTATTTTGGACCCGCCATCGCCGACCGCTTTGCTGTGTGGGGCGCATTCAGCCGCGACTTTTTAGTAGCGAATGGCTGCCCGCCACAAAAACTGGCGCTGGTCGGCTCAGCCCGATTCAGCCTGCCTGATGTCGCGCACGCGCCATTGGATTTGCCTGCTTTGCTCAATATACCCTCGCAAACGCGCGTCGTTCTCTTTACCAGTCAACCTGGTGGTCGTGATGTGTCGCCTGAGGCCAATCAGGCAACGTTTACCGCATTGGCAACGGCCGTCAGCCAACTGCCCCACTGCCACTTACTCGTCAAGCCCCACCCGGCGCAAACCGCAGCGGAGCTGGATGCCTGGCGACAGACGTGTCCGACATTGCCAGTGACGATACAGCGCGATCTCCCGCTGCACCCGGCCATGTTGGGCGCGGCCGTGAATGTGACGGTGTTTTCCACCACTGGCTTAGAGGCGCTCTGGCTGGATTGCCCGCTGCTCACCATTAATCTCACTGACCGCCCCGACCTCATCCCTTATGCCGCGTCGGGCGCGGCCGTGGCCGCTTACAGCGCCGAGGAAGTGCTGCCCGCTTTGCAGCAGGCGCTTGACCCGGTTGATCAACAAAGCCGCGCCCCTGCCCGCCGTCGTTTTGTGGAACGGTACTTGGGGGACCAAGACGGCCGTGCTCTCGACCACCTCGTCGCCCTGGTAGAGGAAATGGTGGCCTGAGCGATGACGACCCTTTCCATCATCATTGTCAACTGGAACACGGCCGATTTGTTGCTCGCCTGCCTGCGCAGCATTGTGGAACACGTCACCCTCGATTACGAACTCATTGTCGTAGACAATGCTTCCGCTGATGACAGCGTGGCGCGGGCGCGCGTCCAATTCCCGCAGGCGCGGCTGCTGCCGCAAAGCGAAAATCTTGGGTTTAGCCGGGGCAACAATGCCGGGTTATCCATCGCGCAGGGCGAATATCTGCTGCTGCTCAACCCGGACACGGAAGTATGCCCCGGCGCGCTGGAGGCGCTCGTCGCCTTCATGGAGAGCCATGAGCAAGCGGGCATGGCCGGGCCAACGTTGTGGAACCCAGATGATTCCTTGCAACCCTCTACCGCGCCGCTGCCCACGCTCTGGATTGAGTTTTTGCGCCAGACGATGCTCTTTCGCCTCTTCCCGACGGGAGAGATGCGAGCGGCCAGGCGTAATGAAACGCGCCGCGCAGTGAATATCACCGGCGCGGCCTTGTGCATTCGGCGCGCTTGCCTGGCGCAAATTGGGCCGTTAGATGAGCGAATTTTTATGTTTTATGAAGATACAGATTGGTGCAAGCGGGCTGGGGATGCGGGTTGGGAACTGTGGTTTGTGGCTTGTCCAGGGATCATGCACGTGAAGGCGGCGGCCAGCAGCCGTTTTGCCCGCGCCCGCACTTTGTTAGACAGCCAGCGCAGCACGGTTTACTATTTTCGTAAGCATGAGGGGGAAACGGCCGTTTGCTGGCTGCGGCTCATTACCTTGTGTGGGGCGGCTGTGCGCGGGCTGCGGGCGCTGCTCAATTGGCTGCTGGGGCGTAATCGGGTGGATCAGGCAGCGCGGTTAAGGGCTTACGGCCGTATGTTGGTTTGGGCATTGGGTTGGTCAGGTCTCCAGGATTAAATCGGTTTCGTTTGTTAACGGCCGTTTGCTCTTTCGGGTATAATCCAGACAAAAGGTGCAGCGAAGTGAGGTTACAATGCAAGTACAGTATGTGACGAATGAGCAAGGTCAACGTACCGGTGTTTTACTTGATGTGGCGGCTTACCAGCGGCTCATTGATCGGAAACCGACTGATCCTGACCTGTTAATAGGGATGAGCCGCGCAGAGTTGGAAGCATTGGCTGCCAGCCGCCTGTCTTTGGCGTCGCAGGCCAGGCTGCAACAACTGTTAGCGCAGCAAAAAGAAGGGGATTTGCAGGGAACGGCCGTTGCCGAATTAGATGAACTCTTAGCGCAAACAGATCAGTTGACTCTCCTCAAAACGCGGGCGCGATATACATTAACGCAAACGGAAGCCGTCTATAACTCATGAGTGTGTATATTCCAGCCAGTTTGAAACGGCAAGTGCGGGAACAGTATGCCAATTGCTGTGCCTATTGCCACACAAACGAAGAATTGACTGTCGCAATTTTTGAAGTTGAACATATCGTGCCGCTTACGGCTGGGGGAGAAACTGCACTTGATAACCTCTGTTTGTCTTGCCCGACGTGTAATTGGTATAAAGTAAGCCGTTTGACGGCCGTAGATCCCCAAACAAATACCACTGCCCCCTTATATAATCCTCAACAAGAACAATGGCCTGACCATTTTTCCTGGAATGAGGATAAAACAGAGTTGATTGGTTTGACTCCATCTGGGCGAGCAACCATCCTTGTGCTGAGAATGAACCGACCCCAACTTATTCGTGTGCGACGCATGTGGGTTAAAATGGGCGAGCATCCACCATTGCTTCACCCAAACAACGGCTGAACGAACCACGCATCATGCCCTCTCTTCTTTTTGATGCGCGATTAATCTTGCCCAAGCCCACCGGCATTGGGCAATATATTTCTTCCTTGCTGCCGGAATTGTGGCGGCAGGCCCCAGATTGGCACATCCACTTGCTGCGCGGCCCACACCCCTGGCCTGGTTATGGCGTGGCGCAGTGGCAGGCGCCCAACCTGATGCACCATATCAGCGGCGAACGGCATATGTCGCTGCGCCAGCATTGGGCGCTGCCTCATCTGGCGCAGCAATTGGGCGTTAACCTGGTTCACTACCCCCACTTCGACGCGCCGGTGGTGTACCAGCCAATTCCGGTGGTGGCGACGCTGTATGACGTCAAGTATCTGGTACGGCCGGACTTCTTCACCAATTTGAGCCAGTTGAAGCGGCTGTACATGCGCTTCTGTTTTGCAAACACGTTGCGGCGAGCGGCAGTGGTAATTGCCATTTCGCAGGCGACGGCGCAAGATATGGCGCGGTTGTTTGCCGTGCCAACAGCCCGCTTGTCGGTAATTCATCTCGCCGCAGATGCACAATTTCAGCCAGCAGACGTCGAGTTGATGACGGCGTTTCGGGGAAAATATGGGGTGCAACGGCCGTTTCTCCTCACCGTAGGCGAACGACGGCCGCACAAAAACCACCTGGGTTTGCTGCAAGCCTATGCTCGCAGCGCCAGCCGCCATACCCACGATCTGGTCATCATCGGGCAGCCATACCAGGATTACACCGCGCCGGAAGAATTTGCTCAGGTCAACGAGTTAGCGTCGCAGGTTCATTTTCTGAACAGCGTGACCTTTCCTGAACTTATTGCCGCCTATACCGCTGCCGATTTGTTCATTCTCGTCTCCTTTTATGAAGGATTTGGCCTGCCTGTTTTGGAAGCGATGGCTTGCGACACACCGGTTATCGCCGCCAACAGCACCGCTTCCGGGGAAGTCGTGGGGGAAGGGGGGCTTGCCGTCAATCCCCACGACACCGACGCCATTCAGGTAGCAATGGACAATTTGCTGGCCGACGCCGCCGAACGGCAAGCATGGGCAGCAAAGGGGCGACGGTGGCAGCAGCGATTTAGCTGGCAGCAGGCAGCGGCTGAGACATTGGCCTTATATCATCGCGTGTTGGGTTAAACAATATGGTTATGAAAGAAATCCGCGTTCTCCACCCCATTACCCGTCTGATTATTGGCGGGGCGCAAGAGAACACCATGCTGACGGCCGACCTGATGAACAAAGATGTGGTGGGGGACGGCCGTTACCAGGTCAGTATCGTCTCCGGCCCACAAACCGGCCCGGAAGGCTCCCTCATCGAAGAAGTGCGGGCACGAGGAATACCGCTGACCATCATGCCGGAGCTTTTGCGCGAAGTCAGCCCGGCCAACGACTTGAAGGCGCTGCTGAAACTGGCGCAGATGATGCGGGACGGCCGTTACCACATCGTCCACACCCACAGTTCCAAAGCGGGCGTGTTGGGGCGGTTGGCGGCCAAAATCGCCCGCGTACCCGTCATCGTCCACACCGTCCATGGTTGGAGTTTCCACGAGCAGATGTCACCGCGTAAGCTGCGTTTCTACGTTGCCCTGGAAAAAATCGGCGATTGGTGCGGACACGAGGCCATCGTCGTCGCCGCCAAAGACCGGGAGAAAGGGGCGGCGCAGGGCATCAAAAGCGCCGCCAACTACCCCCTCATCCGCAGCGGCATTGAGCTAGATCGCTTCGGTCACCCGCAAATTCCCCCGGCAGTCATGCGCCAACAGTTGGGCATTCCGGCCAACGCCCCGGTGGTGGGCAGCGTGACGCGCCTCTCCGCGCAAAAAGCGCCGCTGGATATGGCGGCCGCTTTCGCCCACATTGCACAAGCCCGCCCGGACGCCTGGTTTGTCATTGTTGGCGATGGCCCATTACGCCCAGATGTGGAACACGCTTTGCAAGCGACGGGCGTTGCCGCGCAAACTGTCTTAACCGGCCTGCGCCGCGATGTGCCAGAATTGATAGCTGTTTTTGACGTGTTTGTTCTCAGCAGCTTGTGGGAGGGGCTGCCGCGCGTGCTGCCGCAAGCGATGGCCTCTGGCTTGCCGATTGTTTGTACGTTGGCCGATGGTTCGGCTGAAGCGATTGTTGAGGGAGAAAACGGCTTTTTATCGCCAAAAGGGCAGCCGGCGCATCTGGCGGCTCATGTGATCAGGCTGCTGCAAGATGGTGAACTGCGACGGCGCATGGGGGAAAACGGCCGTTTACGCGCCCCCGAATTTGGCGCGGAAAAAATGGTCGCCGATATTGAGGCGCTCTATCGCCGACTGTTGTTAGCCAGGGGTGGGTAACGCTGCCCGTTTGTCGCACGCATGGCGACAATAGGGGCGATGGCTTGCCTGCCCTATGCCCATGCGGTAACATTCCCCCGACTCTCACGTTGACGACATGTGACAACATGTTTTCTCCAGACAGCCGATGAATGAAGTCATCGGCGCTAAACAGGTGTGCAGGTATGAATTCAAAGCTTTCTCATTGGTGCAACGGTTTCATTGAAATGGGGTGGATAGCGGCCGTTATCGCCATTCCTCTTTTCTTTAACATCCACTCTGACCGCGTTTTTGAACCGGACAAATTAACGTTGCTGCGCTCCATCGCCTTGTTAATGAGCGTGGCCTGGATCGTAAAGTTCATTGACGAACAAAGCTGGCAGCGGCTGGATGGGCTGCGCTGGCGTAGTGAGGCGTCAATCTGGCGGCAGCCTTTTGTGCTGCCCGTCTTTTTGCTGGTCGTGGTGTACCTGGCGTCTACGCTGTTTTCGGTGACGCCGCACGTCAGTTGGGCCGGCTCGTATCAACGGCTGCAAGGCACATACACCACCCTATCCTACATTGTTGTTTTCGCGTTGGTGGCGGCGACGATGCGCACACGGGTACAGGTACAGCGGGTGATAACGGCCGTCATCATCACCAGTATCCCCATCGCATTTTACGGGATGCTGCAACATTTCAACCTGGACCCGCTGCCCTGGGGCGGCGACACGCAGCGGCGTATTGCCGGGCACATGGGCAACGCCATTTTCGTCGCCGCCTATCTGATCATGGTTGTGCCCCCAACCCTGGCGCGCATTCTGGATGCCTTTACCAACATCCTCGGCGATGAACAACTCTCCTACGCTGACGTTATCCGCGCCTCCATCTACATTTTTGCGCTGGCTATCCAGTTACTTGCTATTTATTGGTCGAGCAGTCGTGGCCCCTGGTTAGGGCTGGGCATCGGCTTGTTTGCCTTTGTCCTGATCTTGCTTGTTTCCTTGCGTAATGCTGAACCCCCGCAAAAGCGGGTAAGTGTGGATGACATCGGCAAGGTATCAGCGTTGTTTTTGGGCGGTATTGGTTTAGTACGTGTGTACAGATCTGTCAAGGGAACGTATAGCAAGATATTGGCGTTGCTTTTGGGCGGCATCCTGTTCTTCCTCGTTTTTAATTTTATTCTCAATCAGATCACGGCCGCCGGTCGTCTAACCTCGTTGGCCGGACCAATGGCTTCTTTTATTGCCTTTGCTGCTGCTGTGGGTGTAGTGATACTGTTTATTTTTGTCATGGTCGCCATTCGCCGCGGCTGGCGTTGGCTTTGGCTGTCCTGGCTGTTGTTAGCCTTGATCCTGGCTGTCTGGCTGGGCGCGTTTAATTTTGCCGATGCGCTTGACGCCCAGTTTGGCGAAACTCCTATATTAGGGGACGTGACTGGGACGTTAGTGGCCTGGCAGAAACTCCCTTCCATCGGCCGTTTAGGTGAACTGATCGACTCCGAAAGCCGAACCGGTACTGTGCGCGTGTACATTTGGGAAGGGGCGCTAGATTTGCTCAGCATTCACGAACCGCTGAAATACCCAGACGGCCGTGACGATCCCTTCAACTTCCTGCGCCCGCTCATCGGTTACGGGCCAGAGTCTATGTATGTGGCCTATAACGCTTTTTATCCGCCCGAATTGGCGACGGTGGAAGCGCGCAATGCCTCGCCCGACCGCTCGCACAATGAAACTTTTGACGCGCTGGTGATCACCGGCGTATTGGGGTTCCTGGTGTGGCAGGCGTTGTACTTCAGCGTCTTTTACTTTGGCTTCAAATGGTTGGGCGTGGTGCGCGGTAAGCGTGACCGCAATTTGCTGCTGGCGTTGTGGATTTTAGGGGCGGTGGGGGCAACGGCCGTTATTGTCCCTATGATGGGCGCCCCTTTCTTGGGCGTGGCCGTGCCCTTTGGCAGCATCATCGGCCTGGTGTTGTATCTGATCTATTATGCGTTGTTCGCCTATTCAGACAGCGAAGAGGCGGTGGACCCATTTGCCGGAGACCGCTTGTTGATGATTGCATTGGTGACGGCCGTTCTCGCCCATTACGTCGAAATCCATTTTGGGATCGCCATTGCGGCCACGCGCCTGCACTTTTTCATGTACGTTGGCCTGCTGTTCATCATCGGCTACTTGCTGCCCCAGTTGAAAGAGACGCCTGTGGTTGTGGAAACGAAAGGGCGCAAGCGCCGCCGCGCAGCGCAACTGCTAGAACCGGCCGTCAAAGATGCCTGGGGGCCGGTTTTCTTGCATGGGCTGATGCTGATGCTGATGATCGGCATTATGGGGTATCAATATACCACCTATTCGCTGCCCCCAGACAAAACCATCCAGGGTCCGGCAGATATTACGCCTGGCGAGATTTTCCACCAATCTTTCTTTTTGAACCCGCGCCAAGAGTTTGCCGACTCCCCCTTTATTTTTCTCATGGTCATGCTCACCTGGCTATTAGGGACGCTGGTCAGTGCCAGCGAAATGTTCAAGGATGGTGATTTGCAATTTGCGGGGGTAACGGCCGCCTTGCGCGCCAATCGCAAACAGTTGATCATGGGGGTGTTTGGATTGTCATTCCTGGCAAGCCTCGCCGGCGTGATCTATCTCTACGGCGGCGGCGCGCCCGCCACCATTACGGGCACGTTGGGGCGTTCGCTGCTGCTGCTTTGGAGTGTGTTGAGTTTTACGGCGGCAATATCCTTGTACCTGGGACGGGAAAACAGCCGTTTCATCGCCACCACCATTGCCGGAACCGGCGTGCTCTTCGCCTTCCCCATCCTTGTTGCCGGGGGAACCATCCCCGCTATCTTGCTGCTGCTTGTGGCCGGGGCAGCCCTCTACCTTCTGTGGGACAGCAGTTGGCGCAGTAATTTGCTGCCGCTGCTCGTCACCGCTTTCATGGCCCTGGCCGGCGGGTTGTTTTACGCCTTTCTGCAAGCCAACCTGGTCAAAGGCTCCATTGTGCCGCAAACGACGCAGCAGTTCACCTCCACCCAACAACTGCGTGTATTTGAAGCCAGCCTGGCGACCAATTTTCTTACCTTGTTCTACGTCTTTGTTATCACCCTGATCCTCATCGCCGCCTTTGTGCTGGCGCGGCATTACGGCGCGCGCGCGCGTGCGTTTGGCGCGACCCCGGCGTTGATTGCTCTGGTGGTTCTGTTCAGTCTCGGCCTGGTCGGTGTCAGCCGGACCAACGTTCGCGTTATTCAGGCTGATGTGGTCTTCAAACGGGGTAAACCATACGACGACCAGGCGGCGCGCCTCAGCCGCAACCAGCAAACATTGGCCGAAGCGACCACGGCCTGGGACAACACCATTGCCATCTACGAACGTGCCCTCGAATTGACGCCGAACGAAGATTTTTATTACCTCTTCCTCGGCCGCGCTTATCTGGAACGTTCTACGATTGAAGCCGATGCAGCTACACAGGCGGCGCTCTTTGCGGCGGCGGAGGAGCGGCTGCTGTTGGCGCAGCGGGTAAATCCGTTGAACACCGACCATACCGCTAACCTGGCGCGCCTGAACACGCGGCTGACACAACTGGCGCGTGATGAAGCCACCCGCGCCGAACGCCTGGATCAGGCGGAAGGGTATTACCAGAGCGCCCTACAGCTCAGTCCGCAAAATTCCATTATCCGTAACGAATATGGGGGATTAATGCTGGAACTGCGCGGTGACTGCGAACAGGCATTGGCGATTTATGATGAAGCGGTGGCGGTTGATCCTTATTTTACGACGCTGTTTTTTGCCCGCGCCGACGCCTACCTTACCTGCGCCGGCCGTAACGCTGCCGATGCCGACACGCAAGAAAGCTATTATCGCGAATCCATCGCCAGCCTGGAGGATGGCCTGGCTTTGCAGCCGGGGAATGCGCGCGCCTGGCTGCAAATGGGGCAATTGCAACAGCAGGTAGGTGACGATGAAGCGGCGGTGGTTGCTTTGCAAAATGCGTTGGACAATGACGCCAGTAACGCCCTGCCTGCCTGGAATGTCAATTATCTGATCGCGCTTTCTTACCGTGAAATAGGGGATGTGGACACGGCCGTTGCCCAGGCGCAGTTAGCATTGAGCCAGGCGCCGGCTGAGTCGGCCGCGCAAGTGCAGCAGCTTCTCGTTGAATTGGGCGCGGAACCAGCCACGGAGATACCAGCCACGCCCGCAGATACCGGCGCGGTGGCTTTGGAAGGGGAACGGCCGTTTGCCAACATCGAACCGCCCGCCCGTAATGGTATCCTCACCACGCCCCCTCCCTTCGTCCTCGATACCAGCCTCACCTACGAAGCGATCATCACCACCGATAAAGGGGAAATGCGCCTGCGCCTTTTCGACGACGAAGCACCCATCACGGTCAACAACTTCATCTTTCTCGCCGAACAAGGCTTCTACGACGGCACGACGTTCCATCGCGTGCTGGCCGACTTCATGGCGCAAGGGGGCGACCCAACTGGCCTGGGCGCTGGCGGCCCTGGCTACCAATTCCAGGATGAGGTGAGCAATGGATTGACGTTTGACCGTCCTGGCCTGTTGGCGATGGCGAATGCCGGCCCCAACACCAACGGCAGTCAATTTTTCATTACCTTTGCCCCTACGCCCTGGCTGGATGGCAACCACACCATCTTTGGCGAACTGATCGCCGGGACTGATGTGCTCAGCGGCCTGACCCTGCGCGATCCTAATACAAACCCCAGCTTTCCGGGCGACCGTATTGAAAGCATTCAGATTGTGACTGTAACCAATTAAGGAAGACGCGCGGGTGAGGCCCGCTTTCTCTACGCCTCGCCCGCGCGCAGCCAAACCTATGCGCGCGTTTATTGCCATCTTCTTTATTGCTCTGACCATCACCAGCTTCAGCATTCCCTGGGTGCGCCGCATTGCTATTGAGATCGGCTTTGTGGATGCCCCCGCGCAGCGTAAATTACACAGTACGCCGATGCCGTTGATGGGTGGGGTTGCCATCTTTGGCGGCGCGATCATTGCCGTACTCATTTATTATCGTGGGGGACCACCGGCGCAAGTCATTGGCATCTTATTGGCCCTGACACTCGTCGCCGTGGTCGGCCTCATTGATGATCGCTATGGTTTGCCTGCCTGGGTTAAATTGGGCGGACAGTTTGCTGGCTTTTTGATTCTCGCTTATTTTGGCGTGCGCGTGCGTTTGCCTATCCCGGAACTGCTCAATTATGCGCTCACCTTTTTCTGGTTGGCGGGCATTAGCAACGCCATTAATTTTTTGGATAACATGGATGGCCTCAGCGCTGGGGTGAGTGCAGTAGTGGCGGCGTTTATGCTGCTGTTGGGCGCGTTAAATGCGCAGTTTTTGGTGTCGGCGTTGGCAGCGGCCGTGTTGGGCGCCTGCCTCGGTTTTTTACGTTACAACTTCAAACCGGCGCAAATTTTCATGGGCGATGTCGGCGCGCTCTTCTTAGGGTTTGTGCTGGCAATCTTAGGGCTGCAACTACGCTTTCCTGAAAACCAAAATGTTGTCACCTGGATGATCCCAATCATGATCTTGGGGCTGCCTATTTTAGACACAACCCTGGTGGTCATTTCCCGCATTCGTCGCGGCGTCAGTCCCAACACGGCCGGGAAGGACCATATAAGTCATCGCCTGGTGATGATGGGGTTTAGCCAGCGCGAGGCGGTGCTGATCTTGTATCTGGCAACGGGTGTGTTTGGTTTGATTGGTGTTTTCCTGACCCGCGCAACGGTGCTGGAAGGATATTTGATTGGCGGGTTGGTCGCGCTGGTGGCCTTGTATGCCATTTACCGGTTGGAGCGTGTGTATCGGGGGTAACGGCCGTTTCCCAATCTGCAACAAAGAAGATAGCTGATGGTCGAGGTGGACGCAGTAATTTTGCATCGCTGCGTGGCGCGCATTGGTATAGATGTGGATCATGAGGAGCTAGAGACAATCCTGGCTTTATTTGCTATGATAAAGTTGCGTGTAAAGATAGTATTGAAGCGTTCAGACTGACCGGTTTTTACCAAAACTCGTCAGGTCCGAGCGGCTACGTATAAATTTAGGAAAATTATATGTTTGGTGAAAATGTGTTATGGGCGATTGGTGGGTTTTTGATCGTACTGACGCCCATTGTTCTGGTTCATGAATTAGGTCATTTTTGGGCAGCGCGCTTATCGAAGATTCGCGTTGAAGAGTTTGGCTTTGGCATTCCGCCGCGCGCGGCCGTCATTGCCCGGCGCAATGGAACGTTGTTTACGCTGAACTGGATACCGTTGGGTGGGTTTGTACGGCCGGCCGGTGAGGATGATCCGACCGTGCTGGATGGCCTGGCGGCCGCCTCAAAACGCGCTCGCATGTTTGTGCTGGCGGCCGGGGCCGGCGCCAATTTCCTGATGGCCCTGTTTGTTTGGTGGATCGCCTTTATGATTGGGCCGCCGGCGGTAGCTGTCACTGACATTACCCCTGGGTCGCCGGCCATGGCGGCCGGGTTGCAGCCTGGCGACGTTTTCCTGATGGTGGATGGCGTCAGCGCCGATAATTCCAACGCCATTGCCGGGCCGATGTACAGCAAAGGGGGGCAGCCGGTGGATTTGGTCATCAAACGGGGTGACGAAACCTTAAACCTGGTGGTGATTCCGCGCGCAGCCGGTGAGTATGATCCTGCCCAAGAAGGGCCGTTGGGCGTAGGGTTAGGATTTTCGACGACGGGAGAGCGTGTGCGCCGCGCGCCGCTGGCCGCGTTCGGCGACTCGCTCGATTCCATCTGGGATTACATGACGCTGTTTGTGCGTGTTCCGGCTATGCTCATTAATGGTGACATCACCCCTGGCGAAGCGCGGCCGGTGAGCGTGGTGGGTATTAGCCAGATAGCGGGGCAAATGCTGGAGTTCTCAGCGACGAACAGCAACTTGTTTCCCTTGCTCAACATCACCGCCTTTATCAGCGTGGCCCTTGGTTTGACCAACTTGCTGCCCATTCCAGCCCTGGATGGTGGGCGTATTTTGTTTGTGCTCATTGAAGCAGTGCGCGGTCGGCGCATTGAGCCAGAACGGGAAGGGATGGTACACGTGGTCGGGTTGCTGTTTATGCTTGCCTTGATGGTCATCTTGATTGTGCAAGATATAGTGAATCCGCTGTTTCCTTAACCATGAAAACGCTCTGAAAAATGGGCATGATTCAATACTGTCAAAATACCTTTTACAAATGAAAAGCGTCATTCCTTCGACAAGCTCAGGACAGGTCTGAACGAAGTCTTCGGCCCTGAG
>JACSRF010000435.1 GCA_014879875.1 Anaerolinea sp.
CTCCACCTGAGCCAACCCATCAACGCAATTCTGGCAGACCCGGCCCTCATCACCGTCACCATCCACGATAATGACACCGCCCCGAATTCATTTATCCTCTACCTGCCTGTCATTGTCACCCGCTCATAACTGGCAGGGGGAGTCTCCCTGCCAGTTCTTTTTTCGCAAACATTTACAAACCACAGCTCAGCACATCGCTGCCCATTACACGGAGACAAGGATAAGCCCCCGATATTCATAACCTGAGGCCCGCATACCGTCATCCACAGGCGTTTTCCAAAGGCATCGCCCTTCGGATTACCGATTACCGATTACGGGTTACGGATTACCGATTACCGATACTGGCGGCTTACCCCCATCTCAGGAGGTGTCTTATGCGATCTGTTTACGCCGTATCCGGTGGGGTGAGCAAATTCACCAAAGCGCGCCCCGACAAAAACTTCCAGGGACTCGTCAAAGAAGCCTACGACGACGCCCTGGCCGACCTCGGCCTGACCCATCCCCAATTTCTTGAACTCGTTGACGGCAGCGTCGCCTCCTACTTTTCCGACCATTTCGCGCGCCAGCTCATGGCCGGCATCATGGTTCAGGATTACCTCGGCCTTTGCCCCAAGCCCAGCCATCGCGTGGAGGGCGGTGGGGCCACCGGCGGCATCTGCTTCCAGGAAGCGTGGAAAGCCGTCGCTTCTGGCTACATGGACATCTGCCTGGCTTACGGCTTCGAGACCATGAGCCACGTCGCCACCTGGAAAGGCAACGAATTCATCGCCCTCGCCTCGGATGTCAGCTTTGATTACCCGGTGGGCGGTTTTTATTCCGGTTACTACGCGATGATGGTCACGCGCCACATGCAAGAATTTGGCACGACGCCAGAACAGATGGCGGCCGTTTCCGTGAAAAACCATATGAATGCCTACTACAATCCCTATGCGCAAAAACGGCAGCGCCTCACCATCCAGGACGTGCGCAGCGCCCCCATGGTTGCCTGGCCGCTCACTCGATTGGACATTTGCGTGATGTCTGATGGCGCTGCGGCCGTTATCTTGTGCAGCGAAGCAGGGTTGGAAAAGTTGACGGCCGTCGGCGCGAACGTCCCACAGCCATTGGTCAAAGTGACCGGCATCGGGCGCGGCACGGACGCCATGCGCATGGCCGACCGCCCCCATCAAAGCTACGAAGATTTCCTGCGCCACAACCTGCTGCCGCACGAAGACACGGCCGATACCCACGCCTATTACACCAACTTGTGGGAACATGGCTTCCGCTATCCCGGCGTCCACTCCTTCCGCGCCGGCCGCATGGCCGCCAAACAAGCCTATGCCCACGCCCACGTCACCGACCCCCTCCACGAACTCGACTTCATCGAACTACACGACGCCTACACCAGCTCCGAACTGCAAACCTATGAGGACATGGGGCTGTGCCGCTACGGCGAAGGCGGCCCCTTTGCCGTCAGCGGCAAAACATTCATGCCCGGCATTGAGTATGGGCTGGATTTAGCAGAAAAACCCACCTGCCCGGTCAACCCCAGCGGCGGCCTCATCGCTTGCGGCCACCCTGTCGGCGCGACCGGTCTGATGCAGGGCGTGTTTGCTATCTGGCAGTTGCAGGGCATGATTGCGCACCATTTTGACAATGATCGGCTGCAAGTGCCGGATGCACGCCGTGGCGCAATTCACAGCCACGCCGGCACCGGTACCTACGTCACCGTCAGCATTTTGGAAGCGGAGGTATAAGATGGCGCAGAAACCAAAAATGGAAGAAACTTTTGGCGGTTACGTGCTGCACAATGTCCCCTTTCCCACTGAATTGAACGAGCAGACGTTGGCAGCGCTCAAAAAAATGGGGCCTATTCTAATCGAGCAGCCCTATGAAATCACCTACCTGCACTCCTACGCGCAGGATTCGCCTTTTTTTGCGGGTTTGGCTAACGGCCGTTTCCTTGCCAACCGCGACCCCACCACCGGCTACACCTACGCCAACCCACGCGGCCACGATATGGTCAGTGGGGCCGAAACCGAGTGGGTCGAAATCCAGCCCGAAGGCAAAGTACACGCCTTCACCGTTTGCCACTTTGGCAGCGAAGAATTCCTGCCAGAATGTCCCTTTGTGCTGGCGCTCATCGAACTGCCCGGCGCAGACACCCTCTTCCTGGCGCGACTGATTGACGTAGACCCTAACGCCGCCAGCCTCGACTGGATTGGCATGAAGGTGAAAGGACGCTTCCGCCGTTTGACTAGATTTAAGCCGACAGACATCTATTTTTACCCGGCGTAAAGAGTCGGGCGTTGGACTTCCCACGGCCGACGCCCGCTGCACACCTTATCCCCTCTGCAAGCTGTGGCTCGTCTCCGCCAACAGCGTCAGCGCGCGGTCGGCCACATCCTCTGTCGTCGAACCCATGCCGCAGCTTGTGGTGATCAGGCTGCGTTCGGCCAATTCATCGGCCAGAAGATGCACGCCGCGCGCTTTTGCTTTGGCCTCGATTAAAGCCAGACCAGCGCGTAACTGCTGCGCCAGCCCGTGCGCCGTCACGTCGTAAACCTGCTCATTGTTGGGCACAATGCCCCAGGCAACGACGCCGCCGCGATCCAAAAACGTCCGCAGTTCGGCCGGGTACAGCGCCAGGTTTTCCAAAAAACCGTAGGCGTCCAGGTTCAAAATGTCTACCTGGGTTGACAACAAGACCGACCAATCGGTGTTGGCGCAGCAGTGAACGCCGGCGAGCGCGCCTTCTTGCTGCACGGCCGTAAACACCTCGTCCAGCATCGTCACCACCTGCTCCCGTTCCAGGGCAATAAACGCCGAGCCAAACGCCGCCATGTACGGTTCATCCACAAAAATGATCGTCTTGGGACGGAGCGCCCGCAGCTGCCGCGCCTGCCAACGCGCATTCATCGCCATGTTCTTCACGATAGGGTCGGCCAGCGTCTCGTTATACAGCGCGGCGCGCAAATCCTGGTCGGTCACAGTCAGGCCAAAACTAATGGGACCTGTCACCTGCCCCTTCGCCCAATCACCCGGCGTCGCTTTTAACACCTCTAGCAGCGCATAGAAACCGGCCGCATACGTCGGCGGCAGCGCAAACGCATCCACATCGTCGCTCAGGTAAGGAGTGTAAAACAGTTCCAGCGCCTCGCTCAAATCGCCGGTCGTATCAAACAAAATTTTCTCGTTGGCCGCATCCAACACCGTACCTGGCATGAGGGCGCTGTACTGCACGTACATGCTCTCGCGGAAATTGCGGCGCGGAAGCTGCGGCCAGGCGGGGATGTCCAGCAGCGAGACTAATTTTTGGCTCAATTGGCCGCCGTCACGGTGTGGGAAACTGCCAACGGTCGTTGTCTGAAAAGTTGGGTTCCAGGTCATGATCACAATCCTCTCTCAAAAACAAACGGTATGCTTTGCGTTTAGACATCCAATTTCTTAAAGAAATTCGGTGTCTGTTTTCATGCCCACCATCCAAAGCGGGCTATAATCAGGCTATGAATATTTTACGCGCTCACCCAGCCCAAAGCGAACTACTCACCCTGCGCCAGGCCATCGTGGAGACCGGGCGCATCGCCTACGAGCGCGGCCACCTCACGGCCAACGACGGCAACATTTCCACGCGCCTGCCCGGTGAGCGTATTCTCATCACCCCGGCCGGCTTGTGCAAAGGGCGGTTGGCGCCGGAGGATTTGTTGATTGTGGATATGAACGGCCGTCTCCTCATCCCCGCCGCCGATCCCAGCCTGCGCCCCACTTCCGAACAGCCCATGCACCTGGAAGTGTACCGGCAGCGCCCCGACGTTCACGCCGTCCTGCACGCCCATCCCGCCTTCGCCACCGCCCTCACCGTCGCCAACAAACCGCTGCGCAACGACGTGCTGCCCGAAGTGATCATGCTCCTCGGCGATATTCCCATCACCGACTACGCCACCCCTTCTTCCCAGGAAAACGCCGACGTCATCCGCGAGCTGATTCGGACACATGATGCCCTGGTTTTACGACAGCACGGCAGCCTCACCGTTGGCCGCACGCTAGACGAAGCGCTGATCACCCTCGACCGCCTGGAACATGTCGCCAAAGTGCTGGCGCTGGCAGAAATGATGGGGCAGGTAACGCCCTGGCCGTTAAAGATTTGACAAATTTTGGAAATTTGTCAAATCTGAGGAAGCACATCATGAACAGCAAGAGCATCGCGCTTTTCACCACCTGCATCGTAGACCAGATCATGCCGGAAATAGGCGTGGCGACCACGCGCCTGCTGCGCCGCGCCGGTTTCACCGTTGCGTTCCCGCTGGCGCAAACATGCTGCGGGCAGCCCTTCTTCAACAGCGGCTTCCGCGACCAGGCACGGCCGTTGGCGCAGCGCACCATTGAGATTTTAGAGCCTTACGACGCCATCATCATCCCCGGCGGCTCCTGCACCAGCATGATCCGCGTCGAATACCCCCACCTGCTGCAAGACAGCCCGCCCTGGCATTACGCCGCCCGCCGCCTGGCCGCCAAAACCTTCGAACTCAGCGAATTCCTGGACAAATTGGATGCGGCGCAGTGGCTTCCCCCAACCGCCAATCCCCAATCCCCAATCCTTCGACAAACTCAGGATAATCGTCAATCGTCAATCGTTAATCGTCAATCCTCAATCACCTACCACGATTCCTGCCACATGAACCGCATCCTCGGCCTGCGCGACGAACCGCGCCGCCTGCTGCAAGCCGTCGGCTACACCATCTACGAAATGGCCGAAGCGGACCGCTGCTGCGGCTTTGGCGGCGCCTTTTCCATCCGTATGCCAGAGGTGAGCAACGCGATGACGGCGGAGAAGATACGGCAGGCGCGCGCCACCACGGCAACGACCCTCGTCACCGCCGACCCCGGCTGCCTGCTGCAAATGCGCGGCATGGTGCGCGATGCGGACAACATGGAGGTGAAGCACCTGGCGGTAGCCCTGGAAGAAGCCATCACCGGGGAAGCGGTAATCTGTTAGCCTGTGAATTCCATTCACAGGGGGAATTAGATTGGAGACTATGACAACAACCATTCCACAATTCCGTGAACGCGCCACTATTGCCATCGCCGACATTCGGCTGCAATCGGCGCTGGAGGGGGCGACAGGGCGCTTTGCGACGGCGCGCGAGGTGGCACTGGCGGCCCTCCCCTGGGCCGATGAACTGCGCGACCATTTCAAGGCGATGCGCGCCGCCACGCTGGCCAATCTGGCGGAACATTTGCAAACTTTTGAGCGGAATGCGCTGGCGGCCGGGGCGCACGTCCATTGGGCCAAAGATGGAGCCGAAGCGTGTACCATTGTCACCGACATTGCCCGGCGGCGCGGCGTAACGCTGGCAACCAAAAGCAAATCCATGGCGACCGAGGAAATCCACCTGAACAAGGCGCTGACGGCCGCAGGCATTCAGCCGGTAGAGACAGATTTAGGCGAGTGGATCATCCAATTGGCGGAGGAGCCACCGTCACATATCATTGCCCCGGCCATTCACAAGACAAAAGAGCAGGTGGCGGAACTGTTTGCACGAGAATCGGGTCGGCCGCAATCCGCAGCCGACATCCCCGCCTTAACAGCCGAAGCGCGGCGGATGCTGCGCGAAAAGTTCCTGGCGGCGGGCATGGGCATCAGCGGCGGCAACCTGGCGGTGGCGGAGGCGGGCAGCATTCTCCTGGTGACGAATGAGGGCAACGGCCGTATGATCACCAGCGCCCCCCCCGTCCATGTCGCCATCATCGGCATCGAAAAAATTGCGCCAACCTGGGACGACGCGGCCGTCTGGCTCAGTTTGCTGGCGCGCAGCGCCACCGGGCAGCCGATGAGCATTTACACCACCGTCGTCACCGGGCCGAAACGAATGGGAGACCCGGACGGGCCGGAGGAAGTGCATGTGGTGCTGCTGGACAACGGCCGTTCCCACCTCATCGGCACAAAATATGAAGAAGTGCTGCAATGTATCCGCTGTGGCGCGTGCCTGAACGTCTGCCCGGTATACCGCGCGGCCGGCGGGCACGCTTATGGCAGCCCGTACAGCGGCCCCATCGGCGCGGTGATCAGCCCGCTGCTCTTTGGCCTGGACAAATATCCGGCGCTGCCCCATGCCAGTTCCCTTTGTGGCGCGTGCAAAGATGTCTGCCCGGCGCGCATTGACCTGCCGCGTATGCTGCTGGAACTACGCGCCGATCTGGTGACGCAGGGCATGGCGCATGGGTCAGAGGCGCTGCTGGAAGGGGGTGTCTCGTTGGCTATGCGCAACGAGCAGGTTTGGGCATTGGTGATGGGGCTGGGACGATGGGGGCAACGGCCGTTGCTCAAAAACGGCCATCTCGCCATCCCGGATCGCTTCAACCCGGCCGGGGAACGGCAGCTGCCGTCGCTGGCTAAGAAATCCTTCCGCGATTTATGGCGCGATGGCGAGGTGTGACATGACAGCACGAGATGACATTTTGCACCGCTTATGCCAGCAGAAACGGGAAATCGAGCAGCCCGGCGCGTGGTCGTCACGACAGAGGTTTGTGGATCTGGCTGGGCAGTTTATGGCGGCGTTAACGGCCGTTCACGGCGAACCCCACCTCACCCCCACCCTGGAAGACGCGGCCAGCAAACTCGGCCAAATCCTCACCGATCTGAACGCGGCGCGAGTCGTCATCAACGACGAAGCACCCCTCGCCGATCTCCATTTACCCGAACGGTGGCCGCACATCGCCTGGCACACCGTCGGTCAGAGTGAGGGCGATTTGCGCGACTTTTGTATCCACGCCGACGTCGGCCTCAGCAGCAGCGCGGCGGCCATCGCCGCAACCGGCTCTGTGCTCATCCACAGCGGCCCCGGTCAAAGCCGCGTCGCCACGCTGTTCCCGCCTGTCCACATTGTCTTGCTGCCAACCAGCCGCCTCACGGCCGATTTGTTCACGTTTACGGCCTCTCGCAATGGTAGTCCCCCGACCGCCGGCAGGCCGCCGGCCGCCATGACCCTCATCAGCGGCCCCAGCAAAACGGCCGACATTGAGCAGACCATGGCCATCGGCGTGCATGGGCCAAAACGATTCATCGTCATTCTCTACGGCGCAACATAACACAAGCAGTTCTCACCCGTTCCAGTCACTTAAGCAGGTTTGTAACCTTGTAAGCATATCTTGTGAATGGTTTCACAAACAGGTAGATAACAAAGGCCACGATGCTCACAACCAAAGCGACAACCCGGCTCAATCTCTCGCGCGCGACCGCCACGCAATGGTCAATTGCCGTTGGTTTATTCCTCCTCCTCCTCCTGCCCGCGCTGCGCACTCTTTCGTTCAACGTCTGGTTTGGTTCACTGGCAACCGGCTTATGCTTTGCCTTTGTCGCCCTGGGGGTGCTCATCTCGTTTCGGGTGCTAGACTTTCCTGATCTGACCATTGACGGCAGCTTCCCGTTGGGAGCTGCGTTAGCCGCAGTGCTCATTAGCAACGGGGTCAAACCACTGTTCACGCTGCCGGTCGCTTTTGTCGGGGGTGCGCTGGCAGGCATCGCCACCGCGGCCATCGCCACACGGCTGCGCATTCATAGTTTGCTTGCCTCCATTCTCGTCACCACGGCGCTCATCAGCGTCAATTTGCGCATCATGGGGCGCTCGAACATCCCCCTACTCAACAACGAAACCATATTTTCCTCACTGGCGAAACCGTTCCGGGCGTGGCTGGCAGGCTGGGACAGTCCAACGCTGCTCAGATTATCCAACAGTTTGCTGGTCATTTTGCTCGTGGGGCTGATGGTTTGGGCAGTTAAAGCGAGTTTCGACTGGTTAATGCACACTGAAGTGGGGTTGGCGATGCGCGCTACCGGCGACAACCCACAGATGATCCGGGCTTTGGGGGTGAACACCAACCGCCTCATCCTGGTAGGATTGGCGTTAAGTAATGGGTTGGTGGGGCTGTCGGGCGCAATCTTTGCCCAATATCAGGGGTTCGCCGATGTGAACATGGGCATGGGGTTGATCATCGCCGGGCTGGCGGCCGTCATCATCGGCGAGACGCTCTTTCGGCCGCAGCGCATTGCCAGCGCCACGACGGCCGTCATCATTGGCATGGTCTTGTACCGCATGGCAATCGCCGCAGCGCTAAGCATCCAACTCCCCTTACCCGGTGGCGGCGCACTACGTATAGAAGCGCAAGATGTGAAACTGGCGACGGCCGTACTCGTGTTACTGGCGCTATCCCTTACCCACAGGCAGCAGCAAAAAAGGAAGCAGGGTTGATATGCTGCACATCCAGGCATTGCATCAAGTCTTCCATCCGGGGGACGTCAACGAAATTCACGCCTTGCGCGCCATCCAACTACGCATTCCGTCACGGCAATTTGTGACCATCATCGGCAGCAACGGCGCCGGCAAATCTACCCTCTTCAACGCCATCGCCGGCGTTTATCTGCCCACGCAGGGCAGCATTTTGATTGACGGTGTAGATGTCACCACCTGGCCAGAACACAGCCGCGCCGCCTGGGTGGGGCGCGTGTTTCAAAATCCATTATCCGGCACGGCCGCTTCCATGACCATCGCCCAAAACCTGACCCTGGCGCTGCGACGGGGCCAAAGGTTGCGGCTGCGCTCTGGCGTCACCGAGGAACGTCGCCGGCAATTTCAGGCGGCATTAGCGCCGCTGGAGTTGGGGCTGGAAGATCGGTTGGATACGCGCGTCGCCCAACTGAGCGGGGGGCAACGCCAGGCGCTTACTCTGCTAATGGCAACGTTAGCCAACCCGAAATTATTGCTGCTAGACGAGCACACGGCCGCTTTAGACCCGGCCACCGCGCAAAAAATCCTGGCGCTGACAGTGCAAATGGTCGGCGAGCGCCCCCTGACCACGTTGATGATCACGCACAACATGCAGCAGGCCCTCATTTATGGCGACCGGATATTGATGATGGATAACGGCCGTATCATCCTCGATCTGGACGCCAAAGAGAAAGCGGGCTTATCCGTGCAAGACCTGGTAGACAAATTCAGCGCCGTCCGGCATGAACCCTGGTTCACAGACACGGTTTTGCTGGCCAACGCCTGAATTTTTACCGGTGCGCAAGAGATCGTTTTACATTTACCATCTCGCGGCAACTGTGGGGGAGCGCCCGTAAAACGGGGGAGCGCCCGTAAAACGGGGGAGCGCCCGTAAAACGGGGGAGCGTCCGTAAAACGGGGGAGCGCCTGCAAAACGAGGAAACACCCACAAATTTCTGGCGAGACCAATTCCGTGGAGGAAACCATGAAAAAGCACCTGATTTACTTTCTCATCCTGTTGATTCTGTCATTCGCCATTGCTGGCTGCAATGCCGCTGAAGAAGAAGTGGTCACCGTCGGCATGATGACCATGGTCAGTCACCCATCGCTAGATGCGATCAGCCAGGGCGTCAAAGACAAACTGGCCGAAGCTGGCTACATAGTCGGAGAGAACCTGGAACTGCTCGAAGGCAACGCCGAAGGGGATATTGCGACCCTGAGCACCATCGTCCAACAATTTATTGACGCCGACGTGGACCTCATCGTCGCCACCACCACACCGGCGTTACAGGCAGCGTACAACGCCACAAAAGAAACGGGCAGCCCGCCCATCATTTTCAATGGCGTCAGCAATCCTTATGCCGCCGGCATCGCCAACGCACCCAACGATCATCCCGCCTGGGTGCTGGGCAACCAACTGCTCGATCCCGTCAAGGAAGCGATGGATTTGATCATCCTGCTCAAACCGGGCGCCAGCGTGATCGGGCTGATCTACAACCCGGCCGAAGCCAACGCCGTTTACCTGGTGGAACTGGCGCAAAAAGAAGCGGGCGCGCGTGGCCTGAAATTAGAACTGGCAACCGTGAGCAACAGCAGCGAAGTGCAAACGGCCGCCGAAGCGCTGGCGTCGCGCAATCTTGACGCCTACCTGGCGATCAGCGACAACACGGTCACTTCCGGTTTTGAAGCATTGGTGCAAGTCGCCAACGACAATGACATTTTGGTAGTTGGCACCAGCGCCTCCATGCCCCCACGCGGCGCGGCCGCTTCCTATGGCATTGACCCTTACCAGGAAGGGCTAGATTCCGGCCAACTGGTTGTAGATTACTTGAAAGGGGATTTAGACCTGGCGAAGACGGAGATTCAGATTCAGGATGCTGTCTTGTTGACCGTTAACCCATCGGCCGCGCAAGAGCAGGGGGTAACATTATCCGATGAGATCGTGGAGAAGGCGGATAATGTGATCGAGTAAATCGGTTGTAGACGCAACAACGGGTAAATCGAATCATTGTCTATGGAACGTGTGGGACGGCCGTACCCACACGTTTTTCATTTTCAGCCCCGTCATCTACAGGGGATAAGCTCAGTTTTGAAAATTAACCAAATTCGCCATTCTGGTGTGTATTATAAACAGTTTGTACAGCCCTCTCATACCTTTCCTATACAAATTGCCCAATTATATGACATTCTTCGTTTGAAACCGTGCCATTCATCACTATAAGCAACGGCCGCTTTCTGCCATACTAAAATAGTAGACTAGAAACTAACTTTTTCAGGGTTCTTCGACAATTGCGGGCGTTGACGGTGATATATTGCGCAGTGCGTATTCCGTAGCCAGAGGTCAATACGCAATACGAAATACGCAATACAAGCAAACCCGCGAAATCCTGATGAACCGAAAATTTCCAAACAGTTCATGAATCATGCAACCATACGCATAATCATCCGAAGCCACCTGGCTTCAGGCAGCTTGCCCGTTTCCCACGGGGTTTTGTGGTTGCAATTTATCCCATTCCCACTTAGGAGGTTCGTTATATGGCTACTGGTCGAATTGTCATAGATGTAGATCGGTGTAAAGGGTGCGAGCTTTGTTTAGAAGCGTGCCCCCAAGATGTCATCAACCTGGGCGATTACTTCAACGCCAAAGGGTATCGCCCGGCCGTGTTGGTAGACCCCAAACATGAATGTACCGGCTGCGCGCTGTGCGCGGTGGTCTGCCCGGATGGCTGCATTACCGTGTACCGGGACGTGCCCGCCCCGCGCGCCACACAGGTCAGGGAGGTGGCCCTCGCATGAGCAAACAATTACTGAAAGGAAACGTCGCCATTGCCGAAGCGGCCGTGCGCGCCGGCTGCGATGCCTATTTTGGCTATCCCATCACCCCCCAAACAGAACTACTAGAGCATATGTCCGCCCGTATGCCGGAACTGAACCGCATCTTCTTGCAAGCAGAGAGTGAAGTGGCGGCCATTAACATGGTCTACGGCGCCGCCGCCGCCGGCGTGCGCGTCATGACCTCATCCAGCAGCCCCGGCATCAGCCTGATGCAGGAAGGGCTGAGTTACATCGCCGGTTCCGAAGTGCCCGCCGTCATTGTAGATGTTATTCGTGGTGGCCCTGGCCTGGGCAACATCCAACCCGCCCAGGCAGATTACAACCAGGTGACAAAATCCGCCGGTCATGGGGACTTTCACCCCATTGTTATGGCTCCGGCTACCGTGCAAGAGGCCATTGACCTGACGGCGCTCGCCTTTGACCTGGCGGACAAATACCGCACGCTCGTCTTCGTCATCGCCGATGGCACCATTGGGCAAATGATGGAACCGGCCGAACTGCCCCCTATGCGTGAACTGCGCCCCCGCCCCCCCTGGGCGCTCACCGGCAAACAAGAACGGCCGCACAAAAATTTGATCAGCTCTATCCACATTGACGCCGATAAGCTGGAGGCGTTTAACGAAAAGTTACAAGCAAAATTGGCGCTCATCCAACAAAACGAAGTGCGCTACGAAGCCTACCTGTTAGACGACGCCGAATATGTGGTGGCGGCTTTTGGCACGGCCGCCCGCGTGGCGAAAACGGCCGTACAAAACCTACGCCGCCAGGGCTACCTTGTTGGCCTCTTCCGCCCCATCACCGTCTGGCCTTTCCCCGAAAAGGAACTGTCCGCATTGGCAGACAGCGGTCGGGTCAAGGGCTTCCTGGTCACCGAAATGAACGCCGGGCAAATGCTGCATGATGTTCGTCTCGCCGTTGGCCGCCAGCTTCCGGTGCAGTTCTACGGCCGTATGGGTGGCGCCGTCCCCATGCCCGATGAAATTGAAAGTAAACTCCTCGCCATGATTCACAAGCACAATCCACAACCTATATTGGAGGGCAGCAATGGCCACGCTAACGCTTGATCAAACTGAAAAACTCGTTTACCAACGACCAGACGCCTTGGAAGAGGTGTACACTCATTACTGCCCCGGCTGCACCCACGGCACCGCTCATCGCCTGGTCGCCGAAGTGTTGGATGAACTGGGACTGCAAGACAACGCCATCCTCGTCGCCTCCGTCGGCTGTTCGGTGTTCAGCTACCACTATTTTGATATAGATGCGTGCGAGGCGGCGCACGGCCGTGCCTGCGCCATGGCCACCGGCGTCAAGCGCGTCAACCCCAACAACATTGTCTTCACCTACCAGGGAGATGGCGACCTGGCCTCCATCGGCCTCGGCGAAACCATGCACGCCGCCATTCGCGGTGAAAACATCACTGTCATTTTCATCAACAACGCCATTTACGGCATGACCGGCGGCCAGATGGCCCCCACCACGTTGGCAGGACAATGCACCACCTCCTCCCCATTAGGGCGTGATACAGACCTGACCGGCGCCCCCATTCACATCGCCGAACTGCTCGGAACCATCCCCGGCGTCGCCTACAGCGCACGCCGCAGCCTGCACGACGCCCGCCACGTGCTCCAGGCGAAAAAAGCGATCCAGACCGCTTTTGAAGCGCAAATGAAAGGGCTGGGCTTCAGCATCGTCGAACTGCTCTCCTCCTGCCCCACCAATTGGAAAATGACGCCCAACGACGCCCTGCTCTGGGTGCGCGACAGCATGGTTCCGGTCTACCCATTGGGCGATTATAAAGTTCATGCTGAATTAGAAGGGAAGCGCGGCCGGCGCAATTAACCTGTTTTGTGAAGTGATTTGGCAAATAGCGCCACAGTTTTAAGGGAGCAAAACAAAACATGACGACTCCATGGAATCAACGATACGCACAACGGATGGAACGAATGGGCAGTTCCGCCATTCGTGAGTTACTGAAATTAACACAGCGCCAGGGATTAATCTCCTTTGCCGGGGGGCTGCCCGCGCCCGAACTCTTTCCGGTAAAACAGTTCGACGAAGCGTCGCGCCGTGTGCTGGCCGAACATGGCAGCCAGGCATTGCAATACAGCACCACCGAAGGCTACCTGCCCCTGCGCCAATACATCGTAGACAAAATGTCCGCCTATGGCATTGAGGCCGACGTAGATAATATCCTTATTACCAGCGGCTCACAGCAAGCGCTGGACATCATCGGCAAAATCCTCATCAATCCCGGCGACAAAATTTTGACAGAAAGCCCGACATATCTGGGCGCGCTGCAAGCGTGGCGCGCCTACCAGGCGGATTTTGTCACCGTCCCTACTGATGATGATGGCCTCTGTCTGGATTACCTGGAAGAAGCCTTGTGCGCCGGGCCAAAATTCATGTACATTTTGCCCAATTTCCAAAATCCAGGCGGCTTCACCCTATCGCGGGAACGGCGCGAAGAGCTGATTGACGTTGCCGACCATTACGGCTGCCCCATCATTGAAGATGACCCGTATGGCGAACTGCGCTTTGAAGGGGAACACATCCCGCCATTGGTCGTGCTCGACGCGCAAAAATTGAACGGCAACGGCCACAGTTTTAAGCACGGCAACGTCATCTACATGAGCACGTTCTCGAAAACGTTGGCTCCCGGCTTGCGGCTGGCCTGGATGGTCGCCCCGCGTGATGTCATCCAGAACTGCGTGATGGCGAAACAAGGCATGGACTTGCACACCAGTTCCATCAACCAGATGATCGCTTATGAAGTGGCCAAAGATGGTTTCTTGAAGGAGCATGTGCGCCTGATTCGCCGCGTCTACCGCGAACGGCGCGACGTGATGCTCAATGCCATGTCCGCCCATTTCCCACCCGGCGTGAGCTGGACGCGCCCCGAAGGCGGCCTGTTCCTCTGGGTGCGGCTGCCCGAAGGGATGGACGCCGCGCACATTCTGGAAGGAGCGATTGCGCAAAATGTGGCCTTTGTGCCTGGCGTCGCTTTTCATCCGGATGGCGACGGCCGTAACACCATGCGTCTTAATTTCTCTAACGCCCAACCAGAAATGATCGAACTCGGCATCCAGCGTCTCGGCCAGGTATTGGCCGCCGAGTTGGTGTATTAGTGTGTTCGTGAGCACGTCAATAATCACACCCACCACCTCTACGACACTACTGCACTACCGCACTATGAAAACAAAGGACTAAACCAATGCAAACATCCATTATTATGTCAGGGTTTGGGGGACAAGGGGTCATGTTTGCCGGGCAGCTGCTGGCGTATGCCGGCATGGACAACGGCTTTCACGTCACCTGGATTCCCTCCTATGGCCCAGAAATGCGCGGGGGCACGGCCAACTGCACCGTCATCATCAGCGACGAACCCATTGGCGCGCCGCTGGTTAAGCAGGCAGACATCATCTTGGCTTTTAATTTGCCTTCTTTTGGCAAGTATGAAGCTGTCGTCAAAGCAGGCGGCTTATTTGTTGTGAACAGTTCCATTATCCCCACCAGGTCAGAACGAGAGGGGATAGACGTAGTGTACGTTCCGGCTAACGACATTGCCGAAGGAGAGGGCACGACAAAGATGATGAATATGGCTATGGTGGGGGCGATGCTGGCGCAACGGCCGTTTCTCTCCCTCCCCGCCCTTGAACAAGCCCTACGCGACCACATGCCTGCCGGTAAAGCAAAGCTGCTCGACGCTAACATTCGCGTCTTACAACGCGGTCACGCCGCCGCCCATAATCAGGTAACGGCATGATGATGGTGGGTGTACGGCCGTCACGCCATACACCCACCATTTCATTTAAGAACGTATCAATTCGCCGAGCAAGATTACATCCCCAGTGCGTTGTAGGCTGCCCCCTTCCGGCTCAATAGAAACGCCAACAGAGGTGAAGGTGTGCAATGGCGCCTGGGCATGGACAATGAGGGCGCTTTGTCCCTGGATGTTCACGGCAAAGGTTTCGGCCGTATCGTGCCCATCGTTGCGAATGAGAAGAACCTGGTACACCTGATCGGGGTCAAGGGTAGACATGCCTTCTACAAACAAGATAGCGATCTGACTGTCGGGGTCGTAAAGCAGTTCCCCTTGCGCCTGGGGCTGCGCTTCTGTGCCGGGCAAGATGATGCGCTGTGTTTGGGGGGAGGTAATGAGGGCAGCAATTTGCGCGGCCGTTGTCAAATCGTTTTCCAGCGAGACATTTAGCTGCTGCACGGCCGTTACCTGCGCCTGCAAATCTTCATTAACGGCCGTTAACGTGGTAACCCTCTCCTCAATCGTACTCTTTTCCACAGACAACGCCGCCATGATGTCAACGGCCGTATCCCGTTCCTGCGCCAATCGCGTTAATTGGTCGCGCAGCTCTGCATTCTCCAGCGCCAACCCACTCAAGTTCCCTTCCAGGGTTGCATTTTCTCCCTGTAAATTGATCAACGCTGTTTGCAAGGGCGTTACCTGCAAGGAGGCGATGCGCGCTTCTCGGCTTAGCGTCATGGCACGCGCGCTCATCAACACAGCCCAAACCAGGGCGACGGCCGCCAGTGCATACCCTATTCTACCGCCAACCGGCGCTGCCCACAAAGCGCGCAGTCGCGCCCACCAACGCCACCTGGTGACGGCCGTTTGTTTAGCTGGAAACCGAACCTGCGCATCGGCCGTAACCCGCGCCATTAACATCTGCTCAATCTGCCTGGATGGCGCTGACGCTGGCGCCGCATGAGCCAAAGCGGCCGTCGTCCACAGCATCTCATTGAGTTTAGCTTCCGCTTCCGGGTGCTGCGCCAGATAAGCTTCCACTTCCTGCATCTCAGCGTCACTTAAATCGCCAAGTGCATAGAGGGCAAACAATTCTTCAAGACGCTCGTCCATTACAATTCCTCAAGTCCATACCCATTCGCTTGCAACACGCGGCGCAGCTTATCCAATGCCAGCCGCGCCCGCGTATTAATCGTGCCAAACGGGATATTTTTTCCCTCGGCAATTTCGCGGCGCGTTTTGCCCTGAAAATAAATCCATTCAATCACGTCACGCTGCTCCGGCGGCAGTTCAGCCAGCGCCAACTGCACTTGCTTCTGTTGCAGCGACATCCACGCCGCTTCGGGGACATCATCTGCTGCCGCAAGACGGCGCGCAGACGTTTCCTCCGTGTCAGATCCGTCATGCAGCGGTTCAAGCTGCATTTTCTGCCGCCGTACAATATCAATCGCCAGGTTGCGCGCAATGCCAAACATCCAGTTCTGGTACGAACCGCGCGCCTGGTTAAATGATGCGGCATTGCGCCAGACACGCCAAAAAGTCTCCTGGGTCACTTCTTCCGCCAGCGCGCGGTCGCCGGTAATCCGTAAAGAAAGGCCCATCACCCTGGGGCTGTAGCGATCATAAAGCTTTTTGAACGCCGCTTTTTCACCTTGAACCACGCGCCACAGCAACTGCTCATCACCCACCAATTCGTTCATGTTCATAAGCGCACTGTTCACAAGAGGTAATGAAGCTCTTGCCTTAATCGTTATTGTCGGATCGATCAATAAGGTTTCGATACTCATAACAGTTGAACGAATGATGATTTTTCTATTTATAGTTACGCAACATCGCGTCAACTGTATGTATCGAATTGACAGAATGAGTTTATAGGATACACAATTATGCGGCAATATTTTTTGGCTCTTGGGGATTTCGCGGGGCCAGCCCCATATACAGGTTTTATGAATTGACATGTGCTAAACTTCTCTGGTCAGATCGTGTTTAGAATACGCCTCTGGCCCGATCATCGTTTAAGAACATCATGCACTTAGTGTATTCACCATACTCGTTTCCGTTATTGGCAGCATCTGTCTTGTCAGCCGGGGTAGCCGTCTACATCTGGTCACGTCGTCACGTCGCCGGCGCTATTCCTCTGGCGTTGATTGCCACCATCATTGCTTTTTGGTCTTTGGGCTATGCCTTTGAAATCATGGTCCGTGACCTGCCCGGCAAGATTTTTTTGGGCAAGAGCCAATACATTGGTATCACCTTTTCCCCCTATTTATGGCTGTGGTTTGCCGTAGCCTATACGCATCAAGAGCAGACCAGGCCGTGGCGCGCGCTGCGCTGGCTGGCCTTGCTGCCGCTCATCACAACTTTGCTTGTCTTCACCACCGATTGGCATGGCCTCGTTTGGCGTGAGATGAGCATCTTGCAAAACGACAACTTCACAGTATTGGGGGTCACATACGGGCCGTGGTTCTGGTTCCATTTTACGACCTCCTATCTTTTCATGCTGGCAGGGACGGTGATCATTGTACGCGGCCTGTGGCGTATGCAAGGGCTGTACCGCGCCCAAATCATATCCATTCTTGTCGCCATCCTTTCCCCTTGGATCAGCAACTTTCTCTATTTTGCTGACCTCAATCCGGTACCCGGTTTAGACTTAACCCCATTTGCCTTCACAGTGACAGTCTTGGGGCTTACGTGGGGCATATTGGGATATCGGCTGCTGAACATTGTCCCTATTGCCCGCGATTTGGTGGTAGAGGGAATGCAAGAAGGGGTGCTGGTGATCAATGAGCAGGGATATATCGCGGACATTAACCCGGCGGCCGCGCGGCTCATTGGCTTGCCCGCCTCGCAAGCCATCGGGCAACGGGCAGGAGATGCGCTGGCCCCATGGCCCCATTTGCGCGATCATTTGCAGGGGGCGGCGGAAGCGCAAGACGAGATTGTCATCGGGCAAGGGGAAGCGCAGGTGCGCTACGGGGTGCGGATTGCGCCGTTGTATGATCGCCAACAACGGCCGATCGGCCACATCATCACCACGCGAGAAAGGCAAGAAACGACCACCCCAACCCAGCCCTTTATCGCGCGCGTAGAGCCGGCGAGTCCGGTGTTAAGGCAGGCAACGGCCGTGCCCCATTTGGCCCCTTCCACGCCAGCCTGGAATTACCCTCTCGTCCGGGCAATCGTCTCCTACTTCATCCCCCCCCTCAAAGAGGATGTAGACGTCATCATTGGCGAAAGTCCCCTGCTCAGTCAACTTTTAGAGCGGTCATTTACCGCGATGCTCCGCTTTGCCACTGCGCTGGGCGCCGTTGCGCTTCTCATCGTCTGGCGTCCGCTGCTCAACGCTACAGCAGCTACACAATTGCTGGGATTTATCATTGGGTTTGGGTGTCTGGTCATCCTCAGCGCAATACGACGCATCAAATTTGCCTATCGTGCGCGTGTGTTTCTACTCGTACTCTACGCCATTGCCGTGCTGGAGCTTGCCAGTTATGGCTATTCCATCGAAACCTTTATCTTTTTCATCAGCCTGACCACTCTAAGCGTCTTGTTACAAGGAACGCGCACCGGCGTGATCGTCGCTGGAGTCAGTATTAGCACTCTGGCAATTTTTGGTTGGCAAATTTTACGCGGCAGCTACCAACCATTGGCGATACCTATGGAGACCGCCCCTCCCACAACATTTGAGTTTGGCCTGGCGGGACTCATCGTTTTTGCAGCGAGTACCGTCACACTGCTGATAACAATTACCGTGCTGTTGCAAAGCGTCAACAAGGCGTGGCAACAAGAAACACAAGCCAGAAACCTCCTGCAACAAGAACGAGACGCGCTTGACCGGCGCATCACCGAGCGCACCCAACAATTGCAGGAAAGCGAAGCAAATCTACGTTCCTTTATCGAAAGCAGCCCCGCCAGCATTCTACAAATAGATCCCGCCTATAAACTCATCTTTGCTCACGTTCCTGGCCTGACAGAGACAGAGGCACAATCCATTCTGGGACTCAGTTTGCTCGATTTGGTGATTGAAGAGGACCGCGAGACCATCCGAGCCACCTTACAACAACTGTTTCAGGGACAACGACGCGATGTGCAATATGAAGCCTCAGGGTTTAACCAACGCCTCGGCCAGGTGCGCTCCTACATCACCCATGTCGCGCCGATTATGGATGGGGGGCGGATCGGCTCGGCTTTGTTGATCAGTACCGACATTACCGAGCGCAAACAGATTGAATTGGCGCTGAAACAGGCAGAAGAACAACGTCAAGCCATGCTGGACGCCATTCCTGACCTCGTGTTCCGCATCCAAACCGATGGCGTCTTTTTAGATTACTACGGAGCGTCCAGCGAACTGTTGTTGATCAGACCTGAAGAATTTATCGGCCATACCCTACAGGAAACATTACCACCTTACCTCGCCACGCAATTAAGCGCAGCGATTGCGCAAACGGTCGCCACCGGTCAACTGACTAAAATTGAATATGGCTTACAATTGTCACCAGGCGCGCCAATGGAGTTTGAAGGGCGCATCGTGCCCATCAACGCCACCGAGGTTCTGGCGCTGGTGCGCGACATTACAGAAAGTAAAAAGGCGGAAGCTGCTTTGCAGGTGTATGCAGAGCAATTAGCCATCGCCCGCGACCAGGCCCTGGAAGCAAGCCAACACAAAAGCATATTGTTGCGTAAAGTAAGCCACGAACTGCGCACCCCCCTGGCCGGCATTCTTGGGTATGCAGAATTGCTAGATGAAGAGATTGCCGGGGCGTTACTTCCCAAACAGGCCGCATTCGTGCGCCAGATTATGCAAAGCAGCCAGCATTTGAATTGGTTAATTACCGATTTGCTTGACCAATCCCAGATTGAACAGGGCTTGCTCAAGATTATCAAACAACCCATCGTTCTGAGCAGCATGGTCAGTTTTTTGGAGAACTTATTACAACCATTAGCATCTGGAAAAGGGTTACAGCTCACTTTCCACTGCTCGCCGACCATGCCCGACATCATTATGGGGGATGAGAGACGGCTGCGTCAGATCATCATCAACCTGGCCAACAATGCGATCAAGTTTACAGCGACGGGATTTATCAAAGTAACCATTGAACCGGCTGAGGCTCAGGGCTGGCGTATCCAGGTCCGGGATACAGGCATGGGCATTGCTTCCGAAAGTCAAAGTAAAATTTTTGATTCTTTTTGGCAAGCAGATAGTTCTGCCAGCAGTCCGCATACAGGGTATGGGTTGGGGCTGTCTATTGTGCATCATCTGGTTGAATTAATGGAGGGTCGGATAGACCTGGAGAGCGAGGCCGGCGGTGGTTCTGTTTTTACTGTCTGGCTGCCGCTTGATCCACTCAAAACCCTAAAGCAGACGGAGGTTTTGCAATGAGTCGTCCATCCGTTTTAATCGTCGAAGACAATGCCCAGCTAGCCGAGATTTTCTCTCTTACCTTACAATCCCTTGGTCTCACAGTTCACTGGGTGGCCGATGGTCAATCTGCCTTGACCAGTTTAGTGGAGAACGCCCCTGATTTGGTGCTGCTTGATTTGCATTTACCCGACGTCAGTGGACGAGAGGTTTTGCGCTATATTCGCGGGCAGGAGCGGCTGGCTCATTTGCCTGTCATTTTGGCAACGGCCGATGACCAGTTCGGCGAATTGTTACATTCTGAAGCGGACCTATTGCTCCTCAAACCCATTAGCACGGACCAACTACGCCAGTTAGTCAGCCGGCTGTTATCGCTAAAAAGTCGTGAATGGCTTGAGGTGGCGCGCGAGGACAGCTAAACAGATTCTTGTACAATGCAGGCGCAAACCAATCAGGATCAACAAGCGATGAAGCAAACAGAATGGATTCGACCCGACATAGCTGATATGGAACCGTACACGCCGATTGTGCCCTTTGAGGTGTTGTCGGCGCGGCTGGGACGGCCGTCGGCGACAATCACGAAGTTGGACGCCAATGAAAACCCGTATGGACCATCACCAAAAGCGTTGGCGGCGCTGCAAGACGGCCGTTTCTACCACATCTACCCCGACCCCGAAGCCAACGAATTACGGGCAGCGTTGAGCGATTACGTAGATCTTCCCAAAGCACGCCTCATGGCGGGAGCCGGCGCCGACGAGTTGATTGACCTGGTTTTGCGCGTTGTGCTTTCGCCGGGCGACGTGGTGATAGATTGCCCGCCGTCATTTGGGATGTATCCGTTTAGCACGGCCGTTAACGCCGGCCGCTACTTCCCTGTGTGGCGCAAAGCGGATTTTTCGCTGGATGTGGATGGGATTGAAACGGCCGTTATCGCCCAACACGCCAAAATCCTCCTCCTCTGCGCCCCCAATAACCCCGACGGAAGCCTGATTGACGACGACACTTTGCGCCGCCTGCTGACCCTGCCCGTGCTCGTCATTTTAGATGAAGCGTACATTGACTTTGCTGCGGTCAACAGCCGCATGAGTTGGACACTGACATATGAAAACCTGGTCGTGCTGCGTACTTTTAGCAAATTGGCCGGGCTGGCCGGGCTGCGTGTGGGGTATGGCGCATTTCCGGAATGGCTGCTGCCGCACCTATGGAAGATCAAACAGCCGTACAACATTAACGTGGCCGCATCATTGACGGCCGTTGCCGCTCTGCAAGATCGTGACTGGCTCCATGACAAAGTACGGCTCATTGTGGCCGAACGGGGGCGCATGGTGGCGCAACTGGCGCAGTTCGACTGGCTGCGCCCCTACCCCAGCCACGCCAACTTCGTCCTCTTCCGCGTTTTGGGCCGGGATGCGCGACAATTAAAGCTGGATTTAGAGCAGCACGGCGTCCTGGTGCGCTACTTCAACAAACCGGGCCTGGACAACTGCATCCGCATCAGCGTTGGCCGGCCGCAGGACACAGAGAGATTAAAGGAAGCATTAAGGTCAGGACATGATGAATGCACGGGTAGCAGCGATTCAACGCCAGACGACGGAAACTAATATCACCCTTTCCCTCAATCTGGATGGGACGGGACAGCATGAGATTAGTACAGGGGTGGGTTTTTTGGACCATATGCTCACGGCCGTATCCGTCCACGCCCTCTTCGATTTAGAAGTCCAGGCCACGGGCGACCTGCACATAGACAGCCACCACACCATCGAGGACGTGGGCATTGTCTTGGGGCAGGCGCTCAACCAGGCGTTGGGCGACCGCAAAGGGATCAACCGCGTCGGCCATGCCTACGTACCGATGGATGAGGCGCTGGGCTTTGTAGCGCTGGATTTTAGCGGACGGCCGTACACCATCTTCCATGCGCAATGGACCACGCCGGCCATCGGCCAATTCCCTACCGATCTGGTGCAGCACTTTTTCGAGTCGGTGGCCGTACATGGCCGTATCACGCTGCACGCGCGGGTAGACGGCCGTAACGACCACCACCAGGCAGAAGCGTTATTTAAGGCCCTGGCGCGGGCCTTGCGCATGGCCGTCGCACGCGACCCTCGCCGCCCAGACGTCGCCAGCACAAAAGGGACACTCACTTGAGAATTGCTGTTATTTCTGATGTGCATGGGAATGCCATCGCCCTGGAAGCGGTCTTAACGGCCGTAGCCCAAGACGCCCCCGACCAAATCATCTGCCTGGGCGACGTAG
The DNA here is from genome assembly GCA_014879875.1 of Anaerolinea sp. Taxonomy (GTDB): domain Bacteria; phylum Chloroflexota; class Anaerolineae; order Promineifilales; family Promineifilaceae; genus JACSRF01. The sequence continues at coordinate 22,451 of JACSRF010000435.1, forward strand.
TGGTGACCGGGCCACAGCCGCGCGCGGCGCTGGACCTGGTGCGCGCATTGGGCTGCCCGGTGGTGATGGGCAACACCGACGAATGGGTTTTATCTCCGACCCCGTTCACTATCCGCAGCGCAGCCGACCAGATACTTTACGACATTGAACGATGGGGCGCGCAGCGCATGGAGGCCACCGACCTGGCTTTCATCCGCACTTTCCAGCCCACCGTCAAATTGGATTTGGGACACGGCCGTTCTCTGCTCTGCTTTCACGGTTCACCCCGGCACAACAAAGAGATCATCAAGGCGACCACGCCCGATGACGAACTGGCCGAGAAATTGGGCGATGCGCAGGCGGACATCATGGCCGGTGGACACACACACGCCGTTGCTGCGTCGTTTCCAGAACAGCGTCATTCTCAACCCCGGCAGCGTGGGGCTGCCATTTTTCATGCAGCCAGATGGCCGGCGGCTCAACCCGGCCTGGGCAGAATATGCGCTGGTGACGGTGACAAACGGCCGTTGCGCCATCACCCTACACCACGTCTCCTACAGCCTGGATGCATTGCGCACGGCCGTCCGGCAAAGCAATATGCCCCACCCCGACGCCTATCTGGCCGACTGGATATCAGGAGAAGCGTAATGACCCAGACGATCACCATGATTGATTACGGCGCGAGCAACATCCGCTCCGCGCAAAAAGCATTTGAACACATCGGGGCGACAGTGCAGTTAACCGCAGACCCGGACGTGGTGCGCCGCGCCGATAAGCTGGTATTGCCCGGCGTCGGTGCGTTTGGCTCCGGCATGGATGGGCTGCGCCGTTACAACCTGCCCGCCGCCATCCACGAAGCGGTAGGGCGCGGCGTGCCCTTCCTCGGTATCTGCGTCGGGATGCAGCTCATGTTCGACGAAGGGCACGAAATGGGCATCCACCAGGGCCTCAGCTTACTGCCCGGCAAGGTCATCCGCTTCCCCGCAATCGTCAATCCTTCGACAAGCTCAGGACAAGCTCAGGACAAACTCAGGACAGGTTCGTCAATCGTCAATCTCAAGATTCCCCACATGGGCTGGAACCAGCTCGAACCGGCGCGGCAAAGCTCGCTGCTGGCAGAAGTGCAGACAGGCGATTACGTCTACTTTGTGCATTCTTATTATTGTGAACCGGTGGAAGAAACGGCCGTACTCGCCTGGACAAATTATGGCTTCCCGTTCGCGTCCGTGGTCGCCAAAGACAATCTCTATGGCCTGCAATTCCACCCGGAAAAGAGCCAGCGGGTGGGGCTGCAAATCTTGCGCAATTTCGTAGCAATGGCCTAACCTGGACAGGCCAGAAAAGAATTTAACGCAAAGACACAAAGATAGAAAGAGACAAAGACAAAGAAAACCCTTTGTGTCTTTGTTTCTTTGTCTCTTT
>JACSRF010000141.1 GCA_014879875.1 Anaerolinea sp.
CGCTGCCCAGACCATCGGTGAGCAAGAAGCGGGTTTGACGGCCGTCGTCCTGGCTTGCACGATAAGGTGAGACGGTCGTTGCCCTTCCTTGTGCGTTGGTGATGAGGGGGGAGGGGAGGGAACGGCCGTTGCCCACACATTCCCATTACTTTGCCACACCACCAGGTAGGCGTTGGCGCCGCTGTGCCAGGCCAGGGATGGCGCCGTCTCCGCGCTGCTGCTGTTGGCGATGACAAAATTGCTACCTGTCAGCCCGATAGGCCTGATTCATGCTGAATACAGTGCCGGTGGGTGCCAGCCAGCACTAACCCATCTTTGTCGTGCCGCTAAAATCACTTCATGGTTCATTTGCAAAACAACGACAGTAACCCGACCAACGGCCGTCAGCCCAATAAGCCGTATTCCGCTTTCATCCCAGGTAAAATGTTCATCCCAATTTTGTTGGCGCGGGTGAAATAGCGACTCAATTTGCCCCGTCAAGGGATCAATTCCCTCCGTACGCGAGCCTTTGAATTCATTGCAGCGCCGGCAAGAAAAGCAAAGGTTGGCCAGAACTGTTTCTCCACCTTTACTTACGGGAATGATATGGTCAGGTACCATACGCTGCCCGGAACTGGCTTGTAAAGTGCGGCAATAGGCACAGTGATGATCATCAGCTTTTTCTAATTGTTGGCGGAGTTCAGCCGAAAGGTAAAGACTCATCTCATGCTACAATTTGTCGGCTGGCGGTAATCGGTGCCCACGCCAACGCAATAGGGCAGCCGCCTGAGCCTTGCGCAGCATGAAACGGTCGGCCTCATGGCGCAACTGAGCTAATTCCTCACGTTCGGCTGCTGTTAGCGCTTCGTTGGCGTTTTTATCTAACAGCATCTCATACCGCTCCACATCAGTCTCCGGTTGCTGGCTGCGAGCGATTTGCCATAAAGCCTTATCGTCCAGGCGATCCAGGGCGGCCAAATCAACCTGAAATTCGGCGGGAACATCTTCCCAACCGGGGGGACTGCCTATTTCGACCGCGTGCAGCAGCACATCAGTCACAGTTTGACGGTTTGCGGCGGCCACCTGGGCAAAGCGCAAATAGAGATGTTCGGGTAAAGGTAGAGAGATTTCTTGTGTGACCATAGGTACCTCATCATTTTTCACGATGCCCCATTATATGCGAAAATAGCCATTTGCTGAAATAGCGTCGCAAAGCCGGATGGGTTCCAGGCCACCTGGAAGGCGCTGCTGCCGGGGATGCGGGCAACGGCCGGTTGGGCGGCTGGGCGGCTGGGGTGATCCCATTGGCCGTGGACACGGCGAAGGCGGGGTTGAGGGGCGTACCGGTGGATAGGAACGGCCGTGCCCAGATGTCGGCGTCTTCCGCCCTGAAAACCAGGTAGCCGTTACTCACCAGACTGCAAGCGACGCCTATTCTCGTTCCCGCTTCTTTGTCGGTGCGGATGAGCAAATTGTCCCCACCGTCTGGCCGTCGCCAGCTAACAGTTAATGATCAGGCAGTGAGATGCTGATGCTGGTACGGCAACCGTAGGATTAGCGTAATGAAGCAAGTATCACATGAAGCTAATAAACTCTTCGCGGGACATCTCAACGTCCCGCAAAATTTGGGACAATAGACCAGGCCCGATAATCTCCCCTCGATGGACAGGAACCACAGTATGACGACCATTAGAGTGCGCTAGAAAGTGATGACTTCCTTTTATTCGAATAACTTGAAAGCCATTTTTCTGTAAGATGGAAATCACTTGCTTACCAGTAATGCGCGGCAGTCGAGTCATGTTTCAACCCAAACTCGCTGCACGCCAATGAATTCCTGGGGCACGGTTTCACTATTTTGCACTTCTAGACATAACTCGATAGCTTCCTGAATCCGTGTCATCAATGTATCCAATGATTTTGCCTGGGTGTGGCAGCCTGAAAGTTCTAGAACAGTTGCCACATAAAATCCTTCTGCATCCCGTTCAATAATCACATTGAATGCTCTTGCCATTGAATAATTTCCTTCGACAGGCGCGTCCCTTAAATTTCCGGCTTGCCCACCAATATGTTTGGGTCAGTTGTGATATGGTCTTGCCAATTCATAAGCACCTCTACCGGCAAATTATAGCAGAATTATCAGCGTGGTGGGGAAGTACGGCGGTAGGCTGGCCGGCGATGGGCAATACGTCACCCTCCGGTCCGGTCACGGTTGCCGTGCGCGCCAGAATGGGGCTGTTCATAGCCCAGCCCCACTGGTTCCAGGCCACCATGAAGGCGCTGCTGCCGGGGATGCGGGCGACGGCCGGTTGGGCGGCAGGGGTGATCCCATTGGCCGTGGACACGGCGAAGGCGGGGTTAAGGGGCGTACCGGTGGATAGGAACGGCCGTGCCCACACATTCCCATTACTTTGCCACACCACCAGGTAGGCGTTGGCGCTGCTGTGCCAGGCCGCTACCTCTGCACCCACGTTATCCCATCATATTCCCAGGTGTCATTCAAGGCATTGTTATCAGCATCTGCTCCACCAAAGAGAACGATAACGCCACGCGCTTCGTCATAGGCCATAGCGTGTAAGTAACGTGGCAATGGTGACTGCGGCGTCTTGACCTCATACCATTTTTCTCCATCGTACTCCCAGGTGTCATTAAGCAGCGTCACATATTTTGCTTCAAGATCGCCCTCGCTACGAAAAGATCGCCTGCCACCAAAGAGAACCGCTACGCCTCGTTTCGTATCATAAATGAAACTATATTCTGAGCGTGTACCCCCTGTTTCCATTCTGAAAGCAGCTTCCTGTAAATCACTCATATCAATTCCCAAATCACTGCGATAAAAATCACCTAGCTCCAGCGTTTCACCCAGACCGGTAGTAAATACAAAAATTTCTCGTCGAATATCAAAAACAACTTGTGTAAAAAATGGCATCCTGATCGGCGTTGGTATGTATTCCAGTAAGCGAGTCCAGGATATTCCATCATACTCCCATACATCACTTAACTGTAACCCTGCCATAAGGAAAACAACTTGTTTTCGCGGGTCAAATAGCATAAAGGGAAAGATTCGTTGTCCAGGATCTGCGTCTATAATGGTTAAACGCCATTGAGCACCATCATATTCCCAGGTATCTGCCAATCCATGTTCTGGGGTCTCCCCACCATACATCACCACAACATCGCGATAAGCATCATACATCATACCATGCCCTCTTCGTTCAGGAGGGGCAATTGTTGTTTTTATTTCTTTCCATGTTTTGCCATCAAATTCCCAGGTATCGTCAAAATACACTTCATCCTCCGCGTCTGGTTTAGCAAGCAACACATCACCACCAAACAAAACAACAACGTGCCGTCTACTGTCATATATCATTTGGTGAAAGACTCGCGCTGGTGGCGCATTTTCGACAGATTGTACAGGTTTTGTACTCTCTGGAATGATTATTATTTCATCCTTTAATGGGTTTTGAACGGTAAACAATTGACAAGAACTTAACAGCCAGCAAGTCAACAGCAAATAACGTGGAAGAGGCGAAAAAAAGCTAAAACTTTTGAACCTTTTTATTTGACAACAGCCATTCCATAATTGAAGCAAGTGGCCTGTATATCGTATAAATAAGCCAGCCTTAATCATGTCTTCTTTCTCCAAAAAGCGTCGTGAATTGCAAGACGTGTCGGGAATCTTGCACATGAATAAAGAATATTCCTGATTCAGTGGCACTCCCATCGCTTTGTACTGTAATTGTAAGCTCCGAGTTTGTAGGATGTAAGTATGCTATAAGAGCAGCATGTCCAACAAACACATTGTTGTCGCCATATTTCTGTCCGTAAATAACAACATCTGGTTCTTGTACATTCTCGAAGATGAAGTTGGCAGTGTAATTGGACCAGTGCCAAGACCCCAGACCTATAAAGTCATCCAAATTTAATGCCAGCCCAACAATTTCATTGCAGCTGTAATCCGCCCTATCGCTTCCTGCTGTTATTGCCTTTTGTAGCGATCCGACAATTTGTTCACCTTTTTTGCTCATAGCATCGTACATTGCTTGTGTGGTCGGAACAGCAGCTTCTCCACCTTCAATGATTAATCCTTTGCCACGCAAAAAAACTGTTTCAGGTGCATAAACAATGTTTTTAATCGGGTCGCCCGTGCGATTGGCAACAGTAACAGCTACTCTGTTCAATATCCCTTGCATGGTTTCCTTGTGTCCATTCCATCCCGCATGGCGCGGGCATCTCGGTCGTTCGTAACCATCGGTACAACCAGATGGGTTTGGGTCAGGCGCTCCCGTAGGCGGCGGTTGCACAGGTGGCGGTTGTGTGGGTAGGCCGGGTGGTTCTGGCGTTTGACAACTTACCAGATTGGTCAAAAACAAGAGACCAAACAAGACCCAAACTTGCGGATACTTGCCACGACCGCGTTTGTGGGCAAAGAACGCACTCAAGGGCATACCAAAGAATAAAATAACAGCCAGGTAGCCGTTGAGTGTGCGCGGCCGTTTCGGGTCGAAGCTGCCGTTGTCAGGAGAGAGAAATCTACCTGTGGCCGGGTTGAAGTAACGGCCGTTGACATACAACAACCCATCCGGTCCAGCCTGCGCCCCCATGAAGCCAAAGAGAACATTTCCCGTCCCCGCCTGGCGCAGCAGCCCGCCAAAGGGGTCATACGTCCGCGCCAGGAGCAGGTCGCCTGCACCATCTACCACGCCCCGCACGCTGAACTGCCCGTCGCCCAGGTAGTAGCGCCATTCCTCGCCGTATTCGCCCAGCGGGAACAACCCGTACAGCAGCGAAACATCCCCGGCCGCGCCGCGCTGCGCCAGGGGCAGCCCATTTCTGGCCGCGTCCACGACGTAGGTAGTGGTGATGGGTAGGCCACCCACAAAGAGCGTCACGCGCAGCCGTTGGTCGTCGTCGTTGTAGCCGGCGGTGGCCTGCGTCTGGTAGCTGCCGCCAGCGTACTGTTCGCTGCGCACCAGCCGGCCGCGCTGGTTAAAGGTATAGCGGGTTTCGCCGGCGGCCGGGGTCAGGCCGTTGGGAACCTGCCGTACCTGGTTGCCGTTGCCGTCGTAGGCGTAGTACCAGGTGTCGGGGCTGTCGCTGGCTTTGGCCGTCAGCAGTTGGTTAGCGGCGTTGTAGGTGTAGGTGGTGGCGACGGTGTTGGTCAGCATTGCTGTATAGCCGGTGCGGTTGCCCGCTTCGTCGTAGGTGTAGCTGTATTCAGCAGTAATGTGGCCGCTGTAAGCCGCGGCTACCAACCGGTACAGCGGGTCGTAGGTGTATTCGATGCTCGTGTTGACCACTACCTCCTGCC
>JACSRF010000395.1 GCA_014879875.1 Anaerolinea sp.
GAGTTACACTGAGTCATCAGTTACACAGAGAACACAGAGGAGACACGGAGATTCACAGAGAGATTGGGGGGTTTTTTACGCTTGGTTTCTCCTGATCTCCGTGTCACTCTGTGTATCCTCCGTGCAACTCCGTGTAACTGGAGAATACGGAGGAGTTCCCCATGAGCGGGACGCACCGTTCGGCTGACGCTCACGGTGAAGCTGTAATTCACGTTTTTTACCCGCGCACTGAAAGATTGATTGTTAGGCAGCCTGTTTAATTTGTTGTATAGTTTCACTTAATAATTGATGTTTTGCCCAGAGATGGTGCGACCAAGTTTGTACTGCGCAAAGATCGGCGGCAACAAGTGTCGTTGCGAATTTTCTTTCTTTGCACAATTGCCCATGCTATAATACGCAAATGGTTGTTGTATCAACTATTGTGCGAGATGTTGGCATAAACGACAACCTTCCCAAAAAATTGAAGAGGTAAATTTCTATGATGCCGTTTGCAGAAAAACTGCCGGAAAAAATCAACCGGCTGTCTGAGTTAGCGCATAATCTTTGGTGGAGCTGGACGCCAGAAGCGCGAGAACTGTTTCGCCGTTTAGATTACCCCCTGTGGCGACAAACGCAGCACAATCCTGTACTCATGCTAAAAATTTTGAGCGTGGATAGGCTGCAACAAGCTGTAAATGACGCCGCATTTGTACGCCTTTACAACAAAGTCATGATCAAGTTTGATCGTGAAATGCAAAATGGGCAGAGTTGGTTCTCGACACAATATCCCGAATTCACCCAAAAAACCATCGCTTACTTCTCTTTCGAGTTTGGCTTGCACAATTCCTTACCCATTTACTCAGGTGGCCTGGGTATTTTGTCTGGGGACCATGCTAAAGAGACTAGCGACCTGGGACTGCCGTTTGTCGGCATCGGGTTTATGTATCCACAAGGGTACTTCCGGCAGCGCGTTCCCTCGCATGGTTGGCAAGAAGCGGTGTACCAGCAGATTGACATGAGCGAAGCGCCTATTCTGCCCATCTTAGACGAAACCGGCCATGAAAAATTGATCTCGGTTGACCTGGGAGGGCGGCAGGTTTATGCCCGCCTTTGGCACGTACAAGTCGGACGAATCCCGTTATATTTGTTAGACACGGATGTGGACGAAAACGATCCTTGGGATCGCGAGTTGTCGGCGCGGCTTTACTCTGGTGATAGCGAAATGCGCATTCGCCAGGAAATCATGTTGGGAATTGGTGGGGTGCGCGCCTTACGCGCCTTGGGTATCCATCCTCATGTTTACCACATGAATGAAGGGCATTCCGCTTTTCTCTTACTGGAATGTATCCGGGAAAAGGTGGTTGACGGGTTGACTTTTACGGAAGCAGCCAGGGCTGTTCACAAACAATCTGTTTTCACAACCCATACGCCGGTTCCGGCCGGACATGATGCGTTTGCCTTTCATATGATTGACCAATATTTTGCCGGTTTTTGGGAGCAAATGGGCATTAGCCGGGAACATTTCCTCAACCTGGGTGGTCATGAGGAAAATTGGGGCATGGCTTTTAACATGACCATCCTGGCGCTCCGCCTTTCTGGTCAAAGTAATGCCGTTAGCAAACTGCATGGGGAAGTATCACGCAAAATGTGGCATGAAGTATGGCCACAAAAGAGGGTTGATGAAGTCCCCATTACGTCTATCACCAATGGCGTTCACGTATCTTCCTGGATATCCAGCGAAATGAGCCAGCTTTATGCAAAATATCTTGGGCCTGATTGGAGTGAACGGCATGATGATCCGACCCTGTGGGAAAAGTTAGCGGATGTGCCTGCGGCCGAATTGTGGGAGATGCACATGCACTTGAAGCGGAAGATGGTCGGCTTCTTGCGTGAACATGTTCGTCGGCGCTGGATAGACGGCCGTAACGACCCCACACAAATTTTAACCGGCGGCACACTGCTCGATCCCGATGCGCTGACCATTGGCTTTGCACGTCGCTTTGCCACGTATAAACGGGCAACGTTAATTTTCCGTGATTTTGAACGACTCAAACGCATTCTTCTGGACACCCACCGGCCGGTGCAGTTTGTCTTTGCCGGCAAAGCCCACCCGGCCGATGACCCCGGCAAACGGCTAATTCAAGAAGTGTATAACCTGGCCAAGCATAGTGAACTGGGCGGTCGTGTCGCCTTTATTGAAGATTACAATATGCACATGGCGCGTTACCTGGTACAGGGTGTAGATTTATGGCTCAACACACCCCGCCGGCCGCGTGAAGCCAGCGGCACCAGTGGCATGAAAGCGGCGCTCAACGGCATCCCGAATCTCAGTATTTTAGATGGCTGGTGGGCAGAAGGGTACAATGGCGCCAATGGATGGGCCATCGGCGGCAATGTTGACTTCAACAATACGGAAGAACAGGATCAGCACGACGCTCAGTCCATGTATCAACTGTTAGAAGATGAAATTGTGCCGCTGTTTTACGGCCGTGACCGCGACAATATTCCACGGGGGTGGGTTGACCTGATGCGCGAAACAATCCGCTCAAATGCGGCGCAATTCAGTATGCGCCGCATGATTAAGGAATACACAACACAACTGTACATTCCGGCGATCAACAACCACTAATGGCGCGCTGAGGTGGTTACAGATGTGTAACCACCTCACGTTAGGCCTCACTCATAAACATGACCCCCTGGCTGCGCCGACTTTTGTATCTATTCGTTTTCGCTGTATGGCTCCTTGTCATGGCGTTTCCCCTCTTTGCCGTATTGCTGGCCGCACGGGGGGAAGTGCAATTCGGCCGTCAGCCACAACAACAGCACGCGCGTGTGTTTTTAATCCAGGAGCGCAATCTGGAAGGGATAGGCGTTGAATGGGTACGGCCGTTACGCCAGCAAGCCAACTGTAACCAAACCCATCTTCGCTACATCATGTGGGAAGGCGAAGGAGAAAACGCGAGCTACTGCCAATGTGTGGACAATCGCGGCGCCGCATTGCCAATAGACGCCACGACCTGCCCCACGCCATAATCTCTTTCTGGCTGAGCGACTTTTTGTGGTAAAATTGGGACAAAAGATTGAGAGTAGGAACATTGCATGACCACACAAATACCGGCCACAGCCAGCCCCAAACCACTTCACGAGCCAACTACTGAGCAATTAGATAGGGAAAAAGCGCTGCATCGTTTCAACCGCCTTTATGTTTATACACCATTAGCCATTGCCGGCCTCGCTGTTGTGGCGCTGGTGGCGATCATGTTTTGGCGGGCATTGACCATCACGCCAGAAAATCAACAAGAGGTTTATGGCCTCCTCTCCGGGTTAGCCGACCTGATTCTCATTTTCTTTTATATCATCCCAATGATGCTCCTATGTGCAATAGGGTCGGCGCTGTTTGTCTATCTGATCAGGAATGCGGCCAAACGGCGCAAACTGCCGGCATACGAACAACGCAGCAAAGTACAAGGAGTATTGTGGCGTGTGGATCAGGTGGTTGCCAAAGTTCAGGCCAGTTTGCGCGACACTCATCTGCAAACCATCGCCGGGCCTATCATCCAAGGACACGCATTGGCTGCGACCATAAAGGCAGTGGCGCAATATTTACAGAGAATTTTTGTAAGAGCAAAGGAATAGTCACATGGCGAATGAACGCGAAAATGAAAATAATTGGAAAACAACCTTTTTGCTTGCCGGCGCTGTTATTGGCGCCTTGCTTGGCCTGGGAACAGCCTATTTGATGGCAAGAACCGCCGAGGAAAACCAGGGGGGACCGCCACAAATCAGCACCGTTGACGCCCTCAAAACAGGTCTTGGTGTGTTCGGTCTTGTGCGCAGCATTGCCGCTTTGGGCGGTGGTAAATAAGCGAACTTACTGGCGCGCCAGGAGCATACCCTGGTCTATCATGCCAACACAATCTATTTTCTGTGCCGCCAACACTCGTTGGGTTAAGCGAATTATTTTGCAAATCGCCGGTAGACAGCAGTACCGGCGATTTTGTTCATTAGTAACCAGGAATTGGTATGGATATGACTCAAGTGATAGTCGTGGACGACGATTTAACCAACGTCACTCTCACAAAAATGCTGCTTGAACTGGAAGGGTTTGAGGTCATCGGATGTACAAACCTGATACAAGCACAGGCAGCAAGCAGCGCCCAAACAAAAGGATACGTGGTTGACATCAATTTAGCGCGCGGCGAGAATGGATTGGACTTGTTGCGCATGATACGCACCGGCACAACGGCCGGCGCCGCCAACAGCATTGTGATCATCACCTCTGGCGATCACCGCCGTGAACAAGAAGCCATAGCAGCCGGCGCGGACAAGTTTTTGTTCAAACCATATGCCCCTGGCGACCTGCCCAAACTCCTCAAAACATTGATCGAGGGTGGCGCGTATGAATAAAAAAACAAACCAACGTCCGTCGAAGAAAAACCCTGCGCGGCAGTGGCGGCGCATGGACTTACATTTGCACACACCGGCGTCCAGTGATTATCAGGAAACGGCCGTTACTTACCTCGACATCTTAAGACAGGCAGAGATTCGTGGGTTGGACATCATTGGCCTGACCGACCATAACACCATTGCCGGGTTTACCGCCTTGAAACGAGAAATCGAGCAGTTATTATGGCTGGAAGAGATGGGGCGTATTGAAGCGCAAGAGCAACGACGGCTTGACGAATACCGCCGTCTGCTTGAGAAAATTCTCGTCCTTCCTGGTTTTGAATTTACAGCAACATTTGGCTTCCACATCTTAGGGCTGTTCCCTCCCGAAACCCCGGTCAGCTACCTGGAACATTTGCTGCTGAACCTGCACATTCCCCTGGATTTATTGCCCAAAGGGAGCTCCACCGTTGGCGCGACGGTAGATGTGCTCACCGCTTACCAGGTGATTAATGAAGCGGGAGGATTGGTCATTGCGGCGCACGCCAATTCGGGCAACGGCGTGATCATGCGTGGGCTTGATTTTGGCGGCCAGACGCGCATCGCCTACACTCAAGACCCCAATTTACACGTGCTGGAAGTCACCGATTTAGAGAAGCGCGGCAGTTACGCCACCCGTCGTTTTTTTGATGGGTCAAAACCGGAATATCCACGCCCCATGCGCTGCATTCAGGGATCAGACGCCCACAGGTTGCTGCGTGATCCGGCTAACATCAAACATTTGGGGGTTGGCGACCGGGTTACAGAAATTTTGCTAGATGAAGTAAGTTTTGATGCTGTCGCGCGCGTGCTGAAAGGGAATGACTTTTCGCTGACACGGCCGTATCGCGGCCCGGCCA
>JACSRF010000444.1 GCA_014879875.1 Anaerolinea sp.
TCAATCTTGCCATACCCCGCCTGGCGGCCATTATTCGGGGCAATGCTCCACCTGCCACAATACGACCAATTGGGGTGACGCCACCTTCAACCATTCCGGCCTCACCGACTGCCAGTCTTGCCATACCCCGCCTGGCGGTCATTATTCGGGGCAATGTTCCACCTGCCACAATACGGCCAATTGGGGTGACGCCACCTTCAACCATTCCGGCCTCACCAACTGCCAGTCTTGCCATACCCCACCTGGCGGTCATTTCTCCGGTCAATGTTCCACCTGCCACAATACCAATGACTGGGACGACGCCGAGTTTACGCACAATGGCCTGACCGACTGCCAATCTTGCCATACCCCGCCTGGTGGTCATTTCTCCGGTCAATGTTCCACCTGCCACAATACCCATGACTGGGATGACGCAGAGTTTACCCACAATGGCCTGACTGACTGCCAGTCTTGCCATACTCCGCCTGGCGGTCATTTCTCCGGTCAATGTTCCACCTGCCACAATACCCATGACTGGGACGATGCCGAGTTTACCCACAATGGCCTGACTGACTGCCAGTCTTGCCATACCCCGCCTGGCGGTCATTTCTCCGGTCAATGTTCCACCTGCCACAACACCCATGACTGGGACGACGCAGAGTTTACGCACAACGGCCTGACTGATTGCCAGTCTTGCCATAATCCCCCTGGTGATGAGGATCATCCGGCCCCTGTGCCACAATGTTCTAATTGTCATAATACGGACGATTGGGATTGAGATATGTTTGCGTGTCAGGCGTTTTAGGGGCGTCTGGCACGCCAAAAATTCGCTATGCAATCAAATTTTGAACTTAAATTGAGCTTTTTCGTTGTTCTCTTCCTGGCGGGAGTTTACATTTTGTATGAAATCATGACGATCCCGGCCGGAGGACATCCTTTTGGCCATGGGCTAGGTATCTTGGGGTCCGTTTTAATGATCATGACCGAGGTGCTGTATAGTGCGCGTAAGCGGTTGAACCTGTTTAAGGTTGGTCAGGTGCGGCACTGGCTCTCGTTTCATATTTTCACGGGCATTGTTGGCCCAGCTTTGGTGCTGATGCACACGGGGCTAGAGTTTCGTGGGTTGGCGGGGCTGACAACGCTGATGACGGCGTTGGTGGTGGGTAGTGGGTTTGTTGGACGGTATATTTATACGGCCGTTCCCCGCACCCTTGCTGGCGTCGAAGTAGACCGTCGCACGTTGGAAGCCCAGTTACACCAGCAGCAAGCTGTGTTGCGGGAATGGTCGGTTGGTAAATCGGCGCAAGTTCAACTGCTGCTGCAAGGGACAAATACGGCCGTTCTCAGCCAGGACCTTACCATCGCCGAGGTGCTGAGCCACCGCCTGCGCGAGTGGCAGGAACAACAACAAATCCGCCGCGCCATTCGTCAGTTAGAAAAAGAAGAAAAAAACAAACTGGGTGAAATGGAGAAATTGTTACGCCAACAGCAGCGCCTGGTGCGCCAGATTCGCTCCCTGCAAACGGTACGTAAGCTCATGGGGTTGTGGCATGTCGCCCACGTCCCCTTGGGCATGACACTTTTTGCTTCAATGATCATTCACATTGTTGCCACCATTTATTATGGGGCGTTGGTGTAACGATGTTTAAGCAACTATCTCGTTTGTTGCAGAAGGAAAAAATCGCCCAAATTCCTGCGCCCTTTATCAATGGACTGATGCAAGTAACGGCCGATCCCCAACGGTGCGTGCAATGTGGCATCTGTGGCGACAATTGTCCGGTCGGCATTCCTGTGCGCGAATACGCCCGGCGCGGGCAAAACGTCACCGACGGCCGTTGTATTTCCTGCGGCGTATGCGTCGAAAAATGCCCGCGTGGCACGTTGCGTTGGGGACCCGCCATCCTGATCCGCCACGACAACACCATCGAAATCAACCCAGATTCCCTCTAGAATGCTTATGACTTCACCTCACTATCTCATCATTGGCAACGGTGCGGCCGGTGTTAGCGCCGCCGAAGCCATCCGGCGGCGCGACGCCCGCGGCCGAATTACCATCCTCAGCGATGAACCCTACCGCATGTATTCTCGCCCTGGCATTGCCTACTACCTGCTCAACCAGGTTTCTGAGCAGCAGGTTATGTGCCGCAGCCAAAATTTTTACCAAACGCACCAATTCAACCTGCTCTTTCGCACAGTTACCAGCCTGGATGTCACCCACCAACTTGTTCACCTGGAAAACGGTCAGACCATCGCCTATGACGTGTTGATGCTGGCTACCGGGGCGAAGGCCACCCCGCCTACTTTCCCTGGCAATGACCTGGAAGGTGTTTTCACGCTGGATACCCTGGATAACGCCAAACGGATTGTGGCAAGCAGCCGGAAAGCGAAAACGGCCGTCGTCATCGGTGGCGGTATTACGGCCATGGAAATGGCCGAAGGGATGCGCCGCCAGGGCTTGCAAACCCACTTCTTGCAACGCGGCAGCCGCCTCTGGCCGCGCCTGTTCGATGAACGCGAATCGGGCGTTGTGGAACAGCAAATCAGACACGAAGGCATTCACTTGCATTACAACGAAGAAATTGTCGAAGCTTATGGCAAAAATGGCAAAGTGGCGGGCGTGCGTCTACAGAGCGGCCGGGAAATTAAATGCCAGATGATTGGCGCTGCCATTGGCGTCAAGCCCAACATGACGCTTGTCCACGGGCTGCCCATCGAACAACAGCAGGGCATCCTGGTCAATGAACATCTGCAAAGCAGCCTGCCCACCCTCTTTGCCGCCGGGGATGTGGCCCAGGCCTATGACCGCTGGACAAAAACTCCCCAACTGGACATCCTCTGGCCTACAGCTTTGCAAACCGGGCAAATCGCCGGGCACAACATGGTAGATGTGGCTTACGGCCGTAAACCCAGCGCCACCTACCAAAAAAGCAGTCCATTTAATGCCGCCTTGCTTTTTGGCGTCCACGTCACCGTCATTGGGCGTATTGGGGTAAAATCCGACCGCGGCGAAAATGAGGTAGAACAAATATCGCACCTGTCGCGGGGAGCCAGCCAGATATGGACAGCCCCCTTTGCCGCGACCTACCGTTCCGCCTGGGACAATAAAGGTGACAACTCCGTGCGTATCACTGTCCAAGACAATACCATTGTGGGGGCGCTGCTGATGGGCAACCAGGAATTGGCCGATCCCTTACGCCATCTCATTGACCAGCAAATTCTTGTTCCGACCGCCGAAACCTTGCTTGCCACTGGCAGCCAACTCCCCCATGTCATTGCTACTCTCTGGCAGTCACATCTGAGTTCGCCCCCGCTCTCTTTCTCGTCTTCTGCGCAAAACAACAACCGGTTTACGTCATAGTCCCATCAAAGTTGACGAGTTTCTCAAGAAATTGTATCTTCTCTATAATGTGTGGTAGTCGTTGGTTGAGCTTGGCGTAGGGTTTCACACAAGGAGATTCAGATGACGCAGTTAGGCATTAATGTATACCTGGAGATGGACTTTGCAACGGCCGTAGCCACCGTTACCGACGAATTGAAAAAAGAAGGCTTTGGCGTGCTGACGGAGATTGACATCAAGGCGACGTTGAAGCAAAAGCTCGACGTTGATTTTCGTCCTTACAAGATTTTGGGGGCGTGTAACCCATCCCTGGCGCACAAGGCGCTCTCGATGCTCCCGGAGGTGGGGCTGCTGCTGCCTTGTAATGTGACGGTGGCGCAAGAGGAAGACGGCCGTATCCTGGTCAGCCTCATTGACCCCGAAATCATGCTCGGCATGGTGCGGCACCCCGCCCTGGCAGAATTGGCCGGCGACGCCAAAGCGCGGCTGACACGGGTGGCGGCGGCGCTAGGCGGTTGACGACCCGCATACTGAATCGTGTCACGGCCGCGCACGAGCACCGAAAAAGCGCGTGGTCGCTTTCATTTCCTCTTCTTTTAAGGTAACTTGTTGTACGGCGTAGTAGAGTGGGGCCAGGTCATAGTCGAGGCGGTGTAGGGAGATACGGCCGTCTACAATTGTTGTGTAATGCGCCGTTTGGTCTGGATCATCGTGGCGGCGGTACGAAACACTGCCCGGATTTAGCCATAGTAGTTCGTCGCTCAAATAACGCACTGCCTGCCGGTGCGTGTGCCCCAAAATTAACCGGGTGAAAGCCGCATTGTCAAAGCGCTCCGTGCAAAATTGTGCGTAGGCGTGCAGGCTGACAATTTCCTTATACTCCTGGTAAAGATGCGTCAGTCCATACTGAACGCCATCCAACTCAAACGTCATCATTTGTGGAAGCTGTTCCAGGTAGGCAATCTCCGCCTCATCCAGCAGTCCGGCATTGTGGTGTACCCATGCCCGTTCAGCCTCTGGTACTCGGTCCAGCGTGTTTCCCTGACGATACTGCATTGTCACCCAGAGGTCATGATTGCCTTGTACGCAGGGAACTCGCTGCCCTTGTATCCAGGCCAGCACTTCTTTAGGATATGGGCCGTAATCCACCAGGTCCCCTGCGCAGTAAACGACATCGCAGTCCCGTTCCCGCGCCCAAATCGCTTCCAGGGCGTAAATGTTGCTGTGAATGTCAGAAAGAACAAGCGTTTTCATCAATAGTGATACCGGGCCTGTAGAAATTCAATGCGGTCTGCCTTAACCACGTAGACAATGTGGTGTTCGTTCGTCAGCCGCCGCGACCACATGCCAGCCAGTCCATAAAATCTTCTCGAAATCCAGGAGAGAAAACAGCTTCTAATTGAACCGGCTCAGCTTGTTTCTACTTTGTCAAGACCGACCTCTGCTTTTAACTCCTCAATAGATTGCGGGATGCCTTCATTGGCTTGAGACCATGCTAATGCGGCAAAAAGCCGTTCCACATTTTTAGGCGAACGCAGCAAATAAGCCGTTTCTCATTTCTCTATCAATGGCAATCATTATGTTGGGGGTAAGCTCAATCGTCCATGCTTGACGCCTATCGGCAAAATAAACATCTAACACATCCCCTTCTTCATCATATTCATACCATTCTGTTTGGTTCATAAGCGTTACCTTTTGCCGTAAATATACACAGCCCAAACATTGAGAACGTAATTGTTGGCAATCACTTCTGCACTACTGTGCGCTTCTTCTTCGGTAGCTCCAGCGGCAACTTGTGGCGGCGGATGCCGTCGAACTGGTAGAGCGCGTTGCCGACGGCGCCGGCGGTGGGAACCAGGCCGATCTCGCCCACGCCCTTCGCGCCATATGGCCCATACGGGTCGGGCACTTCCACGCCGATGATCTCAAACTCCGGCGTCTCTTTGGCGCGCAGGATGCCCATGTTGCGCAGGCGAGTGCTTTTCGGGTAGCCATTCTCCATGATCATCTCTTCGCTGATGGCGTAGCCCAGCCCCATGTGCAGCGACCCTTCCAACTGCCCTTCAAACAGGGTGGGGTTGAAGATTTTGCCGGCGTCGTGGGCGGCGATGATCTTCGTAACCTGGCCGTCGTCGTCCAGGATGACGACTTGCGTGGCGTAGCTGTAGGAGTAGTGGGTGTACACTTTTTCGACCATCGCCCCTGGTTTTGTCGTCCAGTCTACAATCCACGCGCCGCGATAGCTTTTGCCCACCAGGTCGGCCAGGGTGTGTGTTTCCAGGTCTTTTTTCAACTCCTTGCAGGCGTCAATGAGGGCATTGCCCACCAGGGAGGTGGCGCGGCTGGCGGTGGTCATGCCGGCTTCTTGCTCGGCGGCCGTATCAATGCGCACCTCAATGAAGCGCGGGTCTATGCCCGTTTCCTGGCAGACCACCTGCACGGCGACGGTGTTCACCCCTTGCCCCATTTCTGTCCAGCCATGATCGACAAGCACGTTGTCGGCGGCGACGATGGTGACTTGCGCGGAGGCGGCGTCGGGCATGCCGTTGCCGATGCCGGTGTTTTTCAGGCCGCAGGCGATGCCGGCGTATTTGGCGCTGTAGAAGGCGTCTTTGACGGCGAGCAGGGTAGCGCGCGCGCCGGCGCCCCCTTCGATGACCTGCCCGGTGGCGGTCATGTCGCCATCTTGCAGGGCGTTGTCGTAGCGGAACTGCCAGCGGTCGAAGCCGCCTTGTTGGCAGAGGTCGTCTATCAGGCTTTCCAGGCCGAAGATGGCCTGGTTGACGCCGAAGCCGCGCATGGCTCCACACGGGATGTTGTTGGTGTATACGGCCGTTGCCACCACATCGGTCACGGGCACACTGTACGCCCCCGTGGCGTGCCCGGCTGATCGCTCCAACACTTTTGCCCCGACGGAAGCATACGCGCCCGTGTCGCCCACAAATTTCACTTGCACAAAGGTTAATTTGCCGTGCGCGTCGCAGCCAATGCGGTAATCCATCCAGATGGGGTGGCGCTTGGGGTGCATGAGGATGGATTCGTCGCGGGTGAGGCGCACCTTCACCGGCACGCCGAGATGGTAGGCCATCAGCGCGGCGTGCCCCTGTACGGTCATGTCTTCTTTGCCGCCAAAGCCGCCGCCGTTGGGAACCATGATGACGCGCACTTCTTCTTCGCGCAGCCCCAGCAGCTTGGCGATTTGCGTGCGGTCTTCGTAGATGCCCTGGCTTTGCGAGAGGAGTTCAATTTTGATGGGGTCTTGGTTGATGGCGGGATGGGCAACGGCCGTTTCCGGCTCCATAAACCCATGCTCAATCCACTGTGTCTCGAACACCCCTTGCGCAACGTAAGCAGAGCTGGCCTCCGCTGCGGTCACGCTGCCCCGGCTCGTCTTGGAGACGCTGAGGACATTGCCGGGGGCGAAGGGGTGAATTTGCGGCGCGTCTGGCTCCAGGGCGCGGTGCATGTCGGTGAGCGGTTCCAGCACTTCGTAGGTCACGTCAATGAGTTCGATGGCCTGGCGCGCGATTTCTTCGGAAACGGCCGTGACCCCCGCCAGCACATCCCCCACGTAGCGCGTCGTCTCCCCTGCGGCCACCAGCAGCGGCCAATCTTGCTTGATCAGGCCAATGAAACGGCCGCCGGGCACATCTTTGGCCGTAAAGACGCGCAGCACCCCTTCCACGGCTTCGGCTTTGCTCACATCAATTTTCTTGACGACGGCGCGCGGGTAGGCGCTGAACTTTAACGCGCCGTGGGCCATTCCCGGCAGGCGGAGGTCATCGGTGTAGGCGTGCTGGCCCAGCACCAGCGATTGGGCCTTGTATTTTGGCAGGCGCGCGCCGATGCCGTGCGCCCCATTGTCGCCATTGCCATTGGGCGTAGGGATCTCTTCCTCTTTGCGGATAGCCTCGGCGGCGTATTGGATGGATTCGATGATCTTTTTGTAGCCGGTGCAGCGACACAAATTGGGCGTCAACGCCTTTTCGATCTCAGCGGCGCTGGGGTCGGGGTTTTTGTTGATGAGGGCGTTGGCTTGCATGACAATGCCGGGAATACAGAAACCGCACTGCACGCCCCCCCTGGCGACGAAGGCGTTGGCGTACACGTCTTGCCGGTACTGCCCCAACCCTTCAATGGTCAGCACGTTTCCCCCGTCTACCTTTTTCATGGGCGTGACGCAGGAAAGCACCGCTTTGCCGTTCAGGTCAACGGTACACGCGCCACATGCCGCCTGGGGGGCGCAGCCATTTTTGGGGGAGAGGATGGTTTGGTGTTCACGCAGATACGTGAGGAGCGGAAGGTCGAGGTCGCCGTCGTATTCGGTTGGTTGCCCATTCAGCCAAAATTGCATGATAGTCCTCCAAATGGTCTCGTCCCCATCTGGGTGACTGGCAGAATATGAAGCCGGGGGAGCGGTGATCGGTGATCAGTAATCGGTAATCGGTGAACGGTTTACTGATTACCGTTTACCGTTCACCGATTACTGTAAACGTGCTTCATACCTCGCCGCGGACGCCAGCCACGGAAAGTCCACAATTTCCGGCGTGACTATCAAAAGTGAGGGTTTAATCGCCGCAATCATAGCACAGGGTCAGGGGGTTTGTCAGGGGTAATACGGCCGTTTTTGGACAAATTATACAAATTGGCTATGATTTTGCTGGAAATTTAGGACAATGATCACCTTGAATCTATGACATTTCTCCAGGTATGCTGGGTCGCGTTGTTGTATAGTTACACGTGTTCATCCATGCAACCATGGGGTTGTAGACATCATGAGGGTGTTATCCTGGTATGCCGAAACGAAACCTTCGATCATTGCGGCGATTGTTTGACATACTACCACCTGTCCTCGCTGCCTTAACGTCGTTTATGCGCAGCGCCGTCCTCTTTTGGCAAGATGTGAATCCCCCTGTGATTCCTCTGTGCATCTCCGTATTCCCAAATAACACTTGAATAGTTACCTAGATTCGTGAGTGTGCAATGAAAGATCACCTGACCAAAATAATCCTATCGAAAAGACTTGACGGTTTTCTGCCTATGCTCGCGGCAGTGGCGGCATTCGTCATTGGGGCGATCATCTTGCTCGTCATGGGGACGAACCCGTTGGTCGCCTACAGGGCGATGTTCAACGGGGCCTTTGGCAATCAAAATGCCCTGGTGGAAACCATTGTCAAAGCTGTGCCTTTACTGCTGATCGGCCTGGGTATCTGTATTGCGTTTCGCGCGAAAGTGATCAACATCGGTGCTGAAGGGCAGATGATCGTTGGGGCGTTGATGGCCACAGCCTTTGGCCTGGCGGTGGAGTGGCCGGGCTGGCTGGTTCTGCCCATGGCCATGTTCATCGGCTTTTTGGGTGGGGCGCTGTGGGGAGCGATTCCGGGCGCTTTGAAGGCATACTTCCATGTCAACGAAATTTTGAGTACGGTGATGATGAACGCCATCGCCGTGCAGTTGATGAATTACCTTCTCGGTGGCCCGATGATGGATCCGGCGCAGGCGGCTTCGCTGGGAAAATTGCCGGAAACAGCCCGCCTGAACAGCGCCTACCACCTGGCGCGTTTAATGCCGCCAACCCGCCTGCACGCCGGATTACTCATCGCTCTGGCGCTCGCTTTTCTGGTTTACCTGATGTTGTTCCATACCACACTGGGGTATCGCATCCGAGCGGTGGGGTTCAACCCATCTGCTTCGCGCTATGGCGGTATCCGCGTGCGGCGGCAGGTTGTGATCGCGCTGTTCCTGAGCGGCGCGTTGGCCGGCCTGGCCGGCGCGATCCAGGTCTATGGGCTGAATTACCGCATGATCACCGATGGCTCTGCAACGGGATTTACCGGATCGGCCGGGTACAATGGCATCGTGACAGCGCTGTTTGGCGGCTTGCACCCGCTGGGCGTCATCCCGGCCTCCTTTTTCTTTGGGGCCTTGTTGGTGGGGGCAAACTCGATGCAGCGTATGGCGCAAGTCCCATCTGCCTTTGTCACCGCGCTAAATGGCATGGTGGTTATTTTTGTGGTTAGCGCGGCGATCTGGCGGGAGATGCGTGAGCGCAAACGCCGGTTGGCCGCGGTGGTCGCTGTGCCTACGCCGTCACCGTCAATGCAAGAAACTGGGAATGCCTAGCATTCGTAATCGGTATTCCGTAGGGCGCTACCTCTGGAAAATGACATCGGATAACGGTATACGGACTTCGGGTTACGGATACTAGCAGGAGTCGGCAAACATGGACACTTCGCAAATCTTTTCTGTGACGGTGATTATTGGTATCTTGACCGCCGGTGTGCGCCTGGCCTCGCCGTATCTGTTTGCGGCCATCGGGGAGATGTTCGGTCAACGCAGTGGCGTCTTGAACCTGGGCGTTGAGGGGCAGATGCTCATGGGCGCTTTTTTTGCCTTTTATTACACCGTGCAAACGGGCAGCCCCTGGCTGGGGCTGCTGGCGGCCATGGTTGTGGGCGCGATCATGGGCCTGGCGATGGCTGTGGTCAGCGTGAGATGGCGCGCTGTACAGGGCATTAGCGGCATCGGCTTCTTTATCTTTGGGGTAGGGATGAGCGATCTGCTCTTCAAGACATTGCTTGGCGAGGTCACGATCATCAACAATGGGTTCAATCCGATCAGCATCCCGTTTTTGTCGGATATTCCGGCGCTTGGTCCGATACTCTTCCGGCAAAATTTTATGACCTACATGGCTTTTTTGTTGGTGCCGATCTCATGGTTCATTTTGTACAAGACCACCCTGGGTTTGAAAATCCGCGCGGTAGGGGAGAACCCCCATGCGGCCGATACGCTCGGCGTCAGTGTGGCTAAAATCCGTTACCTGACGGTTACCATGGGCGGCGTGATGTCGGGTATTGCGGGGGCGGCGTTGTCTATCGCCAACCTGAATGTTTTTCAAGAAAACATGACGGCCGGTATGGGGTTTATCGCCGTCGCCCTGGTTTATTTTGGCGGCTGGCGGCCGTTTGGCGTGATGTTTGGCGCGCTGTTGTTCAGCATGGTGATGGCCTTACAGTTGTTCATGCAAGTGTTTAACGTGGCTATCCCGTCGGAATTTGCGGTGATGTTGCCTTATATCCTGACGATTGTGGTGTTGGTCTTGACGGTGGGGCGGGTGCGTGGTCCGTCTGCCTTGACCGAACCGTTTGTGCGTGAATAAGTGAATAAGAGAGGATATGTAACCCACGTTGCTAACCTGTTATTCGATTGTTTGAGAACGATTTATGGAATTACTTTATACGAGGAGACTTCATGAGTTTAGCGCACCACGATGAACGAAAACTTGTAGGGCAAACTTTCCAGTTTGTACGGGCAAACTGGAAAGTTTGCCCTACATGTTCGAAGGAGGTGACTGCGTAGAAAATACAATCTGTGTTTTTCAGGAAGCTCAATGCTCATTCAATTAAAAGGAGAGAAAGAAATGTCTAAAATGATAAAGTTGTTCACCCTGATCGCTATCTTTGTTCTTGTCTTGGGCGCCTGTTCATCGGCCGACGAACCGGAGGCTGAAGAGAGCGAAAAGCTGCGCGTGGCGGTTATTATGCCCAGTTCGGTCACCGACCTGGCTTTTAGCCAGTCCATTTACGATGCTTTGCTAAAAATTCAGGCTGAGAGAGGGGGGGCAGAAAATTTTGAGTTTGTTTATTCGGAAAACATGTTCCAGGTTGATGACGCCGCAGCGGCCATTCGCGATTATGCGTCCCAGGGGTATGACATGGTGATTGCGCATGGTTCGCAATATGGCACGTCTATCCAAGAGATTGCGCCGGACTTTCCGAACACGGTCTTTGCGCATGGCACGACCAACAGAACCTTTGTGGACGAAGGTATCACCAATGTCTATGCCTATGAAGCGGCCTCTAATGAGGGTGGGTATGTGAATGGCGTGATGGCTGCGAAACTCACCCAGAGCAAGATCGTCGGTATCGTGGGGCCGATTGACGTTGGCGATGCCAAGCTGTACATTGAGGGTTTTGAGAAAGGGGTGCGGGATACGGACCCCAGTATCGAAATTTTGAAGGTTTTCACCGGCTCATTTGGGGATGTCGCCCTGGCGCGGGAAGCGGCCGATGCGCATATCGCGGCCGGCGCTGATGTCTTGATCGGCACGGGACAGATGGTTGTAGGCGCGATTGCCGCCGTGGAAGAGCAGGGGGGCAAGGTTCTGTGGCTTGGCACGCAGTCTAGCCAGACCAAGCTGTCGCCCAATATCGTCGTTGCCAACCAGATTTATGATTGGTCCGTTACCTTGCACGAAATCTTGAACAAAATGGAGGATGGGCAGTTGGGTGGCGAATCGTTGATCATTACGCTGGCGAATAAGGGGTTGTACATGGAGTACAATGACGGCTTTGCCCGGTTGGGTGACGTGAAAGATGCGGCGGAAACGGCCGTTAACGGAATTGTTGACGGTTCGATTGACGCCCTGCCGGCGACGGAGTAGCAGCTTAGGAATCTGTAACCCAGGTTAGCAACCTGGGTTACATTTGCAAGGGAGTTGGCATGTCTGAAAACCTGACCACCGCCAATAAACGTCAAAAGATTGAGCATCTGGAGATGATCAATATCACCAAGCTGTTTCCAGGTGTGCTGGCTAATTCGCAAGTGAATTTCGATGTCCGGGAGGGGGAAGTTCATGCCTTGCTGGGGGAGAACGGCGCGGGAAAAAGCACGCTGATGAAAATCCTCTACGGCCTGTACGAACCGAATGAAGGGGAAATCCGGATCAACGGCCAGCCTGTGAGCATTCATTCGCCGAATGATTCCATTCGCCTGGGCATTGGCATGATTCACCAACATTTTATGCTGGTGGATTCGCTGACAGTTGTCGAGAATATTGCCCTGGGGTTGCCTTCGACGCGGGGGCTGCTGACGGACCTGGACGTTGTGGCTGAACGGGCCATGGCGTTGGGTGAAAAGTATGGCTTGCAAGTGGATCCCCATGCGTATATCTGGCAATTGGCGGTGGGGCAGCGCCAGCGGGTGGAGATCCTCAAGGCGCTGTACCGGGGGGCGGATTTGTTTATTTTGGATGAGCCAACGGCCGTGCTGACCCCGCAAGAAGTAGATGAATTCATGAGCACGATGCGCCAGATGACCCAGGAAAAGCACTCGATCATCTTCATATCCCATAAATTGCATGAGGTGATTGATAGCTGTGATCGGGTTACGGTTTTGCGCAATGGGCGACGGGTAGGGTCTCGTCCTATTGCCGGGGCGACGAAATTGGACCTGGCGCGCATGATGGTTGGGCATGAGATTGTGCTGCCCAAGATCACGACAGAACCGAAGTTGGGTGAGGTGCGCCTGGAAATGCAAGATGTCCATGCCATGAGCGATAGAGAGATGCCGGCGCTGCGCGGCGTCAATTTGCAGGTGCGCGCCGGGGAAATTGTGGGACTGGCCGGCGTCTCTGGCAATGGGCAGTCGGAATTGGCCCAGGTCGTTACCGGTTTACGCAAACCGACGGCGGGCCAGGTGATCATTGACGGCCAGGATTTGACCGGCAAGCTGCCAGGGGAATTTCTGAAAAGGGGTATGGCTTATATCCCTGAGGAGCGGATGCGCGATGGGGTGGTGGACAAATTTTCTGTCTCGGAGAATATCATTTTACGCGACCATAACAAATCCCCATACGCCAATTATGGGCTGTTGATCCATCGCATTATCGGGGAGATCACGGAAAAGTTGATCAAGGTTTTTGACATCAGAACCCCGTCGCGCAGTACCAATGCCGGCAGCCTGTCCGGGGGCAACATTCAAAAAGTGGTGTTGGCGCGCGAGCTGTCCCGCAGTCCAAAGGTGTTGGTTGCCGCGCAGCCGACTCGTGGCGTGGATATCGGCGCCATTGAGTTCATCCATAGTAACTTATTGGAGCAGCGTGAAGCGGGCGCGGCTATTTTGCTGATCTCTGAGGATTTGGATGAGATATTGGCGCTGTCGGACCGGGTGGCAGTGATGTTCCATGGCGAGATCATGGGCATTCTGGCGAATAAGGATGCGGAGCGGGAGCGCGTCGGTCTGCTGATGGCTGGCGAAAGAATTGAACAGATTCAAAAAGATAGCGCATCCATTTGACGGTTCTTCAGGCTTTCCCGTGATTCTGTGTGAAACGTAAAACGTGAAACGTGATCCGCCTCCGGTCACGTTTCACGTCGTGGTCGTCACGGGAGTTCCGTAAGAGCCTCATTGCGACAGCGTATTGGCGTGATGCCGCTGATTTGCTTGCCTGGCGCAGTCTTACTAGAATAAGGGGTAGTAGGCCCTCGTAGCTCAATGGATAGAGCAACCGCCTCCTAAGCGGTAGATTCCGGTTCGAGTCCGGGCGGGGGTAATTTAGGAGGCAGGGGAGGAGGATTTTAGAAAATCATTCTACGCGCGGCGCGGTCGGTTAGCCAGTCAAACGTGCGTGGAAACAGCCGGTTCAGGTGGACAAAAGCCCAATCAAGGCGAGTTACATAAACTTCTGTTTGCTGCTTTTCAATGGCGGTGGCTATTTTAGCAGCGACTTGTTCTGACGGTACGCCACGGAGGCCAAAGCGGTTGGATCCCGGTTTGCCTAGCTTGGCGTCGGCGAATTCGGTGGCGGTCAGGCCGGGGTAGACCAGGGTGATGGTGATGTGGTCGTGGCGTAGTTCCATGCGCAGACTGCGACTGAGGAAGTTGACGGCCGTTTTGCTGGCACAGTAAACCCCACTCATGGGTAACGGCCGTTGCCCGACAATTGAGCTGACATTGACGATCTGCCCACCCCCTTGCCGCTGCATCTGCGGGATAACCGCCTGGGTGGCTGCTAATAGCCCCAACACATTGACGTTGAAAATGGTTTGCGCGTCGGCGATGGGCATGGTCGCCAGGGCGCTCTGGTGGCCGACGCCGGCGTTGTTGATGAGCACGTCTACGCGGCCAAATTCGGTGATAGCGCGCTCAATCAGCACGCGAGCAAAGGTTGTGTCGCCGATGTCGCCGGCAATGCAAAGAATGCGGCCTGGATAAACGGCCAGGTCTGCGGCCAGGTTTGCCAGGCGATCCTTGCGCCGCGCTGTGAGGATGAGGTGCGCGCCACGTTTTGCCAGGGAAACGGCCGTTGCCTGCCCAATTCCGGCCGAAGCGCCGGTGACGATGATGATGCGGTCAGCAATTTGCATATCCGGTCTTTACCCTTCCCCTTCGACCACCCGGCCCGCGTCGCGCCATGCTCGTTTGGCGTCTTCATACCCTTGGCGGTACAGTTTGTCGTGCCCTTCCTGGGTATAGGTGATAATTTGCTCAACTGGAATGGCTTTGCGCGGGGCAACGATGATCGGAGCCGGCAGCTCCTTGTATCCCTCTTCCAGGATGTCTGGGATGCCATTGTCGTTCTTATCCTCAAATTCCACGTCTTCACCTTGCAATTTAGCCATGAGCAGCGCATTGGCGGCGCGCAGGCGCGCATTTTCTACTTGCAAGTGAACCAGTTCATTGATGCGCTTGAACAGTTTTAAATCAGCCTGAAAGGAAGCAAGTAAGGCCCATTCTAAGGTTGTGCTGGCGGCGGTAATTAAATTGCGTGGGGTCTCTGCTTTCGTTGCTTCATCTTCTTCCCAGGGGGTCATGATGACGATGATAATTTCTTCGGCGCCGGCGTCAATGGCCGGCCCAAGTGGTGTGTTGGCGACGGTGGCCCCGTCCCAGTAGAGATTGCCTTGCAGTTGCGTGGCCGGGTAAACAATGGGAATGGAGCAGCTGGCGATGATGTGGTCTAACCCCAACGGCTCCAGGCGCATTTTGCTGGGGTAGAGGTCTGAACTGTTGCCGAAGATGTGCAGGTGACCGGTGTTGACTTCGGTGGCGGTAACGCGCAAATGAACGGCCGCTTCGCCGGAGTTGATGCGTTCAAAATTAACCCAACCTTCTCGTTCTAGCGTGGCGCGGAGGGGGGTGGTGTCCAGCAAAAAATTACCGGTGATCGGGTTCAGGTTTGGTTTTTGGACATCTTTGGTGCGCAGCCGCTGCCACAAAGACCAAAGGGAACGCGAGGAGTGACCGGAGGCCAATGCCGCCCCATTCACTGCGCCAATGGAGGTTCCCACAACGATGTCAGGGAACCATTCATGTTCTTCGAGGAACCTGAGCACGCCAACGTGATAGGCGCCGCGCCCACCACCCCCGGACAGAACTAAAGCACGTTTACGGTTGATGGATGGCATAACACACTCCTGGCGCTGGCGCGGTCAGTAAACCGACCACAGCGCTGAATTTAATTTTCTTAACCCATTAAGTAAGAAGGACGAACTGAGTCACGTCGAGATGTGGTCTGTGGTGGTTCCGGGGGATGCACGGGTAATATGATGTGGATTTGACTGCCGGGCAATCGTTGGTCGTCTTCACCTTCGGACTCAACCCAGATACGGCCGTTGTGCGCTTCAATGACGCCTTTGGCAATAGGCAGCCCCAACCCGGGACCCGCTCCCTTGAATTTGGTGCTGCCCGTTGAATGTAACTGCGGGTCGCCGATGCGGAAAAACTTCTCAAAAATTAGTTCGTGATATTTGGGATCAATACCAATACCCGTATCGGCAATGATGATTTCAATATGCTCTTCGTCAGCATTGTGCATAGGTAGTACGCGGCCGTTGATGGTGATGGCGCCATGATCGGGGGTGTATTTAATGGCATTGCCAATCAGATTGGTAAAGCACTGCACCAGTCGTTTGAAATCTGCATTGATACGAGGAAGATTACTGAGGCCCTCTGTTTCATAATGGATTTGCCGGTTTTTCAGCGCTTTACGCAGCGGATCGGTTGCCAGGCGAATGATCATATCAAGCGACGTTTCCATAAGCGTGAGCTGCATCCCGGCGACGTCAATCTGGCTGGCATCCAACATGGCCGTAATAAGTCCTTCAAGCTGTAGGGTGGCGCGATTAATATGCCCGACAATTTCCCGAGTCTGGTCGCGCGTCAAAATATTTTCATCATTCATGGCGGCGAGAATATCTGCGTACCCTTTTACCTGGGTCAGGGGAGTACGCAGTTCGTGTGAAGCAATGGTGATGAAATCAGATTTAACCCGATCCATAATTTCCAGGCGCTCGTTTTGGCTGATCAGATCAATATTGAGCTGGCGGATCTTCTCATTTTGTTCGCCTAGCTCGCTGTAAAGCCGCGCATTCTGTAAGGCAATGACTGTCTGGTCAGCCAATGTCTGCATCAGTTCTAGCTCATCTGGTTGGTAAGGAATGCCGGACAGTTTGGGGCCAATGGCAATGAGTCCGTCGAAGGTTGTGTCTGTGCCGATGGGTACGTAAACGTCCATGGCCATTGTTTCCAACCAACTGCGTTCATCCTGGCTTAACTTGTTATAAACGGGGTTGAAATCCAGATCGTATTGCAGTAAGGGCTGCCGTTGTTGTGACAAGGTTTTCAGGAAAAGGGTCTCGTCGCGGAATAATATCTTTTCCTGGTTAATTTTACCCATGGCTGGAATCGCTTCGATTTCACAGCCACCCTCTTTGTCAGTGAGGGTGAGCAGCGCGCCACGGTTTGTTTCGAGCAGCTCGGCAATGGAACCAATGACGACCAGGGCCAATTGGTGAACGTCCAGCGTGCGGCTGGTAGCCTGGCTGTAATGGCGCAGGACGCGGTTCACGTCTAATCCTTCACCGAGCAGGTAGTGGTAAACGCCCCGTTGAATGA
Source organism: Anaerolinea sp. (assembly GCA_014879875.1). Taxonomy (GTDB): domain Bacteria; phylum Chloroflexota; class Anaerolineae; order Promineifilales; family Promineifilaceae; genus JACSRF01. Next base: position 16,994 of record JACSRF010000444.1, read on the forward strand.
AACTGCGGAAGGGTTGGTAGAAGAAGAAACTGACGGTGAGGACAATCAACGTGATCAGAATGGTGACGCTGTTGTTCCAGTCTGACAACGTTCCAATTTGCTGGACGATTAAGATGATCGCCAGGATGGGCAGTGCGGAAATAATGGTGATGATGAGTTGGGCGAGCGCCTTTTGTGAGCGGGTGCGGACGTCAATGATGCGATAGGAAGAAACGGCATACGCCAGGGCGATGACGCCGAGGAAGCGAATGATCTGCCCGGCAACGATGGGGCCGGAGAAGAGAATAAACAGCAGCATTTCGCCGAGGAAGGTGATCAGTAAGGCAATTGCCCAGAAAAGCAGGCGGTTGGCATGCCAGGGGAAATGTGTCTGCCGGTACTCGCGCCAGGTGCGCAGGAGGATGTAGCTGCTGAGCAGGAACCAGGCGAGGAATGAGACCAGTCCGCGGTAGGTGATGCTGGCATTGGCGACAGGAATGGCGATGGTGAGATTGGGCAGGAAGATGTCGGCAAGGATGGTCATGATGATGACCGCACCGCCAAGCAGTAACCACTGCCTGGGCTGCGGCCATTTGACGTAAACGGCCGTTGTCATGCCTAATGAGAGTGTGCCTACCAGCAGCGCCTTGAGTGGGGAATTGGGGGGTAGATTCAGGTCTGGGGCAAAAAAGCGCAGAAATTCCCAAATGACAGATGTCATCAGAAAGAGCAGAAACCATCTGGCCTGGGTTTCTTGTTGTCCCCGTCGTGTAAACGTGCCAATTAGCAGCAGCGTGTAGCAACTGGCGGCGGCAAGAGGCAGCAAATTTAGAAGATTAGAGGCGCTCATGAATTAATAATTGTAGCCGTCGTGTGGGTTCGGGGCAATGGCTGGATGTTCAGGATGGCGTATGAAACGAAAAAGGCGTGACCCAAAGCCACGCCTTTCGTAGCGGACAGGGTGGGATTCGAACCCACGGTACAGCGAACCGTACACAGCATTTCCAATGCTGCACCTTCAGCCACTCGGTCACCTGTCCTGAATTTCATTTGATGTAAACAGGAGCAGATTATAACAAGGGTAAGCAGGTTTGCAAGTTGTCTGTTCACACATTTACACATGTTTGCCTGTATGGTTACCAGCCAACGGCCGTACCGTCGCTGCGTGGTTCGCTGCCACCGATGAGCGCGCCACTGCCAGGGTTGCGGACAATGACCTGACCGCCGCCATAGTGCGTGGCTGTTGTTTTGGGGCGCAGGTGGTGCCCGCGTTTGCTGAGGTCGGCGCGGATGGTATCAGGCACGGCCGTTTCTAGCGCAAATTCCATATCCTGTATCCAATTAAAACGGGGTGCATCCAGGGCTGTTTGCGGGTCCATGCCAAATCCCACCAGGTTTAACCCCACTTGCAGATGACCTTGTGGCTGCATAAAACCACCCATCACGCCAAAACTGCTCCACGCCTGGTTATCTTTGGTGATGAACCCAGGGATGATGGTGTGAAACGGCCGTTTGCCCGGCGCTACTTCATTGGGATGACCTGGTTCCAGGCTGAAGTTAGCGCCGCGATTTTGTAGTTGTACGCCGGTTTTACCCGCCGTTAACCCGCTGCCAAAGCCCATATACAGACTTTGAATCCAGCTTACCATGTTGCCGTCGCCATCGGCCACCGTCAGATAAACAGTGTCACCACGCGGCGACGGTTTTCCTGCGGTGGGTGGCATAGCCCGCTCCATAACGATCTGGGCGCGGCGCTGCTGCGTATAGGCATCATCAAGCATCTGCGTCAGGGGAACGCGCGCATGGCGTGGGTCGGCAACGTAAGCATGGGCATCGGCAAAGGCCAGTTTAACTGCTTCCATGAGGACGTGGTAATAATCGGCCGTGCCGTATCTCAGCGCCGGCAGGTCGAACTGACCGGCCAGGTTGAGCGCCAGCAGCGCCGTGATCCCTTGTCCATTGGGTGGGATTTCGTGAAAAGTGAACCCCTTGTACGTGGTGTTGATTGGCTCAACCCACTCCGCCTGGTACGCGGTCAGGTCATCTTCTGTGAGGACGCCACCCGCCTCTTGCACACATTGCACAATCTGGCGGGCAATGTCTCCCTGGTAAAAGGCGTCGTAGCCGTGTGTGGCTATTGCGGCTAAGGTTTGCGCAAATTCTGGGTTACGGAAGCGTGTGGCCGGGCTGGGCGCGCTGTCACCAGGCAGCCAGACGCGCCGTGAATCTGTATGGACGCTCATTTTAGCTACCGATTGTGCCCAGGCGCGGGCAATGCGCTGGCTGACGGGAAATCCCTCGCGCGCATATTGGATCGGCCGTGCCAGCAGTGTGTCCAGGCCACGGCTGCCAAATTTGTCCAACGCCAACTGCCAGCCGCGTAGACTGCCGGGTACGGTGACGGACAGTGGGCCGAGGGTTGGCATGACGTTGTGTCCTTGTGCGCGAACAAAGGCCGCCGTCAACTTTTGCGGCGCCGGACCGCTGGCATTGAGGCCATATAGCTTGCCCTCGGCGGCATGCCAGATCAGGGCAAAGGCATCACCGCCAATGCCTGTGGAACATGGCTCGACAACGCATAAGGTGGCAACCGTGGCAATGGCGGCGTCTATGGCGTTGCCACCAGCTTTGAGCACATCCAGGCCGGCCTGGGCGGCGAGCGGCTGACTGGTGGCGACCAGCCCATTCATGGCAACGACGTTGGAGCGGCGGCTAGAGAAGGAGTAGGTTTCAAATTGCATAATTATGTAGACCTTGACACCGAACAACTGTTCTTGTATACTTCTTTCAGAACAAATGAGCGACTTTGCCTGGGGTATGGATATTTATCTGATCTATGCCATGCCAGAGGCGATGGAGTAAGTGATTGCTATGAAAAATCGGGAAAAGCCATTGTCAGAACGGCAAAAGCATATTCTGCAATATATTTGGAATTATTTCCAAGAAAATTCGCGTCCGCCAACCATTCGTGAAATTGGTGGGGCCACGAGCATTAGCTCAACCTCTGTTGTTAATTATAACCTCACAAAACTGACGGAACGAGGATTGTTGGCCCGTGATGCTGAGGTGTCGCGGGGGGTGCGTTTGACGCAGAAGGCAATGCGTGAGATTGGCTCGGTGGCGGAAACGGTTGCTGCGGCTGTCGGGAATGTGGTAGGAACGGCCGCGCGCATGGTGCGTGTGCCCTTGTTGGGCAACATTGTGGCCGGTGAACCGATTGAAGTTGGCAATAATGATTTCTGGACCTATGACGAAGATGACGCTATTGATCTGAGTTCGGCTATGCTGCCTGGTGGCAAGAGTGATGATTTGTTTGCCCTGCGCGTTAGTGGGGAATCAATGATTGATGCGATGGTCAATGATGGCGACATCGTGGTGATGAAGCAGCAACAAACGGCGAAGAATGGCGATATGGTGGCGGTGTGGCTCAATTCCAGCGATACGACTACACTGAAATATTTCTACAACGAAGGCAGCCGTGTGCGCTTGCAGCCAGCAAATCCGACCATGGATCCCATTTATGTGGATGCTACTGATGTACGGGTACAAGGAAAGGTGATGATGGTGCTGCGTCAGACAGCATAAACAAGCATCTGACCTAGCAAGAGAAGGACGGTTTATGTACGCCGTCCTTTTTTTGAATGACGCGCCAGAACAGATGTTCGCTTTTGATGAATGGGGAGATAATGAGCAAGTCAGAAACGCAGGGCGCGTCCTGGGATAAAAGACGGTTACAGCACCAGATTGAAGTGCAATCTATGCAAATTGAGCGGGTGTTTGACCGACGCCAGGTAGATGCGCACGTTGCCGGGGGCGCGGTGCAGGCTGGGGTGGTGCGTTTTGATTTGTCTGCGTCGTTGGCGCAAGGGTTAGAGCGGCTGCGGGAATTGAAAAACGACTTGATGGTCGCTTTGGGGGGAGCGGACGTGCAGGTGGATGGGGTAGACGGCCGTTTTCACGTGCAGGTTGATCGCCCGGACGATCCTCCGGTGCCGTTGTTGACGCTGCTGCCGTTGATTGCGGAGTTGCCACCGTTAACGGCCGTGTTGGGATTGGCAGAGGATGATCGCCCCGTTTTGCTCAATCTGACCGAAGAAGGCATGACCCACATTCTCGTTGCGGGTGATGCTGGGGCCGGCAAGACAGCTTTGCTGCGGACGATGGCAATTTCCCTGGCGTTACACAATCGGCAATCTCAGCTTCAACTCCTATTGATTCAGCCAGAAGGTGAGGAAACGGCGACTGCGGCTGACTTGTCTCCCCTCGATTATTTGCCACATATGCTTACCACGCTCATTACCGATTCCAAAGATGTGGCTGATACGCTGCAATTTTTGCGTCAGGAAATGCACTATCGGCAGGAGCAGACAGTAACCGAACCGGCCATCGTGGTGTTTATTGATCGCCTGGTGACGCTGTTAGAAATTGGCGATGCAGTTTGTGTAACTGCATTAACCGAATTGTTGCAGCATGGCGCCGACGTGGGTATTCACCTGGTATTAAGCACACGGCGGCCTGGTCATGAACTGCTGACGCGCCCTTTGCACGCACATTTACCAGTGCGCATTGTAGGGCAGGTGGCAAACAAACGTGAAGCGCGCGCAGCCAGCCACGTAGATGACTCACGCGCTGAGTATTTGTTAGGGCAAGGTGATTTTTTGGCAGTAGGTAGTGGGGACTCGCTGCGGTTCCAGGCAGCATTTATTGGAGATTATGATTTACATGTGGTCTTGACAGAATTGCACCGGCGTCGGGCGCCGGTGTTGTTAGCTAGGCCGGTAGACCCTCGGATGCAACTGCCACAGAATCCGGAAAGCGACGGTACGCCTGAGCAGGGACAGACGTTTTCTTTTAACGGTTGGTCTGTCCGTTGGCAGGAGGCGCCGGCCCAGGGAGGCCCGTATTTACGCGCTGAGGATGCACATGGCAGTGTGGTTGACGAGACGGAGGTGACGTAGTGAATATTGGTATGTTGTGGTTAGATGCGGATAGGGGGCGTTCGTTTGACGAAAAAGTACAACGCGCTGCTGAGTATTACACGGAGAAATACGGCCGTTTTCCAGAATTATGCCTGGTGAATACGGCCGCTTTACTGGGAGAGAAAAAAGTTGGGCAAATTATGGTCAAGCCGGTAAAAACAGTGCTGCCCAACCATTTTTGGCTGGGCATAGAAACGCAGCAGGGTGAAAATGCAGCCGCTCGGAACTGATAGGTTTTTCACCAGTCCAACTTAATAAAGCTTTACGGGACGAGAAATAAAAAAAGGCCATGAGCGTGCGCTCATGGCCTTTTTGAATGACATAATTTTAGATAATTACATTCATCCACACCGAACGACGGCCGCCATCAATGAAGGTCATGATGGCCTGATACATATGCCCATCGTCACCGGGGATTTCTTGTTCAATGTGTAGGCGTTCATCCCCTATCTGTGTCAGGAATTTTAATGTCGCTTCACTTTTGATCAGACTGGTAACAAGTTGGCCGCTCAGATCAGCTTCTGGCAAATTGAAGGCTGCACGTGCGGCTTTATTAATAAGTAAAATTTTGTTGTCGGCATCTACAACAATAATCGGGTCGCCTGTCTGGTTGACGACACTGCGCAGCAAAGTGCGCTCACGTTCAATTTCGCTAAAAATATTCGCGTTGTTAATGGCTATCGTGGTGTAGCCAGCCAGGGCAGATAGGGCGCGGGTATCATTGCTATCAAAAGAGGTTTCCTTGATACGATTGGTAACACCCAGCACGCCAATTGGTCTATTTTGCAGGATGAGGGGGACGTAAATAAGGGATTTAACCAGGAGGGCTGTTTGGGTGCGTTTCCATTGCGAGTCTCCGCCAACAGCAATGGCGCGTTTCGTTTGCAGTACCTTGCCGGCGAGACTGTCCGAAACACGTTTGCGCATGGAGCGCGCTTTGGAGTCCAGATTTTTTGAGGCGCGAATGTAAAGCTCACCTTGTTCTTCATCGAGAAGCATGAGCATGCCTTCTTCGGCGCCGACGACATAAACGGCCGCTTCCACCACACGATGGAGCACTTCTTCCAGGTCAAGCGATGAAGAAACAGATTTGCCAACACCATACAGGACGTTTAGCTCTTGTGCTCGCCGTTGTAGCTGCGAGTTGCTTTCCATCAACTGCTGTACCAGTTGATCTCTTTCCCGTTGCAGACGACTTTCACGCAACGCCCGGTCCACCGATTCGCTGATTTCGTCAACGTCAATGGGCTTAATAATGTAGTCGCGAATGCCCAGGCGAAAGGCAGCAACGGCCGTATCTTCGGAACCATGTGCTGTGACGAGAATTGCTGGAATTGTGATGTCCCGCTCTCTTAACTTTTGCAGCACTTCCAGGCCTGTTAACCGGGGCATTTGCTGATCAATAATGATCAGATCAGGTTCTTTGGCAATAGCCATTTCCAGGCCCATCAGCCCGTTTGTAGCCATGAGTACCTCAAACCCCTTCGGCTTGAGAATATAATCGCTCAGGAATTCTCTGATTTCCTGCGAATCGTCAATGATCAATACGCGTTCGTACATGGGCAACCGTCCCTCGATTAGGAGGTAAAATGGAATCGCTTATATATTACTACCCCACCGACAACCTAGCAACTGTATTTTCACGCAAATTTAGGATGGTGGGTTGTATCAGCAACAAATAGAACTTCGCTACTACCATCATAACAAACCTAATTATACCACATGGCGCTTGCAGAGGGGCTTAGGAATGAAAATTAACGGTAATTCCAATTATGGTAGGGGCGAGGCAGCGCGGTCATGCTTTGGTCAGCAACAAACGGCCTCTGTTCGC
>JACSRF010000449.1 GCA_014879875.1 Anaerolinea sp.
CAGCGCCACGACGCCCCGGCCCGCCGCCACCCCCAGCGAAGAAAGCGTCAACGGAAGAGCAGCTTAAAATCTTAAAAATGGTTGAACAAGGCATCATCTCGCCAGAAGAGGCCAATATGCTCCTGGAGGCATTAGAAAAGTAAAGGTCACTGTAGGGCGATTTGTAAAATCGCCCTACAGTGACCGGCCCGGCAAGTACATTTGGCAAGCAGACGCGGAACAGGCTAAACTACACTCAATTTATCGCCTGTATACGCTGCTGTTATGATCATCACCATACCCGCAACCCATTGGCCCACAAATGGGCCACGTCCCATCAACTTGAGGCAAGACACGCCCCAGGTAGTTGAACTGCTCGAACTCGCTTTTGGCGAAAAAATGGATCGCCGCGATGCTCATTCAACCTACAGCAAACTGGGGCAGTCCCCTTATCTCTGGTGGCTGCACCCACGATTCAACCGGCTGTCTCCCGGTTATATCTGGCAAGAAAACAACCGCATCGTGGGCAATGTCACGCTGCTGGCAGCCAAAGTACCCGGACGGCACATTGTCGCCAACGTTGCCGTCCACCCTGATTTCCGACGACGCGGCATCGCGCGCGCCCTCATGGATGCCGTCACAGACCAGGTACGGGCGCGTCATGGCGAAGTGGTCATGCTGCAAGTGGTTAAGGATAATAACGCCGCCATTGACCTGTACAAATCATTGGGCTTTTACAGTGTGGGAGCTATGACAACCTGGCAAACGGCCGTAACCCGCCTACGTGAAATTCCGGCCACAACAGATGACGGCAAAGGGCCACTGCTGCGCCCGTTAACACGACGGCAGTGGCAAGAAGCGTATCAATTGGACATAGAGAGCCTACATCCTGATTTGCATTGGCCGGAGCCAACGCCACCCGAATTTTACAAAATCGGCTTCTGGCGCGCCGTACAAGATTTTATGAATGGGCGGCAGCAAGAAACGTGGGGCGCCGTGGACAGTAACGGCCGTCTCATTGGCGTGGGCGTCATTATTGGCGAATGGCTGCAATCCTACGATATTTCCATTCGCGTGCATCCAAAATGGCGCGGGCAGTTAGAACGGCCGCTGCTGGCTAAACTCGTGCGCCGCCTGCGCGCCATGCCGCGCCGCAACGTGCGCATTGATCATCCTGATAGCGATGAGGTAATGAACCAACTGCTCAAAGAAGCTAACTTTTCTAGCCAACGCACCTTAACCCACATGCGCTGGGACGTCACCTACGACCGCAGCGTCATTTAAGAGGTTTCATGCGCAAACCTGTAAGGCAAACTTTCCAGTTTGCGCGGACAAACTGGAAAGTTTGCCCTACAAAGGATCGGCATCAAATGGCAACAATAGAAGAACGTCTACAAATTCTAAAAATGATTGAAGAAGGCAAAATTAGCGCCAGCGAAGGCGCCGACCTGCTGCGGGCGCTAGACCAGGACAAACCAGGCGAAACGGCCGTGCCCCTCAAAGGCGCCAGCAAACCCCGTTGGTTCCGTGTCCGCGTCACCGACCTCACCCAGGGGCGCAACAAAGTCAGCGTCAACATCCCCATTGGGCTGGTCAACGTGGGCATCAAAATGGGCGCCCGCTTCATCCCCGAAGACGACAACGCCGAATTCCAACAAGTCATGGAAGCCATTCGCGCCGGGCAACAAGGCAAAGTATTCGATTATACTAACGAAGAAGACGGCGAACGGGTCGAAATCTTTGTCGAATAATCAAATGTCACTGGCCGCGCGCCCCGCAGCCAGACGAATTGGCGGAAACGCTGGCCTTCATCCACTATTCTCGTTCCTTAACGGGTTTTGTGTCTCAGACGCCGGTTTCAACCGGTGTCATGGCTGATTCGCCGGACTCCCCGATAGCGCCAGCGAATTTGCCACACGCGCCACACCGCTTCAATCTTCACCGGCACATCCATCTTACTGCGACCAATACGTCGATCTTCAAAGTAGATGGGGATTTCCAGTATGTTGAAACCCAACTTCTGGCACAAATAAGCCACTTCCACCTGGAACACATAGCCATTGCTCACCACCTGCGTAAAATCAATGGCCTGCAACACCTCACGGCGAAATGCCTTAAACCCGGCCGTCGCATCTTGCACCTTCACGCCTAAAATCAGGCGCGTATAAACTTGATTTGCCCACCAGGAGAGCAAGTAGCGCCACCAGGACCAGCGGGCATCGGTGCCCCCTCCGGCCACGTAACGCGAGCCAACAACCACATCATACGTTTGCAGCCTGGCGATCATGTCGGGAATATACTCTGGTGAATGCGAAAAATCGGCATCCATTTGCACAACGATGTCCGCCCCCTGCGCCAATGCCGCCTGGAAACCGGCCGCATAGGCCGTACCCAACCCCAGTTTACCGGCACGGTGCATCACAGTCATCCGATCAAGATAGCGCGCGGCCAGGTCATCGGCGATTTTCCCAGTGCCATCCGGGGAATTATCATCAACAATAATCAAATGTAAATCAGCCAGCGGCAGGTTAAACAATGCCTCGGTCATTGCCGATACATTATTCGCTTCATTATAAGTTGGTATGACAATAATTACTTTCACAGTTCATGATTGTACCCACAGGTAGCACTTTCTCCCAAATTTGACTATAGTTATCGCGCTATGGAATCGAGCGAATATCAGACGATGTATACAGTGGAAACACGCCATTGGTGGTACGTGGGCATGCAGCGCATTACGACAACGTTGCTGCGGCAAGTTTATCCTGGCCGTCACGATTTGCACATTTTGGATGCGGGCTGCGGTACCGGCGCGGCGCTGCGCTATCTGGAGCCGTTCGGCGCCGTGACAGGTTGTGATTTTGAACCTTTGGCGCTCGACTTCTGCCGTCAGCGTGGACTGACCCGATTGTACCAGGGGGATGTGCTGCGGCTGCCGTTTGGCGACGGCCGTTTCGACCTGATCACCTCCTTCGACGTCCTCTACCACCAAAACGTCGGCGACTACCGGCAAGCGCTGCACGAATTCCATCGCGTCCTCAAACCGGGCGGGCGCGTGCTGCTGCGCCTGCCCGCCTACAACTGGCTGCGCGGCCATCACGACCGGGTCATCCACACCGCCCGCCGCTTCAATAGCAGCGAAATACGGCGCGCTTTTACCGACAGCCAATTCGCCGTGGAAAAGTTATCATACGCCAACACGCTGCTCTTCCCTTTAGCCCTGGGCAAACGCCTGGTCGAACGCCTGCGCCCGCCAGACGGCCGTACATCCGACGTCACCGAAAATCCACCCTGGCAAGACAAGCTGTTCGCTCGCTTTCTTTATGCCGAAGCGGCCTGGCTCACCCGGCGCAACCTGCCGTTTGGGCTAACCGTCATCGCCCTCGGACAAAAACAGGCAATCCCTTCTGGAGTTTCACAATGACCAACAACATGAGTATCTCTGCCTTTTTCCCCGCTTACAACGACGCCGGCACCATTCCCAGCATGGTCATCACCGTGCTGTTGACGCTGCGCGAACTGACCGACGACTACGAAGTGATCGTCATCAACGACGGCAGCAAAGACCACACCGGCGCGGTGCTCGACGAATTAGCCCGCATTTACCCGAACGAAGTGCGCGTGGTGCATCATCAAAAAAATCGTGGCTACGGGGGCGCGCTGCGCTCCGGCTTTGCCCACGCCACCAAAGAGTGGATTTTCTACACCGACGGCGACGCGCAGTACGATCCACGCGAGTTAAAAAACCTGGCACAACTGGCGTCAGACAAAGTTGATTTCATCAATGGCTGGAAAATTGAACGCAACGACCCACTACACCGGATTGTGATCGGCCGTCTCTACCAATATGTCATCAAGCTCGTCTTCAGTCTCAAACTACGCGACGTAGACTGCGACTTCCGCCTGATGCGCCGCGCCGTCTTTGACAAAGTAGAACTAACAGCTGACAGTGGCGTCATCTGTGTGGAGATGATGAAAAAGGTGCAAGACGCCGGTTTTCGCCTGGTCGAAACGCCGGTCCATCATTTCCACCGCGCCTATGGCAAATCCCAGTTCTTTAACTTTCGCCGGCTTGCCCGTGTCGCCTACGACCTGGGCAAATTGTGGCGGCGGTTGGTACTGCGCAAAGAACATCTGGCTTCCCCGATACCTACTGCGCCGCCCCAATCCGCCAGCGATCCGGCAGTTCATGCTCACGGCCGCCCGGAATAAAGGAAGAGAGCAGCAGTAGGGGGTCTGGGTCCTCCTGGCACATATCCACCCACTGAATATGCCCCGGCAGATCCGGCGTCGGCTGCCGTTCCGGCAGCAGCACAATGATCAACGGCGTCCCGCCTGTCGTCAATTCACGCAGCGTCTTCACCGTTTTGCGGTTGCGCCACGGCGGTGTCCCCTGCCCAATACACACCGCGACCGATTTGTAATGGGCAGCGTTAATCTGCACCGCTTCTGTCAACACGTTTTCCGGTTTGGGAATCGCCGGCAAAATACCTCGCTGTCGTAATTGTATTCCTAATCTATCCACCGCTGCGGCGTCAATCGCTTCATAAATAACCAATACGTCATAATCATCCGCCGCAAGCTTCCCGCGCAGCACCATCTCCGCCGTTGCCAGGTCCCGCTGCGTATCGGCCGCGCGATCCATTTCCGCCAACGCCGAATCCAACGCGAACTCGCTGAGCGCCATCAACTCGCGGCGCGCCGGCAGCGAAATTCTCGTGTCACACACCGGACAGTTAATAAAAGCAAACCCACGCTCTTGTCGCCGCTGCACCTGGCTGCTGGTAACTTGCTCACCACAGCCAGGGCAGGTCAACACCCGTCGCACCTGCACCGAACCGGGCGCGGCGCGGCGCTGCAAATGCAAGGCCACATACTGCTCAAATTGGTGGCGCGTGGCGTCACCTGCTTTCTCATCAAAAAAGAGCGTCAACTCCCCGCGCCGGTCATCCAACTGACGCAAATACACTCCACAACCGCCGCCGTCCAGCGCATCATACGTCGCTGCATTTTTCCACATCGCATTTTTATTGAAAAAGCGGCTGCGTGACAGACGCACCGACAACGTCGTATACACGCTTAATACAGCGCCTTCAAATGTAAAAATGACTGAATGCCCTAACATGTCTGGCCTGTCTTCTCGCTCGCGCGTCACTTGCGAGGGGAAAAGCAAAAACGTGCCCGCTTCATTCACCTCTTTTAAGGCAATCTCGTGGCGCAGCAGTTCCTCAACTGTGGCAATCAGCAAAATCCGCTCCTGTCCCTTAGCAGTAACCCGCTCCCGCTGTGGCATGGCAAATTTGCCGGCCAGCGCATCTTCTTCTCGCAGCAAATCGAGTCCGCCTGGTTCACTGCGCGCCGCCTGCACCAATGCGGCCGCATACGCATCCAGACGCTCTGGCTGCAAAAGAATGTAACTGCCAAAGCTGAGGCGTCGAATCAGGCCGCGGTTCTCTACCCGGCTGATACAGGTATCAAACATCGCCCATAACTCCTCGCTTGCTTCCAAGTCGGGGTATGCGTGGCAAAATTCACGGTACAGATCTTCGGCCGTACACAACAGCCGTCCCGATTCCTGGGTGTCAGCAAGAAATTGTTTGATGGTTTGGAGAAGCTGGTTGGAAGTCACCCGTGGCAAAATGTGCCAATCAATATCGGCCAGAATCGCCTCACGCAGCTCCTCAATTTGCCAGCCATCCTTCGCGCTCACTTCAAAGTAAGCGTCGAAGCCCATATCGCGCAACAAGGCGTCAATTCGTTCACGAGGCAGCGAAACGGAACCATGATCCAGGCGGGCGGCGACCAGGTATTTGTGCAGGGGCAGCGCTGCGCCTCCTTGCCGCCGCTGCGCCTGGCGCAAGACCGCATCCCAACGCTGAATGCTGGCAGTCTGGTCTACGTCATTGCGCGCATCCATCACAATCAGGGCCACGGCCACTTCATTCAGATGTAGCTGGCTGATGAGGCGATAACCAGGCGCGCCAGCCAGGTCCCACAACACCGTTTCCCGGTTCTCCACCAGGCCATCGGGCAAGGTGATTTCGTGATTTTCAAACCGCCAGACGCGGTGACCGTGCGTTGGCTCTGTTTGCGCCCACGATTTGCCGGTGAGGGCCAGGCTCAGTCCTGATTTGCCTACGCCAGGGTCGCCCACCAGGACGACTTTGGCATTGCGGTAATGGCGGATGTCATCGGCCACACCGGAACGCAGCAAGGCATGGTAATCAAGCCGCCACAGGCGGATGGCGCGTTCGTCACCGGTCAACGTCGCCAGCAGTGGTTCATGCGGGTGAAAGGCAAGGCCGCAGCAAAAGTCGGATGTGGTCGGTTCAATGAGAATGGCGACCGGTTCCCAGGTGTCGCAGCGCCAGAGACGCACCGTGCCATCACCCGATTTGGAGGCGAGTAAACGGCCGTCTCCCGAAAAACTAACACACAACACAATACCGGTATGCCCTTCCAGCACGTTTAACTGGCGGCCCGTTTCTGTATCCCACAGGCAGATGGTCTGGTCGTCGGAAGCGGACGCCAGAATTTTGCCATCAGGCGACCAGGCCACGCTGTTGACAATGTGGCTGTGCCCTTTCAGCACGTGTTCTGGCTTACCAGACTGCGTGCGCCAGATGATGATTTTGCGGTCACGGGAGGCGGAGGCGAGGAAACGGCCGTTAGGCGACCAGGCCACATTCATCACCCAATCCGTATGCCCCACCAGCACGCGCAGCGGCCGTTGTGTGGGCGGATACCAGAGAGAAATGGTTTGATCAAATGAAGCAGAAGCCAGAAAACGGCCGTTAGGCGACCACGCCACGCTAAACACCGGCCCTCCGTGACCTTCCAACAACTGCATCACCTGCCCACGCTCCACATCCCACAACAGCGCCACCGGATGATTCACGCCGGCCGCCAGGCGGTGCCCATTCGGCGACCAGGATATACTAAATACGTAGTCCGCATGGTCTGGCAGCGTTTGCATCGGTTCAACTTCATCGCGATGCCACAAACGCACACTCTTATCGGCAGACGCCGAAGCAAGAAACTGCCCATCAGCAGACCAACTAATGTCTTTAATCACATCTGCATGGTTTTGATATGTGGTTAATAGGGCAAAGCCGGGCGGTACTTCTGCCGCGGTGATTGTCTTGACAGACTCTACAGACATCATCATTCCCCCTTTTTCTACAAAAAATATACACGCCCGATGGTAACTTTTGGTTTGCCTGGAACGCTGCCATTCTGACCAATCTCTAACATTATACACCATTCCCCTCTGGGGTTTGCCGTAAACTACGCCACACTTATTCTGATCAAGATCGGCGCGATTGCAGGTACGGCCGTCGTCTTTTGGCTCACCACTGCGACGGTTTTATGATCCCACTTCTACCGTAGAAACACTCCCCACACAAACAAAACGGATAGGCAGAAAACCCCTGCCTATCCGTACCATCTCGCAAACGAACCTGAAAATACAGCACGATCTGCCAAATCGCGTTACAAATGTCACTTCGATAGACTGCTAACGGGTCAGATTCACTGCTGCATTTACCAGTTGTGCAAACTCCTGCACATCTTCATCGCCGGGGAAATACTCGGCAATACGTCGCGCATCGAACACAATGCTGTTCAGGTCATTTCCCCGCGCCCAATAGCTGTCGCGTAAAATCTCCGCATATTCAGCGACAACGGCCGTCAGTTGAAAACGGGGTGACGCTTCGGCAAAACTGGCCGTAAACTGCCCTATGGTAATGGCGTTGTTGATTTCCACCACTTCCCCACTATCGGGGTTGGCATAGCGCACATAGATAGTCATCGCCGCCGCTGCCAGGTCAAATTCGTCCGCCAATTTAATTTCATACAACGCCGTCACGCTGTGTCCGGCGCCAATTTCGCCCGCGTCCACGTCATCCTTGCGAAAATCTTCATCGGCAACGTCCCGATTTTCGTAGCCCAACAGGCGATACCGCTCTACAACATCGCCGTTGAATTCAACCTGGATTTTGGCGTCTTTGGCAATGGTCAACAGCGTACCGGTCAGGTCATGAATAAACACGCGCTCTGCCTCGCGCAAGGTGTCAATGTAAGCATAGGAACCATCACCCTGGTCGGCCAACTGCTCCATGAGCACATCATTGTAATTGCCCATGCCAAAGCCAAACGTACTCAAGGAAATGCCCGCGGCCGCGTGCTGCAAAATCGTCTCCGCGCCCGTGTTGCCCACATTGGCGACCCCATCGGAGCAAAGAATGAGGCGGGTAATGCCCTCGCCGCGCCGGTACTCATCCGCCATACGGTAAGCCAGCATCAGCCCTGCTTCCGCGTTGGTCGCCCCTTCCGGCTGCAAACTATCAATGGCGTTAAGAATAGTGCGGCGGCTGTCCACGTAGGTCGGCTCCAAAACAGCGCGGGCGTTAGACCCATAAACCACAATACCCACACGGTCGGTCGGGCGCAGTTCATCTACCAGAATGCGCAGCGACTGCTTCACCAGCCCCAACCGGTTTTCCATGTCCATCGAACCAGAAACGTCAATGACAAAAATCAGCGTGACGTCGGGGCGCTGCTCGCGACCCACTTCATACCCCTGAATGCCCACGCGCACCAGATAATAGCTGTCATTTTCGCCATAGGGCGCCGGCGCGCCTTCCAGGTGGATGGCAAATGCGCCTGTTTGCGGGGCGGCATAATCCTGCTCAAAGTAGTTGATGAACTCTTCGACGCGCACCGCTTCGTCGGGCGGCAGGTTGCCGCGGTTGACGTAGCTGCGCATGAGCGTATAAGAACCGGTATCCACGTCAATGGCAAAGGTAGACAGGTTGTCATCTTCGGTGTCAATGAATGGGTTGACGCCATAATCTTCAAAGAACATGTCGGCATATGCCTGATCGTTGGGCGGCTGCAAGCCGGCAGCAGGCGCTTCCATGATGGCTTCCGCAGCAACATCGTAGGCGGCCGTCGCCGCCGGCAGGTGAACCACATTTTCCGTCATCGGTTCGGCGATATCGGTGGCCCTTCCGCCACCACAAGCAGCCAATACGGCCATGAACACGAATAAAACCACGACTTGGGTTAAACGTTTCATCAAATCTTCTCCTTGTTGTTTTGCATAAGGTTAATCAGGCGCCTGCTTTGCTATTGAAACGATTCGCGCTACCCTTTGGTTCCCCATAAAGTGAGCATTCTCTGAGCGCATTTTCAATCCGTCGAATTTCCTCATTATAATTAGTGCGAAATTTCACAAATATTTATGAACAACTGCTGCCATTGAGCAGAGGTGACATGGTGGGCGAGCCGGATGCAATGCGGTAACCCAGGTTAACAACCTGGGCAACATTATTTGAAGGAGACAATACAGATGAAGCAACGGCCGCGTATCATTATCATTGGCGCCGGATTTGGGGGGTTATTCGCCGCGCGCGCGCTGGCAAACAAGCCGGTTGAGGCGCTGCTGGTGGATCGCCAGAATTTTCATACCTTCACGCCCTTGCTCTATCAGGTGGCGACTTGCGCGCTAGATCCGAGCGACATTGCTTACCCGGTGCGCTCTATCTTCCGCCAGAACAAGAATATTCATACTTTGTTGGGTGATGTGATCGCGGTTGATTACACTGCCAGGCAGGTTACTATCCAGACCCATCAGGGATTGCGCCAGGAACCTTATGATTATCTGATCATCGCCACCGGCAGCACGCCAACTTATTTTGGCAACGACGCTTTCCGCGCCCACGCTTTGGAACTACGCACGCTCAGCGATGCGGTGCAACTGCGCAATCATATCCTGACGAAATTTGAGCAGGCGGCCTGGAGCCAGGAGTCGGCCGAAGTGGAGGCGCTGACGACGATTGTGGTGGTGGGCGGCGGGCCAACGGGGCTGGAAACGGCCGGAGCCATCTATGAACTGTACAACCACGTCCTCAGCCGGGAATACAGCCAGCGCGATTTGCGCGCGCGCGTGATTTTGGTGGAGATGCTGCCCCATTTGCTGGCCCCTTACCCGGCCACACTGCGCGACGCGGCGCTGGCGCAGCTGCAATCGTTGGGGGTGGAGGTGATCCTGGAACGGCCGCTCACCCATGTCGCCGCCGATCATATCACCCTGGGCGATGGGCGCGTCATTCCCACCCACACCCTGGTCTGGTCGGCGGGCGTCAGCGCCTCGCCACTGGCCGATATGCTGGACGTGCCGTTGGCGCGCGGCGGCCGTCTGCCCATCCAGCCCACAACCGAAGTGATTGGGCGCGAGCGCGTGTACGCCGTGGGGGATATTACCTATCTTGAGGACGCAGACGGGCAGCCATACCCGATGTTGATTCCGGTAGCGCAGCAGCAAGGTATTTTGGCGGCGGAGAATATTTTGGCAGATATAGACGGCCGTTCCTCCCACCCCTTCAGCTACCACGACCGCGGCATCATGGCGACCATCGGCCGGCGGCGCGCCGTCGCCTGGATCTACAACCGCATCCCGTTACGCGGCTACATGGCCTGGCTGGCCTGGCTGGCGCTGCATCTGCTCACCCTGCTCGGCTTCCGCAACCGGCTCAGCGTCTTCCTCAACTGGGTGTGGAACTACTTCACCTACGACCGTTCCGTGCGCATCATCCTGGAGCAGCAGCAAAGCACCCTGTGGCCCCAGCCAATTTCTACCTCCCCCCCGCCGAACATGGTACAGTAGTAGACGACCATAATTTCATAATAAAAATCTGCAAAGAGGTAATGATGACAGCTAACCCACCTACCGGCGCTGAACAGATTCAATGGGACTTGCGGGACTTGTATGCCGCGCCCGACGACCCGCAGCTAGAAATAGATATGCAAACAACCCACGACTTAGCGACCGCGTTTGCCAATCAATATCGCGGGAAAGTGGCTTCGTTAACGGCCGTTGAACTGGCGCAAGCCCTCACCGACTACGAAACAATCATGCAGATCCTCTCCAAAATCGGCGCTTACGCCTTCCTCGCCTGGTGTACCGACACCCAAAACCCGGCATTGGGCAAACTGATGGCCAAACGGGATGACCACTTCGCCGCCGTCGAGCAAACCATTCTCTTCTTTGAACTGGAATGGGCCAACGCCCCCGCCAGCGCCGACAGCCTGGCCGACGACGCCGCCCTCACCCGTTACGCCCATTACCTGAAACAAAAACGGCTGCTGCAACCCTACACCCTCTCCGAGCCAGAAGAGAAAATCATCAACCAACTCACCCTCAGCGGCAGCCAGGGATGGAGTCGCTACTACGAGGAAGTGTTCAGCAAACTAACCTACACGGTTGATGGGCGAGAATTAACGCAGTCCGAAGTCACCGATTTGTTGTTCAACCCAGATCGAGAGATGCGGCAAAAAGCGGCCGTCGCCATCACCCAAACATACCAGGAGAACAGCCACACCGTCACCTTTGTCTTCAACATGGTCATCCTGGATAAAGCCTCCAAAGATAAACTGCGCGGTTTCAACAGTTGGGTTTCCGCGCGCAACCTGTCTAACCAGGTTGACGACGCCACGGTGGACGCGCTCATCCAGGCCGTTACGGCCCGTTACGACATCGTGGCCCGGTACTACCGTCTGCTGCGCCAACAGTTGGGATACGATGAACTGTTTGATTACGACCGGTACGCGCCCACAACCACCCACCCCGAACCAAAAATTTCTTGGGAAGAGGCGCAGCAGATTGTGTTGGAAGCGTTTGGCAATTTCGACCCACGCATGGCCGACATCGCCCGCCTGTTCTTCGACAAGCAGTGGATTGACGCCCCGCCGAAAGTAGGCAAAATGAGCGGCGCGTTTTGTTACAGCGTCTCCGAAGATCTGCACCCTTACGTCATGCTCAATTTTAACGGCGATATGAGCCAGGTGATGACGCTGGCGCATGAGTTGGGGCATGGCATTCATGGCTACCTGGCGCGGACGCAAGGAGAATTGCAGGCGCACACACCGGTAACGACGGCCGAAATGGCCTCCACCTTTGGCGAGATGCTCGTCTTTGACCACCTGATTCAGCAGCAGCCGGATACGGCCGTGCGCTTCGCCATGCGTATGCGTAAAATGGCCGACACCATCGCCACCGTCTTCCGCCAGATCGCTCTCAACCGCTTTGAACATACCATCCACACCGCCCGCCGCGAGCAAGGGGAACTGAGCGCTGACCAATTAGCTGCCCACTGGTTGCAAACCCAGCGCGACATGTTCGGCGACAGCCTCACCGTCCGCGACGACTACGGGTTATGGTGGAGCAATATCAGCCATTTTGTCTCCATGCACGGGTACGTCTATGGCTATGCGTTTGGGGAACTGCTGGTGTGGGCTTTGTATGCGCGCTACAAGCAAGCGCCCGCTGGGTTTGCCGACCGCTACCTGGATGTGCTGCGCGCCGGCGGCTCAGATTGGCCGCACAAAATTCTGGCTCCACTGGGCGTTGACTTACAAGACCCCCAATTCTGGCACGAAGGTCTCAACTTATTAGACGAATTCATCGCCGTCATGGAAGCAGACGCCGCGCAGATCAATAGACATTAAGGTGTAGATTATGAACGAAACAAACGTTACATTGACCTGCCTGAACTGTGCTCAACCGGAAACAAATGTGCCGTTGGTGGCCTTGCGCTATGCCGGGCAGCAGCGTTGGGTTTGCTCCCGCTGCTTGCCGGTGCTCATCCATCACCCGGAACGGCTGGGCAACAAATTGGGCGATGGGCCAATTTTGCCGGCGGCAGAAATAGATTAAGCGTCACCTTCCGGCAAATCCTCAAGTCGGGTTAGTTTACCACTTTTAGCTTGCTCATGCGCCTCGGCAATACGTTGTTGAAAACGTGGATCGTGCAACATTCTACTCTGGGCGCGGCTGCAGGCGGGCGTTGCGGGCGTCGGCAATGATGGTGTGCCAGACGGCGCGGTGGGTTTCTTCGCTGTCGAAGGAAAAATAAATTGTGCGCGGTTTCGGCGTCGAGGCTCCGTCTCCTTTGCCCACAAAATAGAGCAGCGACGGGTCGTTGTATTCGGGGCCAAAGGTGAGCAGGAAGGTGACGGCCAGGGCGCGCCGTGGTTCGGCGCCAAAGATCATCCAGCCATTTTGCACGCTTTGCAATGTCGTGGCATTGAAAAATTGGTAGAGAAAATGGCCGGGGTATTGTTCGACCATGACGACGTGGTCGCCCAACGGCACGCGCCAATATTGAGACGGCCGTCGAAAAAGGACAAAATCTTCACGACCGCTCAGGCTAAAGATACCGGTGGCGCGCACGGGTACTTGTTCGTTGGGGGGCAACGGCCGTAACGCCTCCGTCTCTGGCATGGCGTCATGAGCATCCGCGACAAACTTATTGTAACCCGCTTGCTGCGCCCGCCTAAAGCTAAAAATAAAGAAAAACGGGATCAATACACCAATAATCACCCAGGCAAAGCTCCCCCCGCGCGTCACCAGGAATAGACCCAAAGCAGATGATAACAAAATGACCCAGCTACGAACGCGCATTCCCAAAAAGCTGCGCATTTTTGCCCAAAAGGTCAGCGCATACGCATATCCCAAATACCTATAATAAGCCTGATGCCAGGGTGAAAATTGATCCATGCTGCCTGGTTCCTTGTAGCAAGTAGGGCAACCTGTCAGTTTGCCAAAGTCTGCAAAACGTCGCGCATCAGGGGATGCAAACGGCCGTTACTCACCGTCAATGACAACTGCGGCGCAATGGCAAAGGGCGTCCCATCCAGGAGCGTCACCTGCCCACCCGCTTCCTGCACCAGCAGCACACCCGCCGCCACATCCCAGCTATGCAGCTTATACTCCCAGTACCCATCCAGACGGCCGGCCGCCACGTAAGCCAGGTCCAACGCCGCCGCGCCCGCCCGCCGGATCCCCTGCACACGCTGTAAGAACGCGCCGACCTCCGCCAGGTTCTCCACAACTTCAGCAGTGTGCCGGTCATAGGGGAAACCCGTCGCCAGCAGCGCATCCACCAGCGCCGTCGTCTGGCTCACCTGCAACCGCGTTTGCCGCTCGCCGCGCTGCAAAAAGGCGCCGCCGCCGCGCACGGCCGTAAAACATTCATCCCGCAGCGGATCATAAATCACGCCCAACAACGGCTGCCCTGCTGCATACAACGCCAGCGACACACAAAACACCGGGAACCCATGCGCAAAATTATTGGTCCCATCCAACGGGTCAATATACCATGTATACGCGCCTGGGTTGCCATTGTGACCGCTTTCTTCAGCGATAATATGATGGTCGGGGAAAGCCGTTTGCAGCCGCTTTATAATCAGCGCTTCAACGGCCGTATCATATTGCGTCACCCAATCCACAGCCGAGCTTTTACGCTCGATCCGTTTCTCTTCTTCATACCCCTGACGCAGCAACTCGCCAGCCTCACGGGCAATCTGTACCGTTATCATTAATGCATGTTGTAAATCCATACCCCCTATTTTAGGCGCAAAAGAAGAAAGGGGAAATGATAGTCTACAACTTGGATTGCATCTTCCGCTGGTTGGCGGCCCCATTGCCAACAGCCAGCCCGATGGCAACCCCAATGGGGATAGCCCAGGCCCAGATGTCACCATTGCCGGTGAGCCAATTAATGAGCAAGGCCACCAAAACAGCTATGATAGCGCCCAGGGCCATTCCAGTTCCAGCATTCAGTTGAAAAGATTTAAACATGGTACGCTCCTTACTTGTTGATCACTATGTTTGCACTTTTACCCGTCATTTCCCCGCCTACGTGGGAGCATGACAGCCCAGACAGTATAGGGAAGAAACGGCCGTTACGCATCCGGCGCAAGACCCATGCTGACATTCAACAAAGGGACTGCCTGATAGCTGCCCAAAGGGTAGAGCTGCCCTTATAACGAAAGTTATAGAAGACAACACGCGCCAAAATCTGTAAGGCAAACTTTCCAGTTTGTCCTACATGTAATTAATCCAAACGCACCAGACCGCGCCGCAACGCGGCCGTCACTGCCTGCGTGCGGTCATTGACGCCTAATTTACCGAGAACGCTGTTGACGTGCGCTTTCACCGTACCTTCACTGATAACCAGCGCCGCGCCAATTTCGCGGTTGCTGTGGCCGGCAACAATAAGCGCCAACACCTCTCGCTCGCGCGCCGTGAGTTCCGGGCTAAAGACGCGCTCAGCCAGTTTGGCCGCCAATGCTGATGGAATGCACTTCTGGCCGTCATGAACGGCGCGCACCGCCGCCAGCAGCTCTTCGCGGGGCGCATCTTTCAGCAGGTAGCCCTGGGCGCCAGCTTGCAAGGCGCGGTAGATGTCCTCGTCACCGTCATAGGTGGTGAGGACGATGATGCGCGCCGCCGGGAATTCGGCGCGGATGGCGTGGATAGCTTCCACACCGCCCATGATCGGCATACGCAAATCCATCAACGTCACGTCGGGCTGCGTGCGGCGAAAGAAATCTACCGCCTCCTGCCCATTGGCCACCTCGCCAATGACAGTGGTGTCGAGACGGCGGTTGAGCAAAGCAGCAAGGCCTTCACGCACCACCGGGTGGTCATCGGCCAATAAAACACGGATAGGCAGTTGGTTGGTCATAAGCATAATCTCAACTGTATTAGGCGCTTACGTGCCCACATTGACAAAAAATTGACGATAAGCAGAAAATAATGAATCGTAAATAATGACTAATGAATTTTTCAATCAACCCCCACCTGGCACATAACCCGCGTACCGGCGTCTCGTTGGCTGTTGATGGTCAACCGGCCGCCTACCTGTTCCGCCCGCTCCCGCATACTGGTCAACCCAAAGCCGCCGCGCGGCGCAGTGGCGTCAAAGCCACAACCGTTGTCCCCTACCGTCAGCGTCAACCGTTCCGGCGCAAAAGCCAGCTCTATCGCTATGGCAGACGCACCACTGTGCTTGAGCGCGTTGTTCACCGCTTCCTGGCCGATACGCAGCAGTTCGGCGGCGATGCCCGCAGGCAGAGGCCGCGCGTCTCCCGTCACCGTCACCTGGGCCGTCACGCCGCTTCCGGCTGTGAGCCGCTGCGCCATATCGTGTAAAGCGGTGGTCAGGTCTTGCGTATCCAACGCTTGCGGTCGCAGCGCCCAAACGGAGCGGCGCGCTTCGCTCAGGCTGGCGCGCGCCAATGCCCGCGCGCGCGCGATGTGCGCTCTGGTGGCCGCCGGTTCCGCGTCTAACGCATCCTCCATCGCTTCTAGCTGAATCAGGATGCCGGTAAACCCTTGCGCCAGGGTGTCGTGAATCTCGCGGGCAATGCGGTTGCGCTCGGCTATCACCGCCATTTCGCCTTGCTGCTCAACCAACCGGGTAAACTGCATGGCAAGCGTGACCTGATGGGCAAGCGCCTGGGCCAGGGCAATTTCATCCGGTGGAACCGACCGTCTTTCCAGGCTGTTGATACCGAAAAAACCAACCGCCCGCTCCCCCAACAACAACGGTACGTACAGCGCCATGCCGATTCCTGGTGACAGCATGAGCGCCCGGTTCTTAAGACGGAGATCGTTGTTTATATCATCAACCAGCAGCGGGGTGCGGGTGCGCCGCAGCGTTTGCCAGATGGGCAGTTCAGACGCGGGTGTAGGGCGCGGCGCATTCAGGCGCATCTGTTCCAGGGTGAGAATCTGGCCGTTGTCATAGGCCAGACGGAGAACAATCTGGTCGCTGGCAAGGTCGTGGAAAAAGAGGGTGGCGCATTGCGCCCCAAGCTGCCCGGCAATGGCCGTAAGCGCCCGGCGCAGAAAGCTGTCTAAGACCATCTCGCCGGCCGCTTCACTGGCGAGGGCGTTGAGGGTATGCGTCAGTGCGGTGGTTTGGGCGCGGGAAATCTGCACCGCCCGCTCCAAATTGTGGGCAAAAAGCCAGACAAGCCAGCTTGTGACGCCAAACAGCATCCACCAGAAAAGGACCACTTGCCAGAAAACGGCCGTTGCGCGAATCGGATTGACAACGTGGTTAGTCGTTCCGTTTAGTTCAAACATCGCCCACAGCAGCACAAACAGCCCGCCCAGGGCGCTCCACAGGGGTAGAAACCAGCCACCGACGAGCAGGCCGGCCAACACAATGCCTATCAGGTAAACGGCCGTTACCGGATGCTGCACACCATACGCCTGGCTGTAAAAGGCGGCCAGAACGTTGACCGCAGCAACCACCCAACTGGCAGCCAGGCTGATGCGGCCAGGCTGCTCTTGCCTGTACAGAGCGGCGCAGATCAGCGCCAACGCCAGACCAAGCAGACCATCCCATGGATAATAACGCGGTTGGAAAAAGCCGACTGCGCCCTGCAGAAGATAAACCAGGGTGATGGCGGCAGCGGCAATGAGCGTCGCGCGCAAGAAGCGAGCGCGCAGTTCCACTTCATATTCGTCAATTTGCGGCCACATGGCGCAAGTCTAGCACAAAATTTGGCAGCGCTGCCATGGATGGCTGTTTAACCTGTTGCGTGTGCCTCGGCCGCAAGCACGGTACATCGGTCAGGTGTTACGGTTTGGTTGGCCTGTGGGCGAGACAGCGCGGGCAGAGGCCGTTGGTTTCGACAAGACTTCGGCGTGAGCTCAGTCGAACGCTCAACCAACTCCGCCGCAATTTATTGAGAAGATACCTACACTCATTGTCAGGCAGAACGTTGCCTAAACGTTGCCTGATCTGGTCTCAATTTAAGTTATAATGCGAGCGTAAAGGCATCATTGGGGAAGAAAAACTATAGTAAGAGACGATGACAAACAAAAATTTCGATTGGCATTCCGAAGAAGAAACAGGTTGGGAAGAGAAAAAACCGGCAGTGACGACGGCCGTTCCGCAGCGCCGTCGCTGGTGGCCGACCCTCCTGCTGATCCTGACCTTGTTGGGCATCGGCAGTTGGCTTATTACCCATCAGGTTAATGCGCGTATCGCCGCGACGACAGCGCAGGTGGAGGCAGACGTGCGCGCAGCGCATGAACTGGTACTGGATGCAGCGGCGCGGCATGATGGTGAACTGCTGCGCGCCAACCTCTCTGGCCGTTTACCGGATTGGTATGCGATGCAGGAAAACCTGACCGACGCCGGCGCGCTGTTCGACCGTTCGCTGTTGGGGTTGACGCTGGCCGCGACCCAACCGGATGCGTCGCAAATTATGCTTGACCCGGAATTCAGGCAGGCTGAGGTGTCCTTTCCGCGCGCGTACTTGACGATGAATGGAGAGGGCGTGACGCAGACGGTGACATTACAGCAGACGGCCGTTTATCGGCGGGGCGCGCAGCGCTGGCTGCTGGCGTCGCCCGCTACAGAGTTTTGGGGCAACCGGCAAACGTATGCCGGCGATTATCTCATCATGCGGTACCCGGCGCGGGATGGCGCATGGGCTGACCGGCTGGCAGGCGACCTGGATGCCCTGCTCGGCCGTGCCTGCGCCACCCTTGCCGACCTGAACTGCACGGATGAGCGGCTGCGGCTGTTTCTGGATGAAGATGCGTCGGCGCTGCGCGTTTTGCTGGACCCTACGTATAGCTGGCAGCGTGACTCCCTGTCGCTGCATCTGCCCCCTCTGACAGTCATCGGGATGCCGTTAGACGAGAGCGGCTACCGGGCGTTGTATCGGGCATATGGGGTGCAGATGGTAACGGCCGTTATCTCCCACCTGGTTGCCTACGATTGCTGTGAATATGCTCCCTTTTACCAGGCATTACTGGACTACGAACTGCATCAACTAGACTTCAAGCCGTGGCCGGTCGGTCAAACTGATCAGCGGCGCGTCTTTACCGGTCAGCCGCTTATGACCCCGCTGTTAGAGTATTGGCTGGCGACAGACCTCACATATCTGGAGACGGCAGATAGCTGGCTGCTGTACCCGGCGCTGGATTTCTTGCTCAAGGGCCAGGTTACAGACCCATCCACAACAGCCATGCTGCCGGTGACGCCCATCGCCTTGCAGCGCGCCATGCGACCGCACCAGAGTTTCATCTCCTGGTTAGCAACAGCCTATGCCGGTTTAGATGGCGGACAGGGCAGCGCGCTGCTGCGCCGTTTGGAACCGCGTTGGTGGCAGTATGCCTATACCCAAACATTGCTCACGCAGGGGCCACCCCCGCTGCCCTACCCGCAGCAGTCATTGCTGTTATCGTGTGAGTCCCGGCTGGATGACCCGGCGATGACCGAGGTTATCGCCTTGCAGCAGTACGATCCGGCCGGGCGGTCGTGGGGAAAAGTGGAACAGCTTGTGGGGTATGGGTTCATCACACTGCTGCCGGATGATGAAACGATCGTGCGTAATATCTGGCAGGCTGCGGAAGAAACGTGGACATTAACTTTATGGCGCGGGTCACAGTTTATGACAGTTGCCACCGAAGCGGGTTTGACTTTTTCCTTTGGGCAGATGGACCCGTTGCAACAGCAGATGGTCGTTTTTACCGTTCAGGAAGAAGCCATTTACCCGACCATCAACCTGATCAACCTGGCGGATTGCGCCGGGTCTGGCTGCGCGCTGACGCCTTTATTGGGGTTTCCCTATTGGTCGCCGGATGGAGCGCACATGCTGCTGGCAGAGTTTGATGAAAACGAGCGCGATTTTTTCTTTGATATGATGCCGATTAACGGCCGTTACGTCATGTTTAATCAGTCTGATGGTGAGGCAGTCATGGCGCTGCGCCTGGCTGACGCCAAAGGACAGCCGCTGCCGGAAGGGGAAGTGGGCAGCGGGTATGCGCCATTTTGGTTAAACAACACCACCTATGGCTTTATGCGCCCGACAGCCGGGGGACAGGAAATTGTGATCGGGACGATGGGCGACGGCCGTTTGCAACCCATCCTCACCCTGGATGATCTGCTGCCCGCTTTACCGCAGCAGCTATGGCCGACAGATAAATACCGTCTGGGTTACGCTTTCTCCCATCCACAGCAGCCTGACTTGCTGTTTGTCACTCTCTTTGAAGCAGCGCAATCACTGCACCTGTTTTCCTTTAATCAGCAAACAGGCGCGGTGACCCATCACGTGCATGTCCCCAGCTACTGGCTCGATCACACGACCAGCCTGTCGCCAGACGGCCGTTGGCTGCTGCTGTCTATCTTGGGTCAGAATACCCCTACCGGCCAGCCAACGCCTGCCTTGTATTTGCATGAACTGGCTACCGGCTCAACAGAGATTCTGTACACGGGTGACGCTTATTCCTTTATCGGCAGCACCCAATTTGATTGGTCTGCCGATGGGCAATGGCTGGCGGCGCTGATGGGCATGGAAGGGGTGGCATTGGTTATACCGGGGCAGGATTACATCGAATTTGTGCCCTATGAGGCGGGGTTGTGTGCGGCCGTTTCCTGGATAAATCGGTAAGTGCATATAACGTGAAATCGCGTTGGCTGATTGCGGATTATGTCGAATCTCTTTTATACTATGCCATATTGACATAGAGTGTTAGCCCAGGTTGCCAACCTCGGCTACAACAAGGAGGTTCGACATGAAAAAGCAAGTATTGATTGGGTTGCTGCTGGTATTGGCCGGGATGTTCATCCTCCCGACGGCATTGAATGCGCAGGAAACGGCCGTCGTCAACACCGGCGCGCTCAACGTGCGTTCCGGGCCAGGGGTCAATTACAACGTCGTTACCGTCGTTTATCAGGGACAGGCAGTAACACTGCTGGGGCGCAACAGCAACAACTCCTGGGTAAAGGTACAGACGGCTGGCGGGCAGCAAGGGTGGGTCAATGCGCTGCTGCTGACGACCAACACGACGATTAGCAACCTGCCGGTGGTGGATGCGCCGGCCGTAACGGCAACGGCCGTGATCACCACTGGCGCGCTCAATGTGCGTTCCGGGCCAGGCGTGCAGTATGGAGTGGTAACGGCCGTTTCCCAGGGACAGTCTGTCGCTTTACTCGGCCGTAACAGCAGCAGCAGTTGGGTCAAAATCCAGACCGGCGGCGGGCAGCAGGGATGGATCAACGCCGCTTACATACAGGCTAACGTCGCTGTGAACACTTTGCCCGTGCTGGATGCTGGCGCTGCGCCCATTACCGTTACCGGATTGGTCAATACCGGCGCTCTCAATGTACGCACCGGCCCAGATGTAACCTATCCGAGCATTGCTGTGGTTAATGGCGGCGTGCAGTTGAATCTGATCGGCCGTACCGCCAATGGTATTTGGGTCAAGGTCAGCCTGGCGGATGGCCAGCAGGGTTGGGTGAATACCAGCCTGCTCATTCTCAGCGCCGACGTCAGTTACCTGCCAGAAACAGCAGCCCCAACGCCGACGCCGCCAACGGTGACGCCACAAGCGATCATCAACAGCGGCGCGCTGAATGTGCGTTCCGGACCAGGCGTGGGGTACAGCGCGGTGGCGACTGTGTATCGTGGTCAGGTCGTGGGCTTAATTGGGCGCAGCAGCGGCAGCAGCGTTTGGGTGAAGGTCGGCCTGAGCAGTGGCGCGCAAGGTTGGCTCAATGTGACCTACACACTGCCCAACGTCGCCGTGAGCAGCTTGCCGGTGGTAGATGGCCCGCCGGCATTGGCGACGGCCGAAGTCATTGCCGCAGCCGCCAACGTGCGCAGCGGACCGGCCCTCAGTTATGCCTCTGTCGCCGTTTTGTATCAGGCGCAAGTGGTCAACTTACTGGGACGCAATGGGGATGGCTCCTGGGTAAAAGTACAATTGGTCAATGGGCAACAAGGCTGGGTAAACACCTCGCTGCTGACGTTATTCACCGGGCTAAGCAATTTACCGATTGTGCAACAATAGTTGAACAGTTACTGAGGTGGGATATGAGTGTGTTAGAAAAATCACCCTTATACCAACAAATACTCGCCAAAGGGTTGCAAGAAGGACGTCAGCAAGGGCTGGAACGAGGGCTGGAACAAGGGCTGGAACAAGGGCTAGAGCGGGGCATTATGCGCATCTTGCAGCGAAGGTTTGGGCAATTTGGGGCTGAGCTGCCGGATCGCCTGGCAGAACTGCCCCCGGTTGTGCTAGAAGAGCTGCTGGATGAAGCAATAACGGCCGTTGACTACCCCACCTTCATCAATTACCTGACTGACCTGGAACAACGTCGCTAAACCAGACATCCGATTTCCTCGACAAGGAAATCGGATGTCTGGTACCACAACCATTCAGACCCCGGCGGCCGTAAACGCCGAGCGGACGATGGTTTGTGCCTCTTCTTGAATCTGGCGCAGATGCGTTTCCCCTTTGAAGCTTTCCGCGTAAATTTTATAGATGTCTTCGGTGCCAGACGGCCGTGCCGCAAACCAGCCATTTTCCGTGACCACTTTCAGCCCGCCAATGGGCGCATCGTTGGCCGGAGCGCGCGTCAATTTGGCAACGATGGGTTCCCCGGCCATCGTCGTGGCCGTTACCATGTCCGGCGACAGATCGGCCAGCACGGCTTTTTGCGCGCGGTTCGCCGGGGCGTCGCTGCGTTCATACACCGGGCTGCCAAACATCCCTTCTAGTTCACGGTAATGGTCACCCGGATCGCGCCCCGTTTTCGCCGTCATTTCCGCTGCCAGCAGAGCCATGATGATGCCATCCTTATCGGTAGTCCAGACTTTGCCATTATGCCGCAAAAACGAAGCGCCGGCGCTCTCCTCCCCGCCAAAGCCGTAGGAGCCATCTACCAACCCATCCACGAACCATTTGAAGCCGACCGGCGTTTCAGCCAGCCTGCGCCCCAGGCGCCCCGCCACGCGATCAATCATCGAACTAGAGACGAGCGTTTTGCCCACGGCCGCATCGCTGCGCCAGCCGGGCCGATTTTGGAACAGATACCAGATGGCAACGGCCAGGTAATGGTTGGGGTTCAGCAGACCGGCGCTGCGCGTGACAATGCCGTGCCGGTCAAAGTCGGGGTCATTGCCAAAGGCGATGTCAAACTGATCCTTGAGGCCAATGAGCGAGGCCATAGCGTAAGGGGAGGAGCAGTCCATGCGGATTTTGCCATCTTTGTCTACGGTCATGAAGGCGAAGGTCGGGTCAACCGCTTTATTGACCACTTCGATATTCAGGCCATACATCTCGGCAATCGGTTCCCAAAAGGCGACGCCGGCGCCGCCCATCGGGTCGGCCCCGATTTTCAGGCCGGAGGCGGCGATGGCGTTCAGGTCTATGACGTTTGCCAGGTCACGCACATAAGGGGTGATATAGTCATAGGCGTGGGTGGCGCTGGCCTTCATCGCCTGCGGGAAGGGGAGCCATTTGACCGCGCGCAACCCATCGCGCAGGATGGCGTTGGCGCGGTCTTGAATCTGTTTGGTGATCTGTGTGTCAGCCGGGCCGGCAGAGGGAGGGTTGTATTTGAAGCCGCCGTCGTCCGGTGGGTTGTGGCTGGGGGTGATGACCACGCCATCGGCCAGGCCGCTGCTGCGGCCGTCGTTGTAGGTGAGGATGGCGTGGCTGATAACGGGGGTAGGCGTGTAACCCAATCCATCCTGGATATAGATGTCTACCCCATTGGCGGCGAAAACGGAAACGGCCGTTGCCAACGCCGGTTCGCTCAACGCATGGGTATCCATGCCGATGAACAGCGGGCCGATGATGCCCTGCTGCCCCCGCCACGCAACCAACGCCTGCGTAACGGCGGCGATGTGATCCTCATTAAATTTATAATCGAACGCGGAACCACGATGGCCCGACGTGCCAAAAGCGACTTGTTGATTCAGGTCGGCGGGGTCCGGTTTATGCGTGTAATAGGCAGAAACGAGCCGGGGAATGTTGGTGAGCAGTTCATGGGGCGCCGGCTTGCCTGCCAGTTCGTGAAGGGACATACAACCTCCTTAGTAAAGCGAACATCCCTGTTCGCTGTCCGCACAAGGATGTTCGGACTACACATGTAAAGCGAACATCCC
>JACSRF010000523.1 GCA_014879875.1 Anaerolinea sp.
GATGTGACTGTATTCAGGCAGCCGCGCCGGGCGCGCAGCTTCATCCAAAACAAGCGCCACCCAGGTCTCGCCGGCCAGCAGATAAGCGCCAGCGGGCCACTTCGCCACCGGACGCAGCCCTAACACCTGCGTGTAGAAGGCGAAAGATCGCTCCAGGCTGCGGATTGATAACGTGATGTGATTGACGCCGGTAATCATGCCTGCCTATGATCCTACCATCGTGAACAGAACAACCTTGCCGCGCCCTTTTCGTGGGGCAACGGGATGACTTTATTGTACAATTTAAGTCAGGCATTGGGCATTACACGCGAACCCAATGCCTGATGGAGAACCTATGAATGCGCCAATTGAATGGTTGTTGACCGGGGAATCCTGGATTGTTTACCGCACCCGGCGGGATTTGTTGGGCCAGGCCGAAAACGACCCCCTGGTAACGGCTGCGCGCCAGGACATGCTGGCCGATGTCCAGGTGCAAAGTCTGGTGGCGGATCTCTCGACCTGGCCGGGGACGGTCATCGCCAGCCACAAAAGCGCCGGCCAGCCGTTTCACAAACTGACGTTCATCGCTGACCTGGGGTTGACGGCGAACGATGCCGGGGTAGATACCATCGTGGCCCGAATTCTGGCCCATCAGGCAGAGGAAGGGCCGTTTCAACTGCCGATGAACATCTCGCCCAGTCATGGCGGCGACGGCCAGGAGCAGTGGGCCTGGGCGTTGTGTGATGCTCCCCTTATTGTGTATGCTCTGGTGAAGTTTGGTCTGGTAGATGAAGCGGCGGTGCAAACGGCCGTTACCCATCTGACCAACCTGGTACGCGACAACGGCTGGCCGTGCGTCGTCGCCAAAGAGTTGGGCAAATTTCGCGGGCCAGGCCGCAAAGAGGACCCCTGCCCCTTTGCCAATCTGGCGATGCTCAAGGCTTTGGCCGAAATTGACGCCCTGCGCGACAGCCCGGCCTGCCGGGCAGGGGCTGAAACGCTGCTCTCGCTCTGGCGTGACAGCGCCACGCGCCATCCGTATATGTTTTACATGGGAACCGACTTTCGTAAGCTCAAGGTTCCTTTTGTCTGGTACGACCTGCTGCACGTCTTGGATGTGTTGACGCGCTTCCCCTGGCTGCATGACGATCCGCGACTGCTGGAGATGCTGGCGCTGCTGCGCGACAAGGCGGATGCGGACGGCCGTTTTACCCTGGAGTCCGTTTGGATGGCGTGGAAAGGGTGGGAATTTGGGCAGAAGAAAAGCGCCTCGCGGTGGCTCACGCTGATGGCGTGGCGCGTTCTGGCGCGCCAGAGTCACTCTCGCCCGAAGATTACACCAACGGCATCAGCGCCCACAACGCCCACCGCTGGACGGTAAGCGACAACGAGTGGCGGCGCATCCGCACCCCCAACCAGGTTCCCGCCCCCGCCATCCTCTTCTGGTCTGGCTCGTCCGATACCCTCGTCGAGCGCAACCTGCTCGTTGCGGCGTTAGCGGATGAGGTGTTGATCGCTTACGCCCATCCCGGCAGCAGCACAGAGCAGTTAGCGAGAGAAGTGTTGAATTGGGGGAAGCCTATTCATACCCTGCCTAACGACAGGAATGAGAACTTACGTCAACAAGGCGTTCTAGATTTGAGTGAACTGTGAACGGTATTATTTGCCCTGAATGTGGTCACTTGATGGGCAACGGCCGTTGCCCGCAATGCGACGCCAATCAATTTGTCCACGCCAGACGGTGGCGCACCGGACGGGAATGCCGGTGTTGGCTTAAATTGAGGAGGCTCGATGCGTGATTTAGATATCAATGCTTTGCTAGAAACCCGGCTGCGGGCGGCCGCCAGGCCAGGGCGGCCAACCTGTCGCAAAGCCGCTGGGTGGCGAATTTGATTGCCGCAAAGCTGCATGATGAATGGCCGGCGGCGGTGGCGGCGCTGGCCGGGGCGTGGGCAGATATGGCGGAAGCGGAGACACTGCGCGCCGACCTGGGGCAGGATGCAGCGCGGGAGCCGCTTTGATGTTTGTCCTGGATACCAATACCCTCATTTACTATTTCAAGGGCATGGGGCGGGTAGCGGAACGGCTGCTGGCCCATTCGCCACAGGAAATCAGCATTCCGGCGGTGGTGGTGTACGATCTGGAAGTGGGCATCGCCAAATCTACGCACCACCACCCGAAAACCGTAGTTGGGGTTACGATCGTCGGGACTGAGGTCGAGACGGCCGGCCGCGCGCGCTGTCGGCATTGAATTGGAACGAGCCGCCCCGTAGGACACGCCGAGCTTCAGCATCTTCCGGGTCTTTCCGTCCATCGGTTGGGTCATAGCGGTACGGCCGGTATTGGCTGCTCGTCCATTCCCAGACGTTACCACTCAAGTCGGCAATGCCCTCTGGCGTCTGCCCACCGGGAAAAACGCCCACCGGCGTGGTGCGGCGAATTTGGGTCTCGAAGGTGTTGCAACGACCGGCATCATACCCACTGCCATAAGCATATTCTCGCCTCGTTTGTCCTCGCGCCGCCGCTTCCCATTCCGCCTCGTTGGGCAGGCGGTAACTATTTCCCGTTTGCGCCGATAACCAGGCGCAATACGCTCGCCCCTCAAACCAGGAAACACCCACCACCGGCTGAGATGGATGGTGAAAGCGGCTGTCGTCCCAAAGTTCCGGCTGCTTGACCACCTTGCCCGTTGGGAAACATTTCTCAAGCAGCTCTTCTAGCTCTTCAACAGCGGCGTGTTTGAGCCACAGAAGAGGCTCTACCTGGTCTGGCGTCACGTTGGGTAATTGCTGAATGGCATCCTCTGCTATCCCTTGTAATTGCCCCACCATCTCCCGGTAATATCCTTTGCTGCCTTCGGTGCTTGCTTCTCCCTTCAACCAGGCTCTGGCCGCTTCCGTCTCCCACCACCGCTCGTCATTATACCCGCCCGCTGCCATAAATAGCCCGTACTCCGCATTTGTCACCGGAAACGCGCCCATCGCAAACGCATCAACCTGCACCGGATGGGCCGGTTTTTCAGCGTCATACTGGCTGTCATCCGCCCCAATGGTGTATGTGCCGCCAGGAATGGGTACGGTCGGCGGCAGTAAATATTCCCCATGCGGCCCGGTGCGCCGCGCAAAGCGTGGGTCGCCCAGGTCGGCCAACGCTTCGGCGGCAGCAATGCGCGCCCGCAAGTCGGCCTCTGGGTCGGCAATGCGGGCCAGCAGTTCCTCTTGCAGTCGCGCCACCAGCGCGGGGGAAACATTCACTTCCGGCGCGGCGGCGCAGCGGGTGGCCAGGGGCAGGTTGGCGGCCATCAGGTCGGTCACAAACTGCTCCTGGTCGGCAGTCATGGCCGCCGCCAGCAGAGTGGTCTCCTCCCAGCCGGTGGTCGGCGCGGCCGGCAGCGGGTCGCTCACATTCGCCTTTTCCAGCCAGTCGCTCAGCCGTTCCGGCATCTCGTCGGCGCGCCAGGCAGTTTGTACCCGGCCCGGTTCCGGCTGCCGGGCCAGGACGCGGGCGGCAAAATACTCTTGTAGCAGTTGGTGCAGGTAGGTGATTTCCAGCCGCGTTAGCTCTTTGTCCAGCACGTTGAGCTGTATCCCGGCGGCCACAATCTCTTCGGCTCGCGGGTGGTTGAGCAGGGCATGGGCCGTCTCTTCAGGGATGCGCACCTGGGCGGCTTCGTTGGCGGCACGGCCGTCTTGCATCCCATAAGCCAGCGCCTCCAGTTTGGGAATGAGCAGACCTTGCTGGGGCAAAGCCAGCGGCGTCGCCCAGCGGTTGTGCAGCGCCTGCTGCCCATCATTGGCCGTCAACAGTTCTCCCGGCGCAAACAGGTAATGGCGTCGCTCTCCAATCTCCCGATACAGCGCCCGGCGCACAAAGCCGGTCAGCAGCGCCACCCGGCTGGTCAACAGTTCGCCCGTCGCCAACTTCTGGTCTACCAACAGGCGCAAAAAGAAGGGGGTGGCAAAGAGGGTCAACTGCTGGCTGTCGTCGCGCAGCGCCGCCCACACCGCGTCCGCCGCATCAGCCAGATAATGGACAAGGAACTGCTCGATTTGCGCCGGGGTCAGCGGTTCCACCTGCACCTGGCGCACCGTCGTCAGCTCACTGCCCAGGGGGACGCTGTAATCCAGACTGCGGCAGCTAAAGAGCAGGGTGTTGCCCGGTGGGGCGTCTTGCACAAACAACTGCCACTGCGCCACCCGTTCGCCATAATCCTCCCGGTCGCGGTGGGGCATTTCGTTCAGGCCATCCAGCAGCAGCAGCAAACGCCCCTCGCGCAGCAAGGCGGCGAAATCGGGCAGGCCGCTTTGCCCGGCGCGCCGACATTCCGCCTGCCAGCGCTCGGCCAGCCAGTCGGCCGGGTCGGGCAGAGCGTCGGCCAGGCGCGCCCCGCGGTAGGCGTTGAGCGGGATGAAAAACGGAACCCTGTCAGCGCTGCCCGCCGCGCCATCCCAGGCGAACTCCAGTTGCAGGCGGCGTAGCAGCGTGGTCTTGCCACTGCCCGGCCCGCCCAGCAGCACCAGCGCCCGGTCATCCACCTCGGCCAGCAGTTTTTGCAAGCTGTCATATTTGCCGCGCTGGCTGTCAGCCACAAAGCGTAAGCCTTGCGCATCCTGCCCCTGGTCTATCAGCAGCGTCAACTGCACAAAGCGGCGGTCCAACTGGTAACGGCCGGTGGAAAGCTCGGTTTTGAGCGTTTCGTAGTAAGTGATCAGCGGGCGGGGCACGTCTGTAGCGTCAGGCTTTCGCGCCAGGGTGGCGTCAATCTGCTGGCACAGCCGGGCGATGTCGGCCCTATCCAGTTCGCCGCTCTGCCGGGCCGTCTCTTGTAACGCCCGCTGCAACGCCGCTCCCGGCGCGTTTTTGACAAAGCTGTGGCAAAACTCGTTGGGCGGGACGTCCCATTTCAGATCATGGCGGCCGGGCCAATCGGCCAGGAGCGGGTCGAGTTCGGCCAGGCGGGCGTCAGGCAGGCGGAAGGCGCGCCGGGGCAGCAGTAGGGCGACTATCTCATCGTGCAAGGTTGGGTGCAAGCCAGGCATATTGAATCCGTAAATCCTGAAAATCCGTGTCCCCGTTACAAGCGGCGCAGGCGTTGGTAAATCTCCGGCGCATGGTCGCGCAAATCGTCGAGGACAGCGATCATGCTGCTGCCGGCGTTGCGCAAATAAGGCTGATCACTGCCCGGCTCCAGCAGCATCCCGCCGCTGTGGTGGATGCCAATGACCAGGAAGTCGTTGTCGAACACCGG
>JACSRF010000140.1 GCA_014879875.1 Anaerolinea sp.
GGGGGGGAGGCGGGGCGGGGTTGCGCGCCGCGATGGGCGATGATGAGGGCGTGTTCGTGTTCGTTTTCCCGCTGGTAGGCGATGGTGTCCGCTTCGACCAGCAGGATTTGGAAGCCGCCGGTTTGCAAGACGGCCGTTTCTCGCCGCAGGTGAATCATTTGCCGGTAAAACGCCAATAACTCCTGGTCCCACGCCGCTTCATCCCAGGGCATACACGCCCGCTGGCTCAGTCCTGGCGTGTCGGTCAACCCAATTTCGTCGCCATAGTAGATGCTGGGCACGCCGGGGAAGGTCATCAGGGCGGTCACGGCGAGCCGCTGTAAGGCGTCATTCTCGCCCAACAGGGTGCGGATGCGCGGCGTATCGTGGCTGCCTAGCAAATTGAACTGTTGCAAGGCGATGCCCCAGGGGATGGCGGCCAGGTATTGCTGCCAGGTTGCGGCTAAGGAGGCGGTGGGCCAGGGAACGGCCGTGACAATCGGTTCCGCCAGCCCAATTGCCCCCAGGTGCAGGCCGCGCAGCCAGTGCAGCAAGGGGTGGCTGAAGCCGCTGTAATTCATGACGCCATCCCACTGCCC
This sequence comes from Anaerolinea sp., assembly GCA_014879875.1. Lineage (GTDB taxonomy): Bacteria > Chloroflexota > Anaerolineae > Promineifilales > Promineifilaceae > JACSRF01. Next base: position 579 of record JACSRF010000140.1, read on the forward strand.
GCCATCTTGCAAACTCTCGGTGGCGTCGAAGAAGTTCTCGCCGATGTGGTAGGCGTCGGGGCGCGTCTCTTTGACGGCCTGGTAGATGCCCTCGGCGAGGGTGCGGTTCATCTGCATCGCTCCCTGGCGGCCGAGCATGTTGGCGACGTCCACGCGCCAGCCGTCGGCGGCAAAGGGTGGGCGCAGCCAGTGGCGGAAGGCGGCGTCGTCGCCTTCATAGATGAGACGGCGCAGGGTAACGCTGCTGAAGTTGAGCTTGGGCAGCGTCCAGGCCATGAGCCATTGCGCGTAGCTGTCGGGGTGTTCGTAGAAGGTGAAAAATTCCGCTTCCGAGGCGTTGGCGTCTTGATGCGCGGCCTGGAACCAGGGATGCCCGTAGCCGCAATGGTTGGGCACGATGTCGAGCAGATAGCGCATCTGGCGCGCATCGAGCGCCTGGCGCAGCGCGACCAACGCCGCGTCGCCGCCTAAGTGGGGGTCTACGTGGAAGTAGTCGGCGACGTCGTATTTGTGGTTGGTGTAGGCGGTGAAGATGGGGTTGAGGTAGATGGCGTTGACGCCGAGGTCGGCCAGGTAGCCGAGTTTTTGGATGACGCCGGGCAGGTCGCCGCCGTAGAAGGTGAATGGATTGAAGGCGTCGGCGGGCGGGGGCGCGCCCCAGGGCAGGGTTTGGGGACGCCGGCCGCGGAACTCGAAGTCGGCGGGCTGCGGGTCGGTGCGCGGGTCGCCATTGTGGAAGCGGTCAGGGAAGATTTGGTAGAAGACGGCCGTTGGCGCCCACGCCGGCCCTGTGTAATTTGCCAGGATGCGAAAGTCGGTTTTGTCTAACGGGGGGTGCGCCTGGGGGCCGACGGCCGTATAGAACCAGACCCCATCGTCGGCCTGGAGTATGAAGCGGTAATGGACGGTGGGCTGGGTGATGGGCAGGTCTACTTCCCACCATTGGGTTGGCGGCTGTGTGTTGGCGCGCTGCATGGGGGTGATGGCCTGCTCGCCATCGGGGAAGGTGCGCAGGTAGACGCGCTGCACCGGGGCGTCGTGCGCCAGGCGCAGCCGCAGCCGCGCGGTGTCGCCCAGTTGGGGCTGGGGGGTGGATACATATTTGGCGGAGCCGTCGTGGTGGACGCTGACCAGCCAGTCGGGGAGAGGTGGTTGTTGGATCATAAATTATCGTTTAGCGTCTGTGGAACCCCGGTCAAACAAACTCATCTGGTGTGGCGTTGGGGCAAGGGTGGTCCCGTTGGTGTTTTTTTGCTCTTTTGTTTCGCTCATGCCGTCGTGGCGCGCGGCTGCGCACACTTCGCCCCAACTGGCGAAATAGTCGTCGTAATAACGGATTGGGTAACGGCCGTGTTCAATCATCTCGTCGCGGGAGGGGAGTTTTTTGAGCAGCTGCGCCACGCGCCGCACTTCTAATTGCAATGTTTTCTTGGGCACTTCATAGATTTGTTGGCTCATGCGGGGGACGCGGCTGTTTTTTTCGGTTAACGGCCGTTCCACTTTGCGGAAAGGATCAAGTCCTTGCCGGATTTCTTCGTGCCTTGATTGCGCAATCTGGTGATATTTTGCCGAGAGTTCAATACCGATGTAACGCCGTCCCATCTGGTGCGCCGCTAAAGTTGTCGTCCCTGCGCCGTTGAAGCAATCGAGCACAACTTCTCCTGGTTCAGTGAAGATGGAGATAAACCGGTACAACAGCTGGGGTGGCAGTTGGCAGGGATGATCCACACGGCGGCTGTTATGTTTCAGGCGGTGGATGTCCCACCATAAATCGCTTAATTGCCCGCGATCCGTCAGACCAAAGGCGTTGCGTTGACGGACACAGCTTGCACGCAGGCAATATCGTTCATCCAATGGGGATAGTGGACAGAGGGCGTCGGCGCTGTTGGCAATATTTATACCCTTGTTGCTGCCAATAAGCCCAGGCAGCGGCCTGGATGCGCCTTTACTAAAACAGAGGACGGCGTAATGAGCCGGCATAATTTTTCTGACGGGAAAGGAAAGGGCATCCCAGGCGATCCAATTTTGCAGTTCCAGGATTGTCTCTATGAACAGGAAATGGCGGATGGCCCACAATGGTATGTTCAAAATCGCTAAGGTGCGCCCTGGTTTGAGCAGCCGGGTCACTTCGCGGATCCATTCATCACACCAATCAAAATATGCCTGGATGGATAAATCATCTGCGTAGTTGTTGTAGTTTTTGCCAAGATTGTAGGGCGGGTCAATAAATGCAAAATCTATCGAGTTGTCCGGTAAGCGGCGCAAGGTTTCGAGGCAATCACCCTGATACAGCCTGCCTTCCTGATCAGGGGTTTGGGGGTTGATGAACAAGGCGGGTTGGGTCAGGTATGGGGTATCTGTTTTGTCGGTGATTCTCTTTGCCGTCGGCCACAGATGACGACAATCCAGCACACGCAGCTCCTGGTACATGTCCAGGCCAAACAAATCGGCAAAGCGGTGGATGATGTCTGCGAGATCGCCTTCCAGGTTGCCAACGACATCGCGCCAGATGTCGGAGATCAATGTGCCATAGGAGCTGTAAGTGTGTTTTTTGCCACCGTAATCTTTTGTGGTTTTGTCGCACGCTGGGCAATAGGTGTATTGGATACGAGTGGCGGTGTGTTTTAACGTTCCTTTGTAGCGTGTATGAACCAGCGCGCCAAAATGGTGATTGGGCAGGGCGCGGTTTTCAGGGTGATATTGAAGCGTCCCCCGTTTGATGCTGATCCACAGTTGGTAATGGAGGGAGCGCGTGTTTTGGTGTGCGTGTACCAGGCTGGTCGGTTCACCGAGGGTGATTAATGTCGCTTTCTGGCCCAGTCCGGCGTCAATCGTCTGGATGATTTGTGACAACGCAGTGCGCGGTATTTGATCATCTGGTGGCAGAATGAGTAAGCAAACGTCATTGAAATCGGCCGTTAAACGGCCGATTTCCTCTTGGGTGCGAACATTGGACGGAACCACAGTTAACGGCTTACAATTTTCTGAAAAGTGGGTCACAACAATTTACTCCAAAAATTCGGTGATGAATTGCGCTAAGACCAACAATTCCGATGGCGTAAATGCAACGGTGCAGTCGCTGTTGGCGCAAATAAGACGGATTGCCTGGTGGCGTTCAAAGTTCCCGGCGCCATCAATCACGTAGGCCATCTTGTGCCCCGCTTTTTGTACTTGCAAATAGCTTGCGCTGGCCTCGCGTGATTTACGTTGGATGACGCTGTTTGTGGTTACCTGGAAGCTGACCTCAATACCCACATATTTGCCAAGTCTGGAGACGACAATGTCGAAGTTGGTTTCTTTGCCTGACCCTGGATCGTAGTGAGTGACGCCTGGTAAATTCCCATCCTTTTGAAAGGTTATGTTATCCAGATTGATATTTTGGATCAGGAAATCTACGATGTGGTTTTGGGCTGCATGACCAAGTGCGTTGGATGTTGACCCTTTGGCAATTGTGCTGACCCAAATGTACCGTTGTTTGACATACTCCTCAAGTTTTGCTCTGTTGCCAAGATAATTGCTGATTTCACATTGCGCAAACCAAATCGCCGTTTCCTCATCTATAGCACTAGCTCCAATCAAGAGCAAGGCGATCATTTCGCGCATGTGATCATTCAGTTCGTATTCCTGAAAAAGGGTGGGCCCTTCGATACCCAACTTCTTCTTGATCGTCGTTGCGCTGGCGTCCAGTAACGCCTGAAATTGATATGTTTTTACCTGTCCGTCCCATTCATACTGCAAGGTTCCATTGGGGATATATTTTTGCAGGTGGGTTATGGAGCGCTTGATTTTCTCGGCGCTGAAATCTGACAGGACAATGAGATGTTTGACAAACAGATTAGGGCGCATGTTTGCTGACGGCAAGATTGTAATGAATTCCTCAACGGAGCGAACCGGAAAGTTGAGGATGGCGATGAAATCGTTTTGGGTATGCAACAGCGCCGTAATGATAGCTGCACCGTCGTCCTGACCGGTAAGCTCTATCGGCCAGGACAAGGCCGCGTGTTGTTGTAGTTGTTCAAAGGTACGTTGATAATTCATGCTAACGTAGCTGTTTTTAATATACATTGTTGGAATTAATGTTATGTCAAAAAATCGATCCACAGATTTCACAGGGCTTGTTCTGAGCTTGTCGGAGGATTCACGCAGATTTAAGAGAAGAAACCTGTGGAATCTGCGCGTTAATCTGCGGATCAGTGTTTTTCTGGCTTGGTCTTAACTTGAGCTTTTATCTCCGAACAAATCAATATCTCAGTCAGGCGACTTGGTCGGAGACCGGCCACAGCGGGGGCTAGACGATTACAAATCAATGGTATCTCTATCTATCCCGCCCTACTTCGTTAATTCATGGAGGCAGGCGGCGCCTGTTGGTCCAAGACTTTTGCGAACAAGGGTAAAGAGTCCAGGATCATAGCCTGGCGCTGCAATTCGCGTAAGATTTGCAGGTCTTCTACTTGTTCCAGACTATCCATGATCCCTGGCGGGACCGCGCCAAAGCGGATTTGCAGAGCCATGCCAATGCTTTCCCGTAATCCTTGTTGTAATCCTTGCTGTAATCCTTGCTGTAATCCTTTTTGCAACCCCTTCTCGGTCGCCAATCGTTCAAAACTGGTAACGTATTGCATATGCGCCTCCGCTTCAAACTG
>JACSRF010000138.1 GCA_014879875.1 Anaerolinea sp.
GGTCATTGCCCACCGTATCAGCCCGGTTCACCGGGCGTCGTTTACTAGCCCGGACGTTCACGTCCGGGCGGTCTGACCAGGTGTTCAACTGAAATGAAACAAAGATTTGGGATTTTCTCATAGCTTGTCAGGGGCAGACCAATCGCAAATCGCAAATCGCAAATCGCAAATCGCAAATCGCAAATCGTAAATCGTAAATCCATAGTTTGCCCTACCCCCGCTTTTTCTGGAGGAGATGATTGATGATCAATGTGACAGAGTTAAAAAAATCATATGGCGCGGTTGAAGCCCTCAAGGGCGTCAGCTTTTCCATCGCCGCCGGCGAGATCATCGGCCTGTTGGGGCCAAATGGAGCCGGCAAAACGACCATTATCAAGGCGCTGACCGGTTATTTGCAGCCCGACAGCGGCGTCATCATGGTAGATGGGCTGGACGTGTTGACGCAAACCCAGGCCGTCCAGGAGCGCATCGGCTACCTGCCCGAAAATGCGCCGCTCTACCCGGAACTCAGCGTGCAGGCATATTTGCTCATGATGGCCGGCCTGCGCCAGATTCCTGATGTGGAGATACCGGCGCGGTTGTCAGCGGCCGTTCACGCCACCGGCCTGGCCGACCACCTGACGCGCCCCATCGGCCAGTTGAGCAAAGGGTACCGGCAGCGGGTGGGGTTGGCGCAGGCCATTTTGCACCGGCCGCGCCTGCTCATTCTCGACGAGCCGACGGTGGGATTAGACCCGACGCAAATTGTGGAAATCCGCCACCTGATCCGGCGCCTGGCGCAGCACAGCACCATTTTATTTTCCACGCACATTTTGCCCGAAGTGGAAGCATTGTGTGACCGGGTGATCATCTTGATGCGCGGCGAAATCAAGGTGGATGCGCGCCTGGCAGACCTGGCGGGGACGAATGACGCCATTTTGGCCCTGGATGACGCGGTGGCCGACGCCCCAGACGCCCTGCGCGCCCTGGCGGAAGTGCAGCAGGTGACGTCCCTACCGCCGCGCCAGGGGCAGGCCGCTTACCACATACAAGGAACGGCCGGGGCCGATCTGACGCCCGCCATTTACCGGTTGGCGGCGGCGCAGGGGTGGCCGGTGCGCGAACTGCGCCCCGACGTGCAGACGTTGGAGATGGTGTTTAACAAGTTGGCGATGGCGGAGGCATGATGAAACGGCAAATTCTGGCGATTACGCACAAAGAATTAAGTAGTTATTTCGGCTCGCTGCTGGCGCTTATTTTCTTGGGCACGTTTGTAGCGGCCGTTTTGTTCATCTTTTTCCAGGTGGAGACATTTTTTGCGCGGGGGGTTGCGGAGACACGGCCGTTGTTCCGTTGGATGCCCATCCTGCTCATCTTCCTGCTGGCGGCGTTGACCATGCGCCAATGGAGCGAGGAGCAGCGCGCCGGGACGCAAGAACTGCTGCTGACCCTGCCCGTCAGCCCGCTGAACCTGGTCTTGGGCAAATTCCTGGCGGTGATGGCCCTCATCTCGCTGGCGTTGGCGCTGACGCTGCCCCTGCCGGTGACGGTAGGCGTGTTGGGGCGGCTGGATTGGGGGCCGGTGCTGGGCGGCTACCTGGCGGCGCTGCTGATGGCCGCCGCCTATGCCGCCATTGGCCTCTTCGTCTCCTCGCGCACCGATAACCAGATCGTGGCGCTGATTGTCACGGCGCTGCTGGGAGGGGCGTTTTACCTGGTGGGGACGCGCAGCGTCACCGACTTTGTGGGCGGTGGCGCGTGGAGCGAACTGCTGTGGGCGCTGGGCACGGGCAGCCGCTTTGAAAGTATTCAGCGCGGCGTGGTTGATTTGCGCGACCTGGTTTACTACCTCTCGTTGACCGGCGTGTTCCTGGCGCTGAACACGGTGTCGCTCGATTCGGTACGCTGGAGCCGCCAGCAGCAGGCGTACCGGCAGCGGTTATTACTGACGACGGGGTTGATTGTGGGCAACTTGCTGCTGCTCAACGTCTGGCTGCATCCGCTGTCCGGGCTGCGCTGGGACCTGACAGCGCAAAAAGAGTACAGCCTGTCGTCCACGACGAAGGATTTGTTCGCCAGTTTGCAAGAGCCGCTGGTGATCCGCGCCTACATCAGCGAGAAAACGCATCCGCTGTTAGCGCCGCTGATCCCGCAGGTGCGTGATATGCTGCGCGAGTATGAGATCGCGTCTGACGGCCGTATCACCGCCAGCGTCGTGGACCCCATCAGCGACCCGGAAATTGAAGTGGAAGCCAATCAGAACTACGGGATTCGGCCGATGGCGCTGCAATCATCCGGGCAGTACGAGGCGTCGGTGTTCAATGCGTACTTCGACATCCTCATCCGCTACGGCGACCAGAGCGTGATCCTCAATTTTCAAGACGTGGCGCAATTTGACCTGCTGCCTGACGGCACGACCGAAGTGCGCCTGAAAAATCTGGAATATGACCTGACCAGCGGCATCAAAAAAGTGGTCTATGGCTTCCAAAGTATAGACGCAGTGCTGGCCGCTTTGCCGGAACCGGTGGAACTGACCCTATACGTGACGCCGGCCACGCTGCCAGAGTGGATGGTGGCGACGCAGGCGACCATTACCAACGTGGCGAACGAGATTGCCGCCAATGCGGCCGGCAAGTTCACGTTTGCCGTTGTGGACGTGGACGACCCCAACAGCCCGGTGACGCGGCAAACCTTGCAGGAAACGTATGGCTTGCAGCCCTTTGCCCTCGACTTGTTTGGTACAACCAGTTATTACGCGCACATGATTTTGCGCAGCGGCGATACCGGGCAGGTGATGTACCCATCTGGCGAGCAGACGGAAGGGGATGTGCGCGCCATGATTGAGTCGTCGTTGAAGCGGACGACCACCGGCTTTTTGAAGGTAGCCGGGTTGTGGGCGCCGCCGACCGACGCGCTGACAGACCCGGTGTTGGGCGATGTGTTGCAGCCGTTGGCCTCGTACCAATCTATTGCCGCGCAGCTGCAACAGGAATACACGGTGCGCGGGGTGGATTTGTCTACCGGGCAGGTGGCGGCCGATGTGGATGTGCTGGTGGTGATAGAACCGCTGGGGCTGACGGAGAAGGAACTGTTTGCCATTGACCAGTTTTTGATGCGCGGCGGCGCGGTGATCATCGCCGCCAGTAATTATCGCCTGGTGTATGACCAATATCAGGATGCGCTGGCCGTGACGCCGGTGAGCGGGGGCGTGGGCGATTTGTTAGCGCACTATGGCGTGAGCGTGCCGGCGGAATTGGTGATGGATGAACAAAATGCAGTCTTCCCGGTGGCCGTGATGCGCAATGTGGGCGGTATTCAGGTGCAGGAGATTCAGGCGGCCAATTACCCGTTTTTCGTGGATGTGCGCCAGAGTGGGATGGACACGGAGAACCCGATGCTGGGCAATTTGCCGATGGTGACGATGAGCTATGCGTCGCCGGTGTACCTGGATGAGGCGAAAAATGCGGGACGGGAAACGGCCGTGCTGCTGCAATCGAGCAATAACTCCTGGACAACGACGAACGAGAACGTGCAGCCCAATTATGACCTGTACCCCAATCTCGGCTTCCCGACGGCCGCCGATAAACAATCATACCCGCTAGCCGTCGCCATTCAGGGGAGCTTCGACAGCTACTTCCAGGAGCGCGCCAACCCGCTGCTGGCTGAGGCGGCGGCGCAGCCCGTCGGCGTCATTGACTTTTCGCCAGAGTCGGCGCGGCTGATCGTCTTGGGCAGTTCCGCCTTTGCCGATGATTTCACGTTGAATTTGTCGGCGCGGCTGTCCGGCGACCTGTACCTGAATAATTTGCAATTTTTCCAAAATATGGTGGATTGGGCGGCGGAGGATTTGGATTTACTGGCGATTCGCGCGCGCGGCAGCGCCTCGCGGGTGTTGCAGCCGTTGACCGTGCCGCAGCAATCCTTCTGGAAGATCGCCAATTACGGGGTGGCGCTGGCGGCGTTGATTATCGTCTACTTTGCCTGGCGCGCGCGCATTCGCGGCGAACGGCCGTTGGCGCTGCTGCCGGCGGTGGGCGGTGAACGGTAATCGGTGAACGGTAATCGGTGAATGGGGCAGTGCAGGTGATGTATGACACAGTTACAAAAAATTCTCGCAGGGGTTTTGGCTTTACAGGTGGTGTTGGCGGCGGTGATGTTTTGGCCGCGCGCGACGGGGGAGACGGCCGTTGGCCCGTTGTTTGCCGATCTGACGGTGGCGAGCATTACGGCCGTGACCATTGCCGACAATGAAGGCGTTCAGGTGGAACTGGCGCGCCAGGGAACGGGCTGGGTGTTGGCAAATGGGGGGGATTATCCGGTTGACAGCGCCAAGATTGAGCCTGTGCTGGAGAAATTGGCGGCGCTGCAAGCGGGGCGGTTGGTGGCGCGTACTCCCACCAGTTATGCCCGGCTGCGCGTCGCGGACAATGAGTTTGTACGTCGGGTAGATTTGCAAACGGCCGCCGGCGAAGCATATACCCTTTACCTGGGGTCGTCGCCGACGGCGCAGGCCACGCACATGCGCCGCGCCGACCAGACCGAGACGTACCTGGTGGGGGGCGTGAATGTGTGGGAAGTGAGCCAATTGGCGACCAGTTGGATTGATACGGCCTATATCAGCCTGCCGTTGGAGACGATCACGGCCGTAACCCTGCAAAACAGCCAGGGTGACTTCACCCTGACCCGAACGCCAGAGGCCACGTGGACGCTGGCCGACCTGGGCGAAGGGGAGATCGTCAGTCAAAATAACTTGAATGCTTTGTTGGGACGTATTACCAATTTGCGCCTGGTCTGGCCGTTGGGCGTGGCCGACCAACCCGCCTATGGGTTGGCAAATCCGCAGGCGATGGTGACGTTAACGGCCGTCGCCGACAACGCCTCGCGCAGCTACACCTTACTGGTGGGAGCGCAAAACCGAGACAACGGCAATTACATTGTCAAATGGTCAGACGCCGATCATTACGTCGAAGTCTCCGCCTTTGCCGTTGAAGGGTTGGTGGGGAACGGCCGTGACGATTTTCTGGAAATACCGCCCACGCCCGCCGCCATTGACGACGATACGGGTGGATGACGGCCGTTGACGTGAAACGTGATGAGACGTCACCACGTTTTACACTTCACAAAAAAACTCGTGAAATCTGGGGTTACACGGAGTTGCACGGAGATCAGGAGAAATCAAGCATAAAAACTCCCCAATCTCTCTGTGAATCTCCGTGTCTCCTCTGT